>NZ_JAVAYA010000001.1:0-484903 GCF_041954855.1 Agrobacterium sp. LR_9
GCCTGTCCCGAGGATCCAAACACCTATCGTTAAATCAATCGGTTGCAGATGCTCGGGACAGGCCCGAGCATGACGGAGGAGAGGTTTTCACACGTCGCCAGCAACCGCTACTTCAGCTTCGTCTTCAGCGTGGCGTCTGGAAAACACGTTGGGGCCAAGCCGTTTTTAGCCTGCCAATCGCCGAGTGAGCGACGCGTCTTGAAACCGGCCAGCCCGTCCGCCTTGCCGACATCGTAGCCCTTGGCCACGAGCGCCTTCTGCATGGCGAGAACATCGGAGCGCAGCATCGACCCGACATTGCCCCATTCACCCTTGAACGGGCCCGCCCCATGGGCGATGCGGTCGGCGAGATTGCCAATGAAGAGCGCGTAGAGATCGGAATTATTATATTCCTTGATGACGTAGAAATTGGGCGTCACCACAAATTCCGGCCCGTGCCGCCCGGCCGGCACCAGCATCATGCCATCGGCGGATAGGTCATTGGCCGGGAAAGCTTTTCCGGAAATGCGGGTAATGCCCATCTTCGCCCAGTCGGCCACCGGCCGGGCAAGATCAGGGCCTTCCTGCGCGCAGGAGACGTTGGCCGGGATCGCAACTTCGAAACCCCAGTCGCGATTGCGCTGCCAGCCGCGCTGGGAAAGATAGTTCGCTATGGATGCCAGCGCATCCGGCACGGAGTTCCAGATATCGCGATGGCCGTCGCCGTCGAAATCCACGGCATATTTGAGATAGCTCGACGGCATGAATTGCGGCTGGCCGAGCGCGCCGGCCCAGGAGCCCATCATGCGCGAGGCTGCGATATCGCCGCTTTCTACGATCTTCAGCGCATCGATCAGCTCGGTGCGAAACATCTCCTTGCGGGTCGACATATAGGCTTTCGTGGCCAGAACATCGACCACGGAATGCGGCAGTTTTGCCCGGCCGAAGCCGGATTCGCGGCCCCAGATCGCAACGACGATATCACCGGGAACGCCGTATTTCGCCTCGATCCTGCGCAGCGTCGCCGCATGGGTGGCTGCAAGCGAACGGCCGGTGCCGGCCAGCCCCTGCAGCCGCTTTTCGGAGAAGTAGGCGCCGGGCGAGGAAAATTCCGCCTGACTCTGGCTCTGTTCCTTCGGCGGCTTCTGCCCGGGAATGACGAGATCGGGCAGGTTCCAGCTGATGGAGAGACCGCTGAGCGTGGCCTCAAGTGTTTTCTGCGATATGCCGGCCTTGCGGGCTTCCGGCCAGATTTCCTTTTTCAGCCAGACGTTAAATTCGGCGTCGTATCGGGCTGCGGCTGCACCTGTCGGTGCCGATTGCGCCAAGGCCGTCGTTGCTGAAAAAACGGAAAGAAGTGCAGCCAGTGCCTTCGGGGCAAAATGGTTTCGCATTCGGTCTCCTCTTTGAATAACGGGGAGGGAGGGTGGCTTCAGATCGTCGTGCGCGCCCGAAGCGCCGCCGTCAATGTGCCTTCGTCGAGATAATCGAGCTCACCACCCACCGGCACGCCATGCGCAAGCCGGGTGATCTTGATGTCGAGACCGGAAAGGCGGTCGGTGATGTAGTGGGCGGTTGCCTGCCCCTCCACCGTCGCATTGACGGCGATGATAAGCTCGCGGATACCGCCGGCGCTGACACGGTCGATCAGGCCCTTGATATTCAAATCCTCCGGCCCGACGCCGTCGAGCGGCGACAGCGTGCCGCCCAGCACGTGATAGGCGGTGTTCATCGCACCCGTCCGCTCCAGCGCCCAAAGATCCGACACGTCTTCCACCACGATGATGACCGACTGGTCGCGCCGGTCGTCAGTGCAGACGGTGCAGGGATCGATCGTATCGACATTGCCGCAGCAGGAGCAGATCTTCACCTTGTCATAGGCCTCGCCCATGGCATGACCCAGCGGCCCGAGAAGCTGTTCCTTCTTCTTGATCAGATGCAACGCCGCCCGCCGCGCCGAACGGGGCCCAAGCCCCGGCACTTTTGCCAGAAGCTGGATCAGTTTTTCGATTTCGGGACCGGTGACTCGTTTTGCCATGAGCGCTTTCTACTGCATAAATCGGGAAACGGGAATCATGAAGCGCAAAGGGCAGTCCATGAAAATCAGGGCGGTATGCCGGGGCGAGGCAAAAAGCCTGCCGGGAAAGACGGCGAAGACCGGAATCTTCAAACATGCCGTGCAGGGCCCGGTCATGGTGGATGCCGAAGGTATCGTCAGCGACGCCGTCTGCAATCGCAAACATCACGGCGGTCCGGATCAGGCGATTTACGCTATGGGGTCCGTCGATCTCGATTTCTGGTCACGCACGCTGGGTTTTGTCGTCGAACCCGGATTTTTCGGCGAAAACCTCGTGCTGGAGGGGGTGGACAGCGCGAAACTCCATGTCGGCGACAGGTTCTCGGCCAGCGAAGTCGTGCTGGAGGTAACCGCCGCCCGCATTCCCTGCGCCACCCTGTCGGCCCGCATCGGCGATCCGGACTTCGCACCGCGCTTCCGGCAGGCGGGCCAGCCGGGTTTTTATTGCCGGGTGCTGAAAGGTGGAATGCTCGCCGCCGGGGAGGATATCGCCTTCGCACCCTATCAGGGAACGAAACTGGCCATACCGACTGTTCTCCAGCGCTTCCGCCCCATGCAGCTCGATATGACTGAACGCGCAGCCTATCTCGAAACGCCGCTTGCAACCCGGTTCCGCGCGATGCTGGAAGCCTAGACCCTTTCCAGACGCGAGGACGGCGTGCATCACGCCATCCTCTTCGATCGGATTATATCAGAACGGGAATTTCATGCCGGGCGGCAGCGGCAGACCGGCGGTCAGGCCGGCCATCTTTTCCTGCGCCTGCGCTTCGCCCTTTTCCTTGGCGTCCTTGTGAGCAGCCACGATCAGGTCTTCGAGGATTTCCACCTCGTCTTCCTTGAACAGCGAAGGATCGATTTTCAGGCCGCGCATTTCGCCCTTGCCGTTGAGAATGACGGTCACGAGACCGCCGCCAGCCCTGCCTTCGACTTCAAGGGCAGCGATTTCTTCCTGCACCTTCTCCATCTTGGACTGCATTTCCTTGACCTTGCCCATCATGCCCATGATGTCACGCATGTGCCAATCTCCTGTTCTTTTTGTTTAAAACTCGATGTCGTCGCCGGGAAGGATGTCGCCTTCGCTCGATTCGGCAACCGATGGCGGCGCGATTTCTTCCGCCTCATCCTGTGCGGCGGCGCGGATGCGCACATCGGTGATCTTTGCGCCGGGAAACTGCGCCAGAATGGCGGCAACGTCAGGATCCTGACGCGCATCGACAAGACGGGCATCCCGGGCGTTGCCTTCGGCCTCGACAAGGGTCGGCTCGCCCTGTTCCTTGCTGAGGCTGATGATCCAGTGGATACCGGTCCATTCCTTGAGCTTGACGCCGAGTTCGCCGGGAAGCGATCCGGGCGCGCCTTCGCCGAGGCGCATATCAAGCCGGCCGGGCTCCAGCCGCACCAGCCGCACAAAGTTGCGCACCTTCGCCCGCATGACGGGATCGCGGTTCTTCTGGCACAGATCGGCAATATCCTGCACCGAAGTAACGGGAACCTTCGGCTCCGGCCGTTCTTCGGTTTTCGGTGCCGCGACCTGCATCTCCTGCGGGCGGCTATCCGGAACGGCGCGCAGCACGGCGGAGGTCTGCGGCGTCGCCTGGCGCTGGGCGGGAAGATCGACAGGTCTTCCCGCGGCCACGGCCTGTCCCGACGAATAGGCGCGCGCACCGCCGCCATTGCCGCCACCCGAAGGTCCGCCATTGGCGTAACCGCCGTCACCGTTCGAAAGCTCCGCCAAGCGCCGGGCAGCGTCTTCCGGAGCCGGCAGATTGGCGGCGTGCGAAAGCCGGATCAGCACCATTTCGGCCGCACCCGCCGGGCGCGAGGCGTTTTCCGTTTCCGGAATGCCCTTCAGCAACATCTGCCAGATGCGCGACAGCGCCGTTACCGCAATCGTCTCGGCAAATTCCGCACCCCGCACGCGCTCGATCTCGGAAAGCGAGGGATCTTCCGCCGCGTCAGGCACATATTTCATGCGGGTGACGAGATGGGTGAAATCGGCAAGATCGTTCAATACGACAACGGGGTTTGCACCCGCCTCATATTGCCCGTTGAATTCCGAAAGGGCGGCTGCGACATCGCCTTTGACGACATGCTGGAAGAGATCGACGATACGTGCACGGTCGGCAAGGCCGAGCATGCCCCGCACCGCTTCGGCTTCCACGCGCCCGCCGCCATGGGCAATGGCCTGATCGAGCAGGGAAAGGCCGTCACGCGCGGAACCTTCGGCAGCGCGGGCGATCATCGAAAGCGCCTGCGGGTCGGCCTCGAAACCTTCCTTGCCGGCAATGGCGGTGAACAGGCCGACCAGATCGGCGGCGCTGATGCGACGCAGATCGAAGCGCTGGCACCGCGACAGAACGGTGATAGGAACCTTGCGGATTTCGGTGGTTGCGAAGATGAATTTCACATGCTCCGGCGGCTCTTCCAAGGTCTTCAGAAGACCGTTGAAAGCCTGCGTCGAGAGCATGTGCACTTCGTCGATGATATAGACCTTGTAGCGCGCCGAAACCGGGCGGTAACGCACCTGTTCGATGATCTCGCGAATATCGTCGATACCGGTATGGGAGGCGGCGTCCATCTCGATCACGTCGACATGCCGGCCTTCCATGATCGCCTGGCAATGTTCACCGGGAATGCGCAGGTCGATGGTCGGCTTGTCGATGGTGTCGGTCTTGTAGTTCAGCGCGCGGGCGAGAATGCGGGCCGTGGTCGTCTTGCCCACGCCGCGAACGCCGGTCAGCATATAGGCCTGCGCGATACGCCCCGTCTCGAAGGCATTGGTCAGCGTGCGGACCATCGGCTCCTGGCCGACCATCAGATCGGAAAAATCCTTGGGGCGATATTTGCGCGCCAGTACCCGGTAGCCGGTCCCGACCTGGGATTCGCTTGATGTGGTGGGTACGGTGTCGCTCATTGCCTCGCCAGTTTGTTTTGCCAGTTGTCTTGGGGCGCTGAACTGGCCCGGCGAAAGCTGAGCACGTCTTTTAAAAAAGGTGGGAGGCTGGCACGGCGACCCGTGCCGGGCTCGTTAGGGCTGCTTCCTTCCGGACCTGACCCGGTTGGCGAGTGGCTCGTCCACCACCAACCTCCCGGGGCCACATATCGGCAATATCGAAAGCAAATGCAAGCCAAGCCTTCAAAAAACTGCTATCACAATGAAAACAAACATGGAGGACACCTTGGAGACATTCCGGCTGGACGACAGACTGGCGCGCGACAGCGTGCTTGTGACGCGTTTGGGACTATGTGAACTGCGTTTGCAAAACGACAACCGCTGGCCCTGGCTGGTGCTGGTGCCGCAGCGAGACGGTGTCAGTGAACTATTCGATCTCACCCCGCTTGATCAGGCCGTGCTGACATTCGAGACCAATCTCGTCGCGTCTGCCTTGAAAGAAATCACCGGAGCCACCAAGATCAATGTCGGTGCTTTGGGCAATATCGTCCGGCAGCTTCATGTCCATATAATCGCCCGCAATGAAGGCGACACCTGCTGGCCGGGTCCTATCTGGGGTCACGGAACGCCTGTGCCCTATGCCGCGGGCGAAAAGGAAACTTTGATGAAAAAAATCTCCGGCGCGCTCTGATGATTTCCACGAAAATTTTTGAAACCACTGCCCCCCATCCCGAAGCAAGCCTGCTGACAGCCTTTTCCAAGAACGCCCTCGACCGTTTCGCTGAAAAGCGGACGGAAGAGTGCGTTGCCGATGCGCTGAAAGTAGACGGCACCCATATTTTTGCCTTTTCGGGCAACCGACTTGTCCTGAAGCATGACGAACAGGTCATCGACCCCCTGTTTTCCGCCTATGAGCTGGCCGAATTGCAGCCGGATTTCGACAATGCCGTGCTTCTCGGATATCGCGAAACCGGCGAGCCGAGAATTGCGGTGCCGGTTGCTGTTGCCGAAGACCAACTGGCGAGCCACTACAAGCTTGCCGACGCCCGCACGCTTTATCGCGACCATCTTCTCGATGAGGAATTGCTGAGCGAGGTTGCCCAGGCCGTCAGCCTTACCCACTGGAACGCCGACAATCGGTTTTGTGGAAAGTGCGGCGGCACCATGGAGCCGCGTATCGGCGGCTACAAGCGTATCTGCGCCGCCTGCAATCACACCATTTTTCCCCGCACCGATCCCGTCGTCATCATGATGACGATCGATATCGAGCGTGATCTTTGCCTGCTTGGTCGTGGCGCTCATTTTGCACCGGGCATGTATTCGTGCCTTGCCGGTTTTGTGGAGCCGGGGGAAACCATCGAGCAGGCCGTACGCCGCGAAACGCATGAGGAATCCGGCGTCGAAATCGGCCGCGTGCGTTACCACGCGTCGCAGCCATGGCCGATGCCGCATACGCTGATGATCGGCTGTTATGCCGAGGCACTGTCTTTCGATATTGCCCGCGATGAGATCGAACTGGAGGATTGCCGCTGGTTCACACGGGCGGAAGTCGCCAAGATGCTGGAGACGGCGACGGGTGAGGGCTTTTCCGCGCCTCCCGGTGGCGCCATCGCGCACCGGCTGATGCGCGATTGGGTGGAATGGGAGAAATAATCGCGTTAGGCAGGCTCAACCCTGGTTGAGCTTGCCGCGCATCGCATGGCCCTTGTAGACGCCGAGAATGCGAACTTTTTCGGAGAAGAAGCGCAGCTCGTCCAGCGCATGCCGCACCGGCTCGTCATCGGGATGGCCTTCAATATCGGCATAAAACTGCGTCGCCACGAATTTGCCGCCAAGCTGGTAGCTTTCGAGCTTCGTCATGTTGATGCCGTTCGTCGCAAAGCCGCCCATGGCCTTGTAGAGCGCGGCCGGAATGTTACGGACGTTGAAGACAAAGGTGGTGACGACAATTTCGTCGCTCGACTGACGCTTGGCCCAGTTTTCATCGCGGGAAAGCACCACGAAACGCGTGACGTTGTTTTCCGAATCCTCGACGTTTTCAGCGAGAATATCGAGGCCGTAGAGATTGGCGGCAAGGCGCGGCGCAAGTGCCGCCATGCTGCGGTCGCCCTTTTCGGACACCAGTCTTGCGGATCCCGCCGTATCGCCGGCGATGACGGGCTTCCAGCCGTTCGAACGGATGATTTTCCGGCACTGGCCAAGCGCGTGAATGTGGCTGTGGACGGTGCGGATCTCGTCCTTCTTCACGCCCGGCATCACCATCAACTGGAAGCGGATCGGCATGAAATATTCGCCGATGATGTGCAGGCGCGATTCCGGCAGCAGGTGATGAATATCCGCAACGCGGCCGGCCAGCGTGTTCTCGATCGGGATCATGCCGAGATCGGCTTCGCCGTTTTCAATGGCGTTGAAGGCATCCTCGAATGTCGGGCACGGCAAAGGCTCCATATCCGGGAACATGTCGCGGCAGGCCATATCGGAATTCGCGCCGAATTCGCCCTGGAAGGCAATGCGATTTGTGCTCAAGGTCATGGGACTGTCCGTTAGAGGGTTCTGCTTGCGAGAATTTTGCGGGCTTTTTCCAGATCGTGCGGCGTGTCCACGCCGAGCGGTACGGAACTGACGATTTCGGCGTCGATGCGCATCCCCGCTTCCAGCGCGCGCAGCTGTTCCAGCCGCTCGCGTTTTTCCAGCGGCGAGGGCGGCAGGCTCACGAATGTCTCGAGTGCTGCGCGGCGATAGGTATAAAGTCCGATGTGATGATAAAGCGGGCCATCGCCATAAGGGGCGGTGGTGCGGGTAAAATAAAGCGCGCGCAATCGCGATTCGGAAAGTGGGCTGCCCACCACTTTCACCACGTTCGGATTGGTTTTTTCTTCCTCGTCGGTGATTTCGACCGTCAGTGTCGCAATATCGACGGCGGCATTTTCCAGCGGACGCAGCGAAGCGCGGATCGTCTCCGCTTCGATGGTCGGAAGATCGCCTTGGACATTGATGACATATTCCGCCTTGCCATAGGGATCGGCTTTCTGCAGCGCTTCGAAAATGCGGTCCGAGCCGGATTGATGGTCGTCGCGGGTCATCATCACGTCGAAACCGGCATTTTTGACGGCCGAAAACACCTGTTCGTCATCAACGGCCACAACGATTCGCTCTGCGCCGGCCTCGCGTGCGCGCAGCGCCACCTGCACGATCATCGGCTTGCCGCCGATGTCGGCGAGCGGCTTGCCCGGCAGGCGCGTGGATGCCATCCGCGCCGGTATGAGGACGACAGCTTTCTCGAAATCCCGATTCTTCATCCGACACCCTTCAAATCCCGCCCGAAAAGTGTCAAAACGTCACGGTGTGGGGAGCATTATTCAAGTTGCGCAGGCTGTGCAAAAGCCATAGCTTTCGAGCAATTTCAAGATGCCCGTTATATCAAGCGGATGCGAGGGAGCGCATATAGATGAATTCTTATGTAAATATGGGCGTTGGGGCGTTGCTTGGCACGGTTTTCGTCCTGATGTCGGTGTCGATTGCGTCTGAGGGCATTTTCCATGCGCCTGCGCCCGAAAAGGAAGGTTACGCCATTGCTGCGGCAGAGGGTGGCGGCGAAGCAGCCGGCGGAGAAACCGCTGCCGCGGCGACGCCGATTGCGCAATTGCTTGCGAGCGCCGATGCCGCCAAGGGCGAGACGGTCTTCAAGAAGTGTACGAGCTGTCATACCGGAGAGAGTGGTGGTGCAAACAAGGTCGGCCCCAATCTCTTCGATATCGTCAACCGGCCGATCGCCAGCCATGAAGGTTTCAGCTACTCCGCAGGGATGAAGGATTTCTCCAAGGGCGGTTCCGTGCATTGGGATTACGATCATCTCAGCTTCTTCCTCGAAGCTCCCAAGAAACACGTTCCCGGCACGGCCATGGGCTTTGCGGGCGTGAAGAAGGAGACGGAACGCGCCGATCTCATCGCTTATCTGCGGACGCTGTCGGCAAACCCGGCACCGCTTCCGGACCCCGCTGCGGCTCCCGCGCCGACAAACTGATCGTTAAGATGGTTTCATGAAAAAAGCCCGGCATCGCTGCCGGGCTTTTTATTTTTGCAGCAGCCGATTGCGGCTGCGGCAATGGCGCCTGAAAAATCAGAACCCCTTGCCGCCGCGCAACTCGGAAATCACCGTTCCGACCATGATCTTGATATCCAGCCAGAGCGAAAAATTGTCGACGTAATAAAGATCGGAGACGATTCGGGCGCGCGCCTTGTCGCTGCGATCCGTCGGGCCACGCAATCCCCGCATCTGGGCAAGGCCGGTAATGCCCGGCCGCACCCGGTGCCGCATATGGTAGTGCGGCACCAGCTCCTCATAAAGACGGCCGGCCGCCAGCATGCCGATGGCATGGCAGCGGGGCCCGACCAGCGACATATCGCCTTTCAGCACGTTCAGAAGCTGCGGTAGTTCGTCGATATTCGTGCGGCGAAGAACCGCGCCGATCCGGGTTATTCTGGGGTCGTTCTTCACCGTTTGCGCCACGCCGGTGGCATCGCAAAGATCGGTCCTCATGGAGCGGAATTTATAGACACGGATTTTCCGCCCGTTCATGCCCCAGCGGACCTGCGAAAACAGGACCGGTCCCTTGCTGTCGAGTTTGACCATCACTGCCACGGTGAGCAGCACCGGTGCGAGTGCGACAAGGGCGATGGACGCCCCTGCAATGTCAATCGTTCTTTTGAGCGCGAACTGGCCGCGCAGGAATGCGGAGACGGTTTTTTCCGAAGAGGAAGGTTGCGTTTCCGGCGATTCGAAAGTTGTGGCTGCGGAATAGGAGGCACCGTAAAAAACGGCATGCGATGAGCCTTTAGTACCCAGCATAATATAAAGCCCTGAAAAGTTTTTTTGATAGAAGAAAATTAATTTATATGAACGATTAATAATTCATTTACCGTAAAAAGTCATCCGAAATGTAACCGCTCCGGTGCAAATGGCAATCTACGGTTAATGCGACTGCACGCGGTTGTTGCAGTGCCGACACCCTCTCCGCCCGTGGCTGCGGAGAAGGCCGGTCCCATGGAACCAAAACCTGCAAAATCGGGAATTTTCGTGCCGCGCTGGCGAAACGCCAGCGGCCCTGAGACAAGCGCCTTTCGGCCACTCTAAGCCGTCAGTTTCCCATCAGAATATCGAGCAGGGTCGTCTGCTTCGGTCCGGATGGCGCCTGACGGCCGATATCGGCGGGCGGTACAGGCCCGTTGCCGGCTGAATAGCCGGGTTCGATATCGCGCGAAGGGATATTTGCCGGCGGCATCGGTGCAACGGGCTGATTCGGATTCGGCGCAACCGGGGCTTCGGGATAGGCGCGCGTATCCACCGTTCCGCCGCCGAGCGCATTGGAAATGATATCGCCGATGGAGGAGGGCGCGCTTTCCGGTGCCGGCTGCTGCATTTCCCCAAGCGGCGGCACGCCGCCTGCGCCAAGCCCGAAGAGCGGTGAGGGCGAAAGCCCTGAATGGGCGGCGGTCATGAAATCTTTCCAGGCCTTTGCGGGAAGCCCGCCACCGGTGACCTTTTTCATCGATGTGCCGTCGTCATTGCCGAACCAGACGCCGGTAGTCAGGTTGCTTGTGTAGCCGACAAAAAGGGCGTCGCGGAACGATTGCGTCGTGCCGGATTTTCCTGCCGCCTGCCAGCCCTGTAGCCGTGCCGCCTTGCCGGTGCCTTCGGTAATGACGCGCGACAGCATGCTGTTCATGGTCGCGGCGATCTCTTCGCTCAGGACGCGCGGCGGGTTGTCGTATTTGTTTTCGTAAAGCACCTTGCCATCCGCATCGGTGATGCGTTTGACGATATGCGGCGTCGCCTTGTAGCCGCCATTCATGAAGGGGGCGTAGGAGGCGGTCAGCTCCATCAGCGACACTTCCGAGGTGCCGAGCGCGATGGAGGCATTGTTCTGCAGCTCGGATTCGATGCCCATGCGATGCGCCACCTGGGTCACACGATCCGGACCCACTTCCATCACCAGCTGCGCGGCAATGGTGTTCAGCGAATTGGCGAGCGCGGTGGCGAGCGTCACTTCGCCTCGATATTTCTTCTCGTAATTTTCCGGGGTCCAGTTGCCGATACGAACAGGCGCGTCGTTACGAACGGTATAGGGCGTGAGCCCGGATTCGAGTGCTGCGACGTAAACGAAGGGCTTGAATGCGGAGCCGGGTTGCCGTTTTGCCTTGGCGGCGCGGTTGAACTGGCTTTCGGCATAATCCGCCCCGCCCACCACGGCCCGGATCGCGCCCGTGCCATCGATGGAAACCAGCGCCGCCTGCGAAGCGCCCTGCTTCTTTCCGTCACCCTGCAGCACTTGGGTCAGCGCCTTTTCGGCGTCACGCTCGAGATTGGGGTCGATGGTCGTGTCGACGACAATGTCCTGCTTGACCTCGCCAACGAGGTTGCGCACTTCTTCCAGCACCATATCGGCGGCGTAGTGTTCGGCGCCAGACCAGAAACGTTTCGCCTTGGTCGGCGGCTGCGACATGGCGGTCTTGATTTCATCGTCGGTGATGAAGCCGACATCGCGCATGGATTGCAGCACGACCTGCGCCCGTTCTTCCGCCGCCTGCGGATCGCGCGCAGGCGAGAGGCGCGAGGGCGCTTTAAGAAGTCCGGCCAGCATCGCCGCCTCGCCCAGATTGACGTCGCGCGCGGATTTGTTGAAGTAGCGCCGCGAGGCCGCCTCGACACCATAGGCATTGGAGCCGAAATAGACGCGATTGAGATACATCGCGAGAATCTGGTCCTTGGTGAACTCATGCTCCAGCCAGAAGGACAACAGCACTTCCTGAACCTTGCGTTCGAGCGTGCGATCCGGCGAGAGGAACAGGTTTTTCGCGAGCTGCTGCGTCAGCGTCGAGCCGCCCTGCACGGTTCGCCCCGTCAGAACATTCGTGACGATGGCGCGTCCGAGACCGAGCGGGTCGACCCCGAAATGCGAATAAAACCGCCGGTCCTCAATGGCCATGACGGCCTGCGGAATATAGGGCGACATATCTTCCAGCGCGAGCGCCTCGCCGCCGGTGGTGCCGCGATTGGCCAGCACGCTGCCATTCACCGAAACGATCTTCACATTCGGCGGGCGTTCGGGAATGGACCAGCTGCTGGCGCTCGGCATGCGCGCGCCGTAATAGAGAACGAGACCTGCAACACCGATGCCGCCCCAGATGCCGAGTACGATGCACCAATAGACGAGGGAGCGAATGAAGCCCGTCACGCCGCGGCCGGAGCTGCGGGTGCGCTTTTCTTTTTTCCTGGATTTGGTGCGGCCGGATGTTCGCTTCGGTTTTCCGGCTTGCTGCTTTGTGGTTCCGCTGATGCGCTCACTGGCGTCGAGGCGCAGGTCATCACCGGACTCGTGGAAATCCCCGAAGGAGGGTTCTACCCGTTCGCGTGATTTACCCTTGCCTGCCATCCAGCCGAAGTCGCTCCTATTCGCGAAACCGCGCGCATCCCGTTCAGGTTTTCAGGCTTCTATGCCTGCGCGATCCTTAATCCAGGATGAAGAGTTTAAATGCGGCAATTTAAGGCGGGGTTAAGTCCTGTCCGGATCAAATCGGTGTCATTGGCAGACGTCGACCCATTCCGCTCCCGTCAATTCGGCCATCACCTCCGGCGAAATCTTCACCGCCGCATTGGTGGCGCCGGCCGCGGGAACCACCTCATGATAGTTTTTCAGGGAGACATCGCAAAACACCGGAAGCGGGGAGGGCAGGCCGAAAGGGCACACGCCGCCGATGGGATGGCTGGTTACCGCCACCACCTCTTCCGGTCCGAGCATGCGCGGCTTTGCGCCGAAATGATCGCGGAATTTGCGGTTGTCGAGCCGCTTCGTGCCGGCGGCGACGACGAGAAGAATGGTTTCACCCGCTTTCAGGCAAATGGTTTTCGCAATCTGGTCGGGGTCGACACCATGCGCTTCAGCGGCCAGCGCAACCGTCGCCGAACTCGTTTCGGTTTCGATCACGGCGACCTCGGGCGACTTTTCGGTGAAAAAGGCTCTGACGGATTCGATAGACATGCGTATTTATTAGGCGTTACGCGGAGAAGCTTCAAGTCACCCCGAAACAGCTATGCATTTAGCGCAATGCTGCGCTGCGATGAAACGTCTGTTTTTTAAGCGGCGATCCTGTATTTTCAAATCATCGAAGCGACGCACTCCTCCTCCCAGCGTCGCCCGATTGGACTGACAATACTCCTCCTCCCAATTGTCAGTCAGTTTCAAGAACCCGGCGCACCTCCTCCCGCGCCGGGTTTTTGCTTTTTGGCGTTCCTGTTGTCTGTCTCGCTGCTGAACCCTGACAAGATGGTCGTGTTCAAAGAAACTTGACTTTCAGCCCCTTCCAACCTAGGTACTTCGCCATCGATATTTGTTTGACGACCAGAGCTTCGGCGTCTTTTTAGACGCTCACGACGATCTTTTCCTTCAAATTCGACCCAAGTCCGCACTGCTCGCAGTGCAAATACAATTGCCAACGGAAGGAAATCGTTATGGCGACTGGTACAGTAAAGTGGTTCAACGCAACCAAGGGCTACGGCTTCATTCAGCCTGACGACGGTTCGCAGGACGTATTCGTTCACATCTCCGCTGTTGAGCGCGCTGGTCTGACCGCCCTCAACGACGGCCAGAAGCTCTCCTACGAGCTGATGCAGGATCGCCGCTCGGGCAAGATGTCCGCAGGCAACCTCGTTGCTGCCTGATAAGCGCTTTGGCCCGAAAGGGTCATTCGTATGAATGGAAAGGCCGGATTTTTCCGGCCTTTTTCTTTTGCAGGAAGGGGCTGAACCGTTGCCCTTGAAAAAGCCGGGTCACATACCAATATAGGGTTCAACAGTGCTTCGGACCGGAACTACCGGGAATGGCGCTTTTAAAAGTGCCGCTGCTGTTGTGTTAACCAAAGATTAACCAAAGCAGCCGATCCTGAGCCGGAAAGCAGCGTCGATATCTTTGACGCGCTCTGGAGCATCAGGCCGTTTGAACGCTTTGACCACGGATGTACTGGCATTGACGGAAAACGGATGGAAAGGTCGGGCTTGCCCGGCCTTTTTGTTTATGTGCCGAGGAGGTGCCGAATATTCGGCACCTCCTCCTTATTTTCAGGATTATTTCGCCGCGAGCGCGTCGAGAATACGGACCCAGGAGCGAATGCCCTTGTGGAAGGACTGCAGGTCGTATTTTTCATTCGGCGAATGAATACGGTCATCGGTAAGTCCGAAGCCGACAAGCAGCGAATCCATTCCCAGCATCTTCTGGAAATCGCCGACGATCGGGATCGAGCCACCCATACCGATGACGACGGCTGGTTTCGGCCACTCTTCCGAAAGCGCGTTTTTGGCTTTGGTCAGCACGGGCGAATCGTAGGACAGCTGGATGGCGGGTGAGCCGCCATGTTCGTGGAACTCCACGGAGCAATCGGCGGGAATCTTCGAGCGCACATAGGCCCGGAAGCTTTCACGAATGGCCGCAGGGTCCTGCTCGCCGACGAGGCGGAAAGACACCTTGGCGGAGGCCTTGGCGGCGATCACGGTCTTGAAACCATCGCCGGTATAGCCGCCGATAATGCCGTTGACTTCCGCCGTCGGCCGCGCCCAGGTCTGCTCCAGCACGGAGCGGCCCTTTTCACCCGAGGGAACCGAAAGGCCGACTTCGCCCAGGAAGGCTTCGGCCGTGCGGCCCAGCGTTTCCCAAGAGGCCTTTATGTTGGCGGGGGTTTCTTCCACGCCGTCATAAAAGCCGGAAAGCGTCACCCGGCCGGTCTCGTCATGCAGGCCGGCGAGAATGTCGGTGAGGATGTGAATGGGGTTTGCCGCCGCCCCACCGAACAGACCGGAATGCAGATCGCGGTCGGCTGCGGTGATGACGACTTCTTCGCCGACCAGGCCGCGAAGGGCTGCGGCAATGGCGGGTGTATCCCGGTCCCACATGCCGGTATCGCAGACCAGCGCATAATCGGCCTTCAGTTCTTCCGCATTGGCTTCGAGAAAAGGCTTCAGCGACGGCGAGCCGGATTCTTCTTCGCCTTCAAAGAGAATGGTGACGCGCACCGGCAGGCCGCCATTGACAGCCTTGTACGCCCGGCATGCCTCCACGAAGGTCATCAGCTGGCCCTTGTCGTCCGCCGTTCCGCGTCCGGTAATCACCTGCCGGCCGGCGCCGATATCCTTGACCGCGGGTTCGAACGGATCGTTTTCCCAAAGCTCGAGCGGATCGACTGGCTGGACGTCATAATGGCCGTAGAAAAGCACATGCGGCGCGTCCTTGGTGGCCGCATCGTGATGCGCCACGACCATGGGGTGGCCGGCGGTATCGCGCACGGAGGCCGTAAAGCCGAGCGCCGAAAGCGTTCTGACCAGCCACTCCGCCGCCTTGCGGCATTCCGCCTTGTAAGCGGGGTCCGTCGAAATCGACGGAATGCGTACGAGCTCGAACAGTCGCTCAAGGCTGGAGGTGAGATTGTTGTCGGCGGTGGAAAGAATGGGGGAAACGTCTGTCATCGCTGATCCTGTCATGTCTGTCGTGACCCGGCGATAAGACGAAACATCCGGGCATCGCGCATCGCGGGAAACAAGGGGGCCGGCGCGTCGTGAATCGGCAAACGTGCGGCCGGCGGAACGATAGAGCAGTTCAGGGAAAGTGCGAAGCGGTTTCGGGATGTAAATGCTATTTCGCTTTTTTGGCGCTTTCGATCGCCCGGCGCATATATTCCAGCAGAAGCTGCCTCTCGAAACGCCGGAAATCCTGGAGCAGCGCGTCTTCGGTGGCTTCGGAGGCGGCAATGGCGTTGGCTTCCAGATCCCTGCCGCGCTGGGTCAGTTCGATGATCTGGGCACGGCGGTCGCTGGGATGGGATTTGCGGACGATCAGCCCGTCGCGCTCCATGCGTGAGAGCGTATTGGCGAGTGTCGCCTGTTCGACATCGATTCTATCCAGCAATTGCCGCTGGGTCAGGCCGTCCTCATGCCAGAGTTCGATGAGGATGGGGAATTGTCCGGGCGAGAAACCCAGGGCGGCGGCTCTTTTCTGCAGCGCCATGGTGAATTCCCGCGCCATTTTCGAAGCGAGATAGATTGCCGATTCGTCCCGGGAAAAACCCATTTTTCCGCCCATAAAGCACCACGGCCGGCTCAGCCCGGCAAGTCGATAGCGCGATATATATCGCATGATATGTTTAGGCCAGCCTAAACAGGGCGCAAAATAAAACCGCCACGGCCGGGAGGGGTCGGCCATGGCGGTCATATTGGAGGACAAAGGCCCGGAGAGGGGGAAAGGCCTTTGTCCGGTCTGACGCGGCGGGGGACGAGCCAGCTATCAGACTACGGCGTGATCAGGCGCCGTCCCTTATGAAATGTGTCTGCAAATGCGGCTTTTCAAGGGAAGGGCGGATTACAAATCGGTAACGTTCAGGTGAATTTTGCAGGCCTGTGGCACCGCCTCATTCCCCGCTCTTTACGGTGCGTTGTGCGAAGTTTCGGTAGACGTCAAAACGGCCCCGCGCTATCCATGCTACCCATGAAAAAAGGCGATCATCTCTTCCTCGTTGACGGTTCCGGTTTCATTTTCCGGGCCTTCCATGCAATCCCGCCGCTGAACCGCAAGTCGGACGGGCTGCCGGTCAACGCCGTCTCCGGTTTCTGCAACATGTTGTGGAAGCTGCTGAAGGATGCGCGCAATACCGATGTCGGCGTGACGCCGACCCATTTTGCGGTGATTTTCGACTATTCGTCGAAGACTTTCCGTAACGAGCTTTATGATCTCTACAAGGCCAATCGCACCGCGCCGCCGGAAGATCTGGTGCCGCAATTCGGCCTGATCCGTGAGGCGACGCGCGCCTTCAACCTTCCCTGCATCGAGACCGAAGGCTTCGAGGCGGACGATATCATCGCCACCTATGCCCGACAGGCCGAGGCGATCGGCGCCGATGTTACGATCATCTCCTCCGACAAGGATCTGATGCAGCTCGTCACGGCCAATGTACATATGTACGACGCCATGAAGGACAAGCAGATCGGCATTCCGGACGTTGTCGAAAAGTGGGGCGTGGGCCCCGAAAAGATGATCGACCTGCAGGCGATGACCGGCGATTCCACCGATAATGTTCCGGGCATTCCGGGCATCGGGCCGAAGACGGCGGCGCAATTGCTGGAGGAATACGGCGATCTCGATACGCTGCTGGCGCGGGCAGGCGAAATCAAGCAGCAGAAGCGCCGGGAAAATATCATCGCCAATGCGGAGCTTGCCCGCCTTTCCAGACAGCTTGTGGCGCTCAGAACCGATGTGCCGCTGGATCAGTCTCTCGAAGGGCTGGTGCTTGAACCGCAGAACGGGCCGAAACTGATCGCCTTCCTGAAGGCGATGGAATTCACGACGCTGACACGCCGGGTTGCCGAGGCGACCGAAACCGACGCTTCCGCCATCGACCCTGCCAATGTGCCGGTACAATGGGGTGCCGATGCCCATGGCCCCGATCTCGATGCGCCGGCCGCCGCCGTTAAGGTTGGCGAAGTGGCCACTAACGCCGCTGGCGCTTCGGCTTCGCCTGCCGCTCCGGCAAGGAAAGTAACGGGGGAGGGCAGCGCGCCCGCCGATCTCGCCACCGCGCGACAGACGCTTTTTTCCGCCGCCAAGATCGATACGACCGCCTATCTGACGATCAGGGACCTTGCGACGCTCGACCGCTGGATCGCGGCCGCCCGGGAAACAGGCGTCGTCGCCTTCGATACGGAAACGACCTCCCTCGACCCGATGCAGGCGGAACTTGTCGGTTTTTCTCTGGCCATTGCCGACAACGGCAAGGATGCCACGGGCACCGATATCCGGGCCGCTTATGTTCCTTTGACGCATAAGACCGGTTCCGGCGGCGATCTCTTCAGCGATGGCATCAAATTGGCCGAAGGGCAGGTGCCCTTTGCCGAGGCGCTGGCGCGTCTGAAGGACTTGCTCGAGGATGAGGCCGTTCTGAAGGTCGCGCAGAACCTGAAATATGACTATCTGCTGATGAAACGCCACGGCGTCATCATGCAGAGCTTCGACGACACGATGCTGATTTCTTATGTCCTCGAGGCCGGCAAGGCCACGCATGGCATGGATTCGCTGTCCGAACGCTGGCTCGGCCACACGCCGATCGCCTATAAGGACGTGGCGGGATCGGGTAAGTCGAGCGTCACCTTCGATTTTGTCGATATCGACAAGGCAACCGCTTATGCTGCGGAAGATGCCGATGTCACCCTGCGGCTCTGGATGGCGTTGAAGCCGAGGCTTGTTTCGGAACGGCTGACCAAGGTTTACGAGCGGCTGGAGCGCCCCCTCGTGCCGGTTCTGGCGCATATGGAAGAGCGCGGCATCACCGTCGACCGGCAGATTCTCTCGCGTCTTTCCGGCGAACTCGCCCAGAAGGCTGCCTCCTTCGAAGAGGAAATCTACGAGCTGGCGGGCGAGCGCTTCAACATCGGATCGCCAAAGCAGCTTGGCGATATTCTGTTTGGCAAGATGGGCCTGCCGGGCGGTTCCAAAACCAAGACCGGGCAATGGTCGACATCAGCGCAGGTTCTCGAAGATCTCGCGGCGGAAGGCGTCGAACTGCCGCGCAAGATCGTCGACTGGCGGCAGCTGACGAAACTGAAATCGACCTATACGGATGCACTGCCCGGATATATCCATCCCGAGACGAAACGGGTGCATACGTCCTATGCGCTCGCCTCCACCACCACGGGGCGTCTGTCCTCCTCGGAGCCGAACCTTCAGAACATCCCGGTTCGCACCGCCGAAGGCCGCAAGATCCGCACGGCTTTCATCTCCACGCCCGGCCACAAGCTACTGTCGGCCGATTACAGCCAGATCGAACTGCGCGTGCTGGCCCATGTTGCCGATATTCCGCAGCTGCGCAACGCCTTCGAAAACGGCATCGACATTCATGCCATGACGGCATCGGAAATGTTCGGCGTGCCGGTGGAAGGCATGCCGTCGGAAGTGCGCCGCCGCGCCAAGGCCATCAACTTCGGCATCATCTACGGCATTTCCGCCTTTGGCCTCGCCAACCAGCTCAGCATCGCCCGCTCCGAAGCCGGCGACTATATCAAGAAATATTTCGAGCGTTTTCCCGGAATTCGCGACTACATGGAGGCAACCAAAGCCTTCGCCCGCGAAAACGGCTATGTCGAAACGATTTTCGGCCGCCGCGCCCATTATCCGGAAATCCGCTCTTCCAACCCTTCGGTAAAAGCCTTCAATGAGCGCGCGGCCATCAACGCGCCGATCCAGGGCTCGGCCGCCGATATCATCCGCCGTGCCATGGTTCGTATCGAGCCTGCGCTGGAGGCCGAAAAGCTTTCCGCCCGCATGCTGCTGCAGGTGCATGACGAACTTATCTTCGAAGTCGAGGAGGCGGAAATCGAAAAGACCTTGCCGGTTGTCGTCTCCGTTATGGAAAACGCTGCCATGCCCGCGATTTCCATGAAGGTGCCGCTGAAAGTGGATGCCCGCGCGGCCGACAATTGGGATGAAGCGCACTGACTGGAGAACCGGCTTTCTGTGGATTCCGGGATATGAACCACTTCAAGGGGCATGTCGTTTTCGATAAGAGGTGAGCCGTGATTTGTGATGCCTGAGGGCAGCTCGCCGCGCTGATTCCGTTGAATCGGAAAAAATGCGCGTCAGGGCTGGTCAAAGCCCGTTTGGGCATGTATAAGCGCGCCAAATTTCCGATATCGAGACATCCGACATTCGGCCTTTGGTTCTGGCCGGTTCCGTTGTTTCGCCGCTTAAGTGGAGTAACAAAAATGGCTGTACCAAAAAGAAAAACAAGCCCGTCCAAGCGCGGTATGCGCCGCTCGGCTGACGGTCTCAAGTCTGCGACCTACGTTGAAGACAAGAACTCCGGCGAACTGCGCCGTCCGCACCATATCGATCTGAAGACCGGTATGTATCGCGGCCGTCAGGTTCTGACGCCGAAGGAAAGCGCATAAGCTTTTCTGAAATCATCTTTGCAAAAAACCGGTCCTCGTGGCCGGTTTTTTGTTTTCAGGAACGTCCACCTGCCTTTTCCGCTCACTTGGAAAATTCGGCCGCTCCTCCTACACTCTTTCAGGGAGAGCAGGTTTCGGTGCCTGCAACAGGAGGGGAGCTTCGGTGAAATATCGCTGGTTTGTGTTGATGCTTCTCAGCCTTGGTCTCGGTTACGGCGCCGTGACGAGAGGTGGCGGCATCATCGCGGAAAGCTATTTCGGCGAAATGTCCGAGCAGGGCCGCACGACGCTGCGGCTGGCCGTCTCTGCTCTCGGCGGGCTTTTGAACCGTTACGAGCCGCTGCCGGCGCTGATTGCCGATCATGACGACATTGAGGAACTGGTCGCACATCCCAAGGATGCCGAACTGCGCCAGCGCGCCAATATCTACCTCAAATCCATCAACACCCTGCTGGAATCCTCCGATATCTACATCATCACGCTGGATGGGGAGACCATCGCCGCCAGCAACTATGATGGGCCGACGAGTTTCGTCGGTGAGAATTTCAGCTACCGTCCCTATTTTCAGGATGCCGCCAAGGGCTTCCAGTCACGCTTCTTCGCGCTTGGCACCACCTCGCACAAGCGCGGTTATTATTTTTCAGCGCCCATTCTCTTCAACGAGGAGATCAAGGGCGTCATCGTCTTCAAGGTTGATATTGAAGGCATAGAAGCGTCATTCGGCGATGGTGAGAACCGAATTCTGGTATCGGACCCGGAAGGCATCATCTTCATGACCGGAACGTCGCAATGGCTTTATTCCGGCCTGATGCCGCTGACACCCGAAAGGCTGGCGCGAACCGAGGCTTCCCGCCGCTACGCCAATGCCACCCTTAAGGAATTGCCCCTGAAAAACGGCAATTTCGGTTCGCATCAGCTGATGACCATCAGCCAGGATGACGGTGAAAGGGAATATATGGTCCTGTCGCAGCCGATGCCGGACGCGGGCTGGACAGTCAGCGTGCTGATGGACACGGGTTCGCTCCGAACGCAGGTGAAGACGGCTATGATAGCCATCATCCTCTGCCTCTGCCTGGCGGCCGCCCTCATCGCCGCCATGCTGCAAAGGCGTCGTCGTCTGCGGGAGCGCCTGACGCATCAGGCGGAGGCGCAGGCGGAGCTGGAACGACGGGTGGAGGAACGCACGGCCGATCTGGCGCGGGTCAATCAGGAGATCGAGCACGAAATCGCCGAACGCCGCCAGACGGAAAAGCAATTGCGCAAGATGCAGAACGATCTGGTGCAGGCGGGCAAGCTAGCAGCGCTCGGGCAGATGTCGGCGGCGCTATCGCATGAGTTCAATCAGCCGCTCGCAGCCGCCAAGAACTACGCCGAAAACGCCTCGCTTCTCGTGGAGCGGGGACGGCTGGAGGAGGTGACGGAAAACCTCAGGCGCATTTCGGGCCTTATCGATCGCATGGCTTCCATCAGCAAGCATCTCAGGAATTTCGCCCGCAAGCCCAATGAAAAAATGGCCGCGGTAAGTCTGGAAGCCGTCCTTCGCGATACGCTTGAAATCGTCGGTGCGCGGCTGAAGGCCGCCGATGCGGTGCTGGATGTGGATCTCGGCCGGGTGCCGCTTGCCGTGAAGGCCGGCCCGGTGCGGCTGCAGCAGGTGCTCGTCAACATCATCTCCAATGCTGCCGATGCGGTGGAGGGGCGAGAGGATCGCCGCATTGCGCTGCGTGCCGTGCAGCATGGCCAGTCGGTGTCGATTTTCATTCGTGATCGCGGTCCGGGCGTGCCGGCGGCGATTTCAGAACGCATTTTCGATCCCTTCTTCACCACCAAGGGCGTGGGGCGCGGCCTCGGTCTTGGCCTGTCCATCTCCTATAACATCATCAAGGATTTTGGCGGCCAGCTCCGTGTCAGAAACCATGACGAGGGCGGGGCTGAGTTCGAGATCGAATTGCCGGCCGCCGCCTGGCGCGTGGAGGCTGCTGCGGAATGACCATGTCGCGGGTTCTGTTGATCGATGATGAGGAAGAACTGCGCTTTTCCACCGCGCAGGCGCTGGAGCTTTCCGGTTTTGCCGTCACCATGCTGGCAAGCGCAGAACATGCGCTCGAACTCATCGGTTACAGCTTCGACGGTGTCGTGGTCAGCGATATCAGGATGCCCGGCATGGATGGCATGACGCTGCTGCAGAAGGTGCGGGAGCTCGATCCTGAAATACCTGTCATCCTGATGACGGGCCATGGCGATGTGCAGCTCGCGGTCAACGCCATGCGCAACGGCGCGTATGATTTCATCGAAAAGCCGTTCACGCCGCAATATCTCGCCGGTATCATCAAAAGGGCGAATGATCGGCGGGCGCTTGTACTGGAAAACCGCCGCCTCAAGGCGGTAGCGGGCAAGCATGACGATCTCGAAACGCGTCTGCCCGGCAGAACCCAGATCATGGTCGATCTGCGGTATCGTATCCGCGCCATCGGCGCGACGGACGCCGATACGCTGATCGTCGGTAACACGGGCGCCGGCAAGGAGGTCGTGGCGCGGGCGCTTCACGACATCAGCGCCAGAGCCAACCGGCCCTTCGTGGCGATCAATTGCGCCGCCCTTCCGCAGACGCTGATTGAAAGTGAACTATTCGGCCACGAGGCCGGTGCGTTTCCGGGAGCGCTGCGCCCACGCTACGGCAAGTTCGAACATGCTCGCGGCGGCACCATATTGCTGGATGAGATAGGCTCCATGCCCTTCGAATTGCAGGGCCGCTTCCTGCGTGTCTTGCAGGAACGGGTGATTACCCGTCTCGGCTCGAATGAAACGGTCGAACTCGATGTCCGTTTCATCGCCACCAGCAAGGTCGATCTGGAACAGGAAGTCGCGGCTGGCCGGTTCCGCGCCGATCTTCTTTATCGGCTCAACGTGGCGACACTTCTCGTACCATCGCTCTCGCAGCGCAGCGCAGATATACCGCTACTTTTCCTGCACCTCGTGCGGGAAGCCGCTGCCCGTTACGGGCGGGAAGACACTGACGTGCCGCAAAGTCTGCTTTCGGCCGTCTCCCTGCGTGAATGGCCGGGCAATGTGCGTGAATTGCGCAATGCCGCGGACCGCTTCGTTCTCGGTCTGGAAAGCGATGTTTCCGAAGCCTCGCTACCGTTTCAGGGTGACGGAAAAGTGGCCCTTTCCGCACGGGTCGCGGCTTACGAAAAAAGCCTGATCGCACATGCAATCGCCGCACATGGCGGAAATCTGAAATCCGTCTATGAGAATCTCGGCATTTCGCGCAAAACGCTCTACGAGAAAATGCAGAAATACGGGCTGCAGCGGCACATGACCGAGGTCTGATGGGTGGATTTCCACCCATGGATGAGCCCCTATGGGTAGAAATCCACCCATTGCCGTTCAGGGACAGCAATAAAAGCGCACCTCACGACAAGACCGCCATTGCTGAAGGGCGATCCCGGATCGCAAATATCTCACCCCGGTCGCCATGGAGGAGCATGCGCGGCTGAAGTGGCGAACATTTTCATCCGGGAGGAATCGATGAAAATACTGAAGACAGTCACCGGCCTTGCTGCCGCCGCTGCCGTTTCCCTTTTTGCGCTGTCCGCATCCGCTCAGAACTATCCGGAGCGCAACATCACCATGGTCGTGCCCTTTGCCGCGGGCGGCCCGACGGATACGGTTGCGCGCCTTGTCGCTGAATCCATGTCGAAGGACCTTGGCCAGCAGATCATCGTCGAAAATGTCGGCGGCGCAGGCGGCACGCTGGGTGCTGGCCGTGTGGCATCGTCCGATCCGGACGGCTACACCGTTCTTCTCCACCATATCGGCATGGCCACCAGCGCCACGCTCTACCGCAAGCTCGCCTACGACACGCTGAACGCCTTCGAATATGTCGGCCTCGTTACCGAAGTGCCGATGACCATCCTGTCGCGCAAGAACCTCGAGACGACGGATCTGAAAGGTCTGATCGAATACGCCAAGGCGAACAAGGACAAGGTCACCGTCGCCAATGCCGGCATCGGCGCCGCCTCGCATCTGTGCGGCATGCTGTTCATGAGCGCCATCGAAACTCCGCTCGTCACGGTCCCTTACAAGGGCACGGGCCCGGCCATGACCGATCTGCTCGGCGGCCAGGTGGACATCATGTGCGACCAGACCACCAATACCACCAAGCAGATCCAGGGCGGCACGGTGAAGGCTTATGCCGTAACCACCGCCAAGCGGCTGGATGTGTTGCCTGATGTGCCGACAGTCGTTGAAGCGGGCCTGCCGAAACTCGAGGTCGGCATCTGGCACGGCATTTACACGCCTAAGGGCACGCCTGCCGAAATCAACGAAAAGCTCTCCAAGTCGCTCCAGGCCGCGCTGAAGGACAAGAATGTCGCGGCCCGGTTCGCCGAACTCGGCACGACGCCTTCCCCTGAAAGCGATGCGACGCCTGCGGCGCTAAAGGCCAAGCTCGAAAGCGAAATCGCTCGCTGGAAGCCGGTCATCGAGTCCGCCGGCCAATACGCCGACTGATGGAGCAACGGAACGACCGGCGGCGCTACGCCGCCGGTTTTCTGCTGTCGTTTTAACGCGCGGAACGGTGTGTCGCTGGCCGCAGTGGAGGGGCATCTTTCATGAAGTCGTTTTTTATTGACCCTGCCGAAGCAGCCTGCGGGGCAATTTTCATCGGTTTTGGCGCTTTTTTCGCCTTGCAGTCCTACGGGCTTGATTTGGGAACCACATTCCGCATGGGGCCGGGTTACTTTCCGCTCGTTCTCGCCATCGTCGTGATCCTGCTTGGAAGCGTCATATTTCTTCGCGCTACCCGGGTGCAGGGAGACGCCATCGGAGCCATCGCCTGGCGGGGTATTTTTTTCATTCTGCCCGCACCCATCTTTTTCGGCCTCACGGTCCGGGGACTTGGTTTCGTACCGGCACTGTTTTTCAGCGCCCTCATCGCAGCCTTTGCCTCGCACAAGATGAGCCCGCTGATGGCCGTTGCCATTTCCGCGGCCATCACGGTCTTTTCCGTCGCAGTGTTCAACTACGGTCTCGGGCTGCCTTTCCAGCGCTTTGGCCCATGGCTTAACTTTTAAGGTGCCGTGATGGAGCTGTTCAATAATCTCGCACTCGGTTTTTCGACGGCGTCGTCGCTGGAAAACCTGTTTTTCTGCCTCATCGGTGTGCTGCTTGGCACGCTCATCGGCGTGTTGCCGGGCATCGGCGCAACGGCCACAATCGCCATGCTGCTGCCGATCACCTTCCAGCTGGAGCCGGTCTCTTCGCTGATCATGCTCGCCGGCATCTATTACGGCGCGCAATATGGCGGTTCCACCACCGCAATCCTTATCAACATGCCGGGCGAATCCTCCTCCGCCGTCACTGCCATCGATGGATATCAGATGGCGCGCAAGGGCAAGGCGGGCGCCGCACTCGCCATTGCCGCCATCGGCTCGTTCTTTGCCGGCACGGTTTCCACCTTCCTCGTGGCGATCTTCGCTCCGCCTCTGACGGCGATTGCGCTGGAATTCGGCGCGGCGGAATATTTCTCGCTGATGGTCGTCGGCCTCGTTTCATCCATTGCGCTTGCCCATGGCTCCATCGTCAAGGCGCTGGCCATGGTCGTGCTGGGCCTGCTGCTGGGTTTGGTCGGCACCGATATCTATAGCGGCACACCGCGTTTCACCCTCGGCATCCGTGAATATGCCGACGGTCTGAACTTCGTGGCCGTGGCCGTCGGCGTCTTCGGTATCGCCGAAATCCTGCGCAATCTCGAAAACGAGCGCACCCGTTCGGTGCTGATCGCCAAGGTCAGCGGGCTGATGCCGACACGCGAGGATTTCAGGAAAATGATCGCGCCGGTGCTGCGCGGCACGGTCATTGGTTCCGCTCTCGGCATTCTTCCGGGCGGCGGCGCGATCCTCGCGGCCTTCGCTTCCTATACGGTGGAAAAACGCGTCTCCAAGAACCCGGAAGAATTCGGGCATGGCGCGGTTGCCGGCGTGGCCGGTCCGGAATCCGCCAACAATGCCGGTGCCCAGACCTCCTTCATCCCGCTGCTCACGCTCGGTATTCCCGCCAATCCGGTGATGGCGCTGATGATCGGCGCGATGATCATTCAGGGTATCGTGCCGGGTCCGAACGTTGCGACAGAACAGCCGGCGCTGTTCTGGGGCATCATTGCCTCCATGTGGATCGGCAACCTGATGCTCGTCATCCTCAACCTGCCGCTGATCGGGCTATGGGTAAAGCTTCTGACGGTGCCCTATTATGTGCTGTTCCCCATCATCATGGCCTTCTGCGCCATCGGGGTCTACAGCGTCAATTCCAATGTCTTCGATCTCTATGCCGTCGCCTTCTTCGGCTTCATCGGTTACGTGCTGGTGAAACTGCGCTGCGAGCCGGCGCCGCTGCTCCTGGGCTTCGTGCTTGGGCCGCTGCTGGAGGAGAACCTGCGCCGCGCCATGATCCTGTCGCGCGGCGATCCGACCACCTTCGTCACCCGGCCGATCAGCGCCACCCTGCTTTTCATTGCTCTGGCCGTGCTGATCGTCGTCTTCCTGCCCAGCGTGAAGAAGAAGCGTGAGGAGGTTTTCGTAGAAGAAGACTGAGGAAAGCCAAGAACTCGGATGCCGGCGATGGAAACATCGCCGGCTTTTTCCGTTTCTGGATCGCCGTGACGAATTCGCTTCACCAAAGCGACATATGGTTGACTCAGGCGCTTTTAGGCCCAAGGAAGGGCTGGAAAGAGAGGTCGATATGACGTCGGAAACCGAAAAACGGATCATTGCGCTCGAGGAAACGGCCGCGCATCAGGCGAAGGTGATAGAGGAGCTGTCCGATCAGCTGGCGGAACAATGGAAGGTGGTGGAGCAGACCCGCGCCAAGCTCGACCGCCTGACGGAGAGGTTCCTGAGCCTGGAGGAGCAATCGCTGGACGCGCCCGCGATTACTCGACCGCCGCATTATTGACAGGGAAGAGCCAATGAAAAACGAAACCGCCGCGCTGGCCGCCGATATCGTCGATTTCTGGAAGAAGGCCGGACCGGACAAGTGGTTCGACAAGGACGCGGCCTTTGACAGTCATTTTCATGATCGTTTCCGCGATGCCCATTTTGCAGCAGCTCGGCGTGAGCTGGACGACTGGCTGGAGGGTGCGGAAAGCAGTCTCGCGCTGATGCTTCTGCTGGATCAGTTTCCGCGCAACTGCTTTCGCGGCACCGCTCACATGTACGCCACCGACCCGCTGGCGCGGCTCTTTGCCGACGAGGCCATCCGCCGCGGGCATGACCAGGCGGTGGGCGAGGATTTACGCGTTTTCTTCTACCTGCCCTTTTCCCATGCGGAGGATATCGCCGCCCAGCGGCGTGCCTGCGACCTGAACCAGCCACTTGGCGGGCTTTATCTTCATCATGCCGAAGAACATCGCGATATCATCGAGCGTTTCGGCCGCTTTCCGCATCGCAACGACATTTTGCTGCGGGAAACGACGCCGGAGGAACGGCAATATCTGGAAGAAGGCGGCTTTTCCGGCTGAGTCGGAAATGAAAACGCCGCCAGTCCCGAAGGATGGCGGCGTTCTTAAAGCATGGGGCGGCGACAATCAGCCGTCGAAGAATTCCTTCATCCGGGCGAAGAAGCCCGTCGATTCCGGATTGTTCTCCTTGGAGGAGAGCTGCTCGAACTCCTGCAACAGCTCGCGCTGACGCTTGCTGAGTTTCTGCGGCGTTTCGATCTGAATCTGGATATAGAGGTCGCCCGTCTGCGCCGAACGCAGAACCGGCATTCCCTTACCCTTCAGACGGAACTGTTTGCCCGGCTGGGTTCCTTCCGGAACCGTAACGCGCGATTTGGTGCCGTCGAGCGTCGTGACGTCGAAGGTGCCGCCAAGTGCTGCCGTCGTCATGGAGATCGGTACGGTGCAATAAAGGTCGGCGCCGTCGCGCTGGAAGAATTCATGCGGACGCACGGACAGGAAAATATAAAGATCACCCGCCGGGCCGCCACGCATGCCAGCCTCGCCTTCGCCCTGCAGGCGAATGCGGGTGCCGTCCTCGATGCCCGAGGGAATGTTGACGGAAAGCGAACGCTCTTCCGTTACACGGCCCTGACCGTGGCACTTGCCGCAGGGATCGGAGATCGTCTGCCCGCGACCATGGCAGGTGGGGCAGGTGCGTTCCACCGAGAAGAAGCCCTGCGCTGCGCGCACGCGACCGGAACCCTGACAGGTCGCGCAGGTCTTCGGCTGCGTGCCGGGCTTTGCACCCGAACCGGAACAGACATCGCAGGTGATCGAGGTCGGAACCCTGATCTGCGCCGTCTTGCCGGTGAAGGCCTCTTCCAGCGTGATTTCCATATTGTAGCGAAGGTCGGCGCCGCGCTCGCGTCCGCCGGAAGAGCGGCGCGCACGGCCACCGCCCATCATCTCGCCGAAGATGTCTTCGAAAATATCCGAGAAGCCGCCATTGGCAAAACCGCCGCCGCCAAAGCCGCCACCGCCGCCCATGCCGCCGTTTTCAAAGGCCGCGTGGCCGAAACGGTCATAGGCCGCGCGTTTCTGCGGGTCCTTCAACGTTTCGTATGCTTCGTTGATTTCTTTGAATTTCCGTTCGGAATCGGCATCGTCCGGGTTCTTGTCCGGATGGTACTTCATCGCGAGTTTGCGGAAGGCGCTTTTCAGCTCTTTTTCGTCCGCGGTCTTGCTGACGCCAAGTGTTTCGTAAAAGTCTGCTTTCGCCATTAAGATAACAAGCCCCGCAAATGGATTTCCGGCTGCACGTCGGCAGCCGGATGTCTTGCATATGGTGTGAGGAGTCGGGAAGTCGCGCTATTATGCGGACTTCTTATCGTCCTTGATTTCTTCATAGTCGGCATCGACGACATCATCCTTGCCTTCTGCGGAAGCATCGCCGGCCTCGGCCTGCTGTGCTTCGTAGATGGCCTGACCGAGCTTCATGGAGACTTCCATGAGGGTCTGGGTCTTGGCCTGAATGTCGTCTGCATCCGGCTCAGCGGCTTCGACGGCGGTCTTCAGGCTGGCAATGGCGTCTTCGATAGCCTTGCGGTCGGTCTCGGAAACCTTGTCGCCATATTCCTTCACCGACTTCTCGGTGGAGTGGATGAGGCTTTCGGCCTGGTTCTTGGCTTCCACACCCGCACGACGCTTCTTGTCGGCTTCGGCATTGGCTTCGGCGTCCTTCACCATCTTCTCGATGTCGGCGTCGGAGAGACCGCCGGAAGCCTGGATGCGGATCTGCTGTTCCTTGCCGGTGCCCTTGTCTTTCGCCGAAACCTGCACGATGCCGTTGGCGTCGATATCGAAGGTTACTTCGATCTGCGGAACGCCACGCGGTGCCGGCGGCAGGCCGACGAGGTCGAACTGGCCGAGCAGCTTGTTGTCCTGCGCCATTTCGCGCTCACCCTGCGAGACGCGGATGGTCACGGCCGACTGGTTGTCTTCGGCGGTCGAGAAGGTCTGGCTCTTCTTGGTCGGGATCGTCGTGTTGCGATCGATCAGACGGGTGAAGACGCCACCCAGCGTTTCGATGCCGAGCGACAGCGGGGTCACGTCGAGCAGCAGAACGTCCTTGACGTCGCCCTGCAGAACGCCGGCCTGTATGGCGGCGCCCATGGCAACCACTTCATCCGGGTTCACGCCCTTGTGCGGCTCCTTGCCGAACAGCTGCTTGACGACTTCCTGCACCTTCGGCATGCGGCTCATGCCACCGACGAGAACGACTTCATCGATCTCGGAAGCGGAAACGCCGGCATCCTTGAGTGCTGCCTTGCAGGGTGCGACGGTGCGCTGCACCAGATCGTCGACCAGGCTTTCGAACTTGGCGCGGGTCAGCTTCAGCGTCAGGTGCTTCGGACCGGAAGCATCGGCCGTGATGAACGGCAGGTTGATTTCGGTCTGCTGCGAGGACGACAGCTCGATCTTCGCCTTCTCGGCAGCTTCCTTCAGGCGCTGCAGGGCAAGCTTGTCGTTCTTCAGGTCGATGCCCTGATCCTTCTTGAACTCGCCGGCCAGATACTCGACCAGACGCATGTCGAAGTCTTCACCACCAAGGAAGGTATCGCCATTGGTGGACTTCACTTCGAAGACGCCGTCGCCGATTTCCAGCACGGAAATATCGAAGGTGCCGCCGCCAAGGTCGTAAACGGCAATCGTCTTGCCGTCCTTCTTGTCGAGGCCATAGGCGAGTGCCGCCGCAGTCGGCTCGTTGATGATGCGCAGAACATCCAGACCGGCAATGCGGCCGGCATCCTTGGTTGCCTGACGCTGGGCGTCGTTGAAGTAGGCAGGAACCGTGATAACGGCCTTCTCGACCTTTTCGCCGAGATAGGATTCAGCCGTTTCCTTCATCTTCTGAAGGATCATCGCGGAAATCTGCGAAGGGGAATAGGGCTTGTCCTGCGCCTTCACCCATGCGTCGCCATTGTCACCCTTGACGATTTCAAAGGGGACCAGAGCCTTGTCCTTTTCGACAGTCGGGTCTTCATAACGGCGGCCGATCAGGCGCTTGACCGCAAACAGGGTGTTGGTCGGGTTGGTGACCGCCTGGCGCTTGGCCGGCTGGCCGACAAGGCGTTCGCCATCGTCGGAAAATGCCACCATGGACGGCGTGGTACGCGCGCCTTCCGCGTTTTCAATAACTTTCGTGTCCTTGCCGTCCATCACTGCGACGCAGGAATTGGTCGTGCCAAGGTCGATACCGATTACTTTTGCCATGCTCTTCTCTCCTTTAAGCGAGTTGCCGGAACCCCGTGAGGCATTCTTGTGGCAACTCCTTGACTTGGATTTGCAGCCTTCGCTGCTGTTATGCGGCGTATATAAGGAGCGATTTTTCCTGCTGCAAGGCGCAAGACAGGGGGAAGCGCAGCAAAAAAGCGCAGGAAACCCCTGTCTGTGCAGAAGCATAGCCATCACGGCTTGCGGAAGCGGGAAAACGCGGCTCAGCTTATACACGGCGCTGCCGGTCGGCATCGCGGCGAGCGACCCGTTGAGACTGGCTTTTAACGGTATCGGGGTGAGGTGAAATGGCGGACAGGGTGGGATTCGAACCCACGGTACGCTTTCACGCACACACGCGTTCCAGGCGTGCGCCTTAAACCACTCGGCCACCTGTCCTTTTTCAAATCTGCATGTTTTGAAGAATGCAAATCACTGGAACGGCGCGATATATACCGATGAATTCGCAGGGATCAACACGAATCTGACAGTTTTTTGAAATGTCGGCAATTTCCTGTGTTCCGATGCGATTGCAAACCGGTTTTCCCGCCTTTATCGATGCAATATAGATTTCAAAATATGGCTGCCTGACCGGCAGATCGTAAACGAGGTGTCCCTGATGAAAGCTTTTTTGCGGTTTTTGAGCTTTCTTTTCCTCGTGGCGGCGGTTTTTCTGGGTGTGCTCGATTCGGTCCGCTCGGTTTCCACCTCCTCGGTCAACATCACCGGCATCCTGTCCGTCTGGAACTATCTGCTTCCTGCCTCGCGCACCATGGTGGAAGCGGCCATGGCTCACTATATTCACCCTGAAGCGTGGCGCTTCATTGAAAATGCCCTGTCGGCGGTGCCCGCATTTGCCGTTTCCCTGGCGCTTTCCCTGCTCTGCTGGATGGCGGGTTACAGGAAACACAAGGCGATGAGGCGTTTATCGGCCTGACTTGTATCTGTCGAAATGGGTGCCCGCAGACGTGAACCATGAGAAGCGGCGGAACTGGCCGCATGGAGGACCGAATGTTCCTGTTCGATACGCTTTCAAAAAAAACGACGATGCCGACCGAAGAAACCGCCTTGCCCGGCCGTGAAGAGGCGCTTGCGGTGCCGGAAGCCCATTTCGTCAATGGCCGGCCCTTGAAGGGGCCTTATCCGGACGGACTTGAAACCATCTATCTCGGCATGGGCTGCTTCTGGGGTGCGGAACGGTTGTTCTGGAAAACGCCAGGCGTGTGGGTGACGGCTGTGGGTTATGCCGGCGGCTTCACCCGCAACCCCACCTATCAGGAGACGACGACGGGCCAGACGGGCCACGCCGAAGTGGTCAAGGTTGTCTACGATCCGGCCGTGATCTCGCTCCCGGGCCTGCTGAAGATATTCTTCGAGGAGCATGATCCGACACAAGGGATGCGGCAGGGCAACGATGTCGGCACGACCTACCGTTCCGCCATTTACGCGACGACGGAAGGGCAGTTGCAGCAGGCGCAGAAGGCGAGCGATGCTTTTCAAGAGGCTTTGGACGAGGCCGGCCATGGCAGCGCCATCACCACCGAGATCGGGCCGCTTGAAAAGTTTTATTACGCTGAAGACTACCATCAGCAATATCTTGCCAAGAACCCGGGCGGCTACTGCGGCCTGAGGGGAACCGGCGTAAGCTGCAATATCGACTAGATTTTTTGCAGGTCGCCCCGGTGGAAAGACCAAAAAAGCGCCAGAATAAAGTTTTTCCACCGGGTCAAAAAAACCGGATGAATTTTTCATTGAGCCATGCAAGGATATGAGGCAAGCACAGCCGGGAAAACGGCTGGCGGTTCCGCAGACATTCCCGGTCAACGGGATTGCGGGAGGACCCTTATAATATCAATTGCAACAACAGGGCTGCACAATGAAAAAATCCCTTCTGACGCTTTTTGCGCTTGCCGCAATGTCGGCTTCCGCGCTCGCCGCGGATATCAAGCCGGCGCTGGTCTATGGCACGGGCGGCAAGTTCGACAAGTCGTTCAACGAGGCCGCTGCGGCCGGCGCTGAAAAGTTCAAGGCGGAAACGGGCATCGAGTTCCGCGATTTCGAACCGACCAGCGACACGCAGGGCGAACAGGCCATCCGCAACTTCGCCAGCAAGGGCTTCAATCCGGTCGTCGCCGTGTCCTTTGCCTGGACCTCGGCCATGGAAAAGGTCGCAGCAGAATTCCCTGACACCAAGTTCGTCATCGTCGATTCCGTCGTCGAACTGCCGAATGTTCGCTCCGTCGTATACAAGGAGCACGAAGGCTCCTATCTCGTCGGTCTTCTGGCCGGCATGGCCTCCAAGACCGGCAAGGTCGGCTTCATCGGCGGCATGGATATTCCGCTGATCCGTAAGTTCGCCTGTGGTTATGCGCAGGGCGCCAAGGCGGCCAACGACAAGATCGAAGTCTTCCAGAACATGACCGGCACCACGGGTGCTGCCTGGAACGATCCGGTGCGCGGCGGCGAACTCACCAAGAACCAGATCGACCAGGGTGCGGACGTGATTTACGCGGCAGCCGGTGCGACCGGTATCGGCGTGTTGCAGACCGCCGCCGACAACAAGAAGTTCTCGATCGGCGTCGATTCCAACCAGAACCACCTGCATCCGGGTTCGGTTCTGACCTCCATGGTCAAGCGCGTCGATCTGGCCGTCTACAATGCCTATAAGGATGCAAAGGACGACAAGTTCACCCCCGGCATCGTTGCGCTCGGCGTCAAGGAAGATGGCGTCGCTTACGCGGTTGACGACAACAACAAGGCTCTGATCACGCCGGAAATGACCGCCGCCGTGGACAAGGCGAAGGCCGATATCATCTCCGGCGCCGTTAAGGTTCATGACTATATGGCGGATAATTCCTGCCCGAAATGATATGATATGCACGGGGGCGCATGATGTTTTTCATCTTGCGCCCTTTTCATATCCAGCCTTCGGAGAGGTTTCGGTTTGAGTATGGACCCTGCAATCGAACTGGTGGGCATCGACAAGAAATTCGGTGCCGTTCACGCCAACAAGAATATCAATCTGACGGTCGCCAAGGGCACCATCCACGGCATCATCGGGGAAAACGGTGCCGGGAAATCGACCCTGATGTCGATCCTCTATGGCTTTTACCAAGCGGACGCCGGTGAAATCCGGGTGAATGGCACGCCCGTCGCGATCCGTGACAGCCAGACGGCCATCAATGCCGGCATCGGCATGGTGCATCAGCACTTCATGCTGGTGGAAAATTTCACCGTGCTGGAAAACGTCATGCTCGGCGCGGAAGGCGGTGCATCGCTCGCTAAGGGCCGGGCGGCGGCCCGCAAGGAGTTGCAGCGCCTAGAGGACGATTACGGTCTGGAAGTCGATCCGGATGCGGTCATCGAGGAATTGCCGGTCGGCCTGCAGCAGCGAGTCGAAATCCTCAAAGCCATGTATCGTGGCGCCGAAATCCTGATCCTCGATGAGCCGACCGGCGTTCTGACGCCGGCCGAGGCCGATCACCTTTTCAAGATACTCGGCGTCCTGCGCGAGCAGGGCAAGACCGTCATCCTCATCACCCACAAGCTGCGCGAAATCATGGCGATCACGGATTCCGTCTCCGTCATGCGCCGCGGTGAAATGGTCGCCACCCGCAAGACCTCCGAAACCAGCGTCGAGGAACTGGCCGAACTGATGGTTGGCCGCCGCGTGCTGCTCAGGGTGGAAAAGGGCGAGACGACGCCCGGCGATGTTCTGCTCTCCATCCGCAATCTGACCGTCAAGGACAGTCGCGGCGTCACCATGGTGGATGATGTCTCGCTCGATGTCCGTGCCGGTGAAATCGTCGGCATTGCCGGCGTGGCGGGCAATGGCCAGTCGGAGCTGCTCGAAGCCATCGCGGGCATCCGCAAGCCCCATTCGGGCGAGATATGGGTGGATGGCCAGAAGGTGGACCACCCCGATCCGGCAATTTTGCGCAGGCTCGGCCTCGCGCATATCCCGGAAAACCGCCACCATATGGGGCTGGTACTGAAATTCGAGGAATATGAGAACTCCATCCTCGGTTATCACCATGATGAGCGTTATGGCAAAGGGCCTTTCCTCAACCCCGAGGCCATCCGCAGGGATGCGGTCGAAAAGATCGAGAAATACGACATTCGCCCGCCGAATCCGCAGTTGAAGACCGCCAATTTTTCCGGCGGCAACCAGCAGAAGATCGTCGTCGCCCGCGAAATCGAGCGCGATCCCAAGATGCTGATCATCGGTCAGCCGACCCGCGGCGTGGATATCGGCGCCATCGAGTTCATCCATCGCCGCATCATCGAGATGCGCGATGCCGGAAAGGCGATTTTGCTGGTTTCTGTCGAACTCGATGAAATCCGTTCCCTTTCGGATCGGATCATGGTCATGTTCGCCGGTCGTGTCGTTGGAGAAAAAACGGCGGAAGCCGAAGAACAGACGCTGGGCCTGATGATGGCCGGCATCGCCGCATGAGGCATGAATGAGCACCGCTTCCGTACCCCTACCAAACTGGATCAGCTACGGCCTGCTGCCTTTGCTGAACGTTGTTACTGCCTTTCTGATTTCCGGCCTCGTTGTCTGGTCTATCGGTGAAAGCCCGCTGGCGGCGCTGCGCCTGCTCATCGAAGGTGCGCTCGGCCGTGGCGATGCCATCGGCTTCACGCTGTTCTACACGACGAGCTTCATCTTCACCGGCCTTTCGGTCGCCGTGGCCTTCCATGCCGGCCTCTTCAACATCGGTTCGGAAGGTCAGGCCTATATTGGCGGGCTGGGTGCTGCGCTGGTGGCGCTGGCGCTCGACCGTTACGTGCCGTGGTATGTGACGATGCCTTTCGCCGTCATCGGTGCCGCGCTTTTCGGCGCGGCCTGGGCCTTCATTCCGGCATGGTTGCAGGCAAAACGCGGCAGCCACGTCGTCATCACCACCATCATGTTCAACTTCATCGCAGCTGCACTGATGGTCTATCTGCTGGTGAATGTGCTGATCGTGCCGGGCAAGATGGCGCCGGAAACGCGCACCTTCCTGCCGGGCGGGCAATTGCCGAAATTGGACTGGCTGATGGCGCTGTTCGGCCTCAAGCTCGGGCCGGCGCCGTTCAACGTCTCCTTCATCATCGCGCTGGTCATGTGTTTCCTCGTCTGGGTGCTGATCTGGCGCACCAAGCTCGGTTATGAGATGCGCACGCTCGGCATCAGCCCGTCGGCCGCCATCTATGCCGGCATTCCCTATGCGCGCACGGTCATCATCGCCATGCTGATTTCCGGCGGTCTGGCGGGCATGATGGCGCTGAACCCGGTCATGGGCGCTTCCGCCCGCCTGCAGGTGGAATTTGTCGGCGGTGCTGGCTTCGTGGGCATCGCCGTGTCGCTGATGGGGCGAAGCCATCCGCTCGGCATCATCTTCGCGGCATTGCTGTTCGGTATTCTCTATCAGGGCGGTGCGGATCTTTCTTTCGAGATGCCGAACATTACCCGCGAGATGATCGTGGTCATTCAGGGTCTGGTGATCCTGTTTGCCGGCGCGCTGGAATATATGTACCGGCCGGCGGTCGTCCGCATCTACCAGCGTTTGGCAAAGGGGTGAGCTGATATGGATTTCTTCGATATGCTGGTCAGCATCCTCGGCTCGACCGTCCGTCTCACCATCCCGCTGCTCTTCACCGCACTTGCCGGGCTCTTTTCCGAACGCGCGGGCGTGTTCGATATCGGCCTTGAAGGCAAGATGCTGGCGGCGGCCTTCGCCTCCGCCTGCGTCGCCTATCTCACGGCAGATCCATGGGCCGGTCTGCTGGCGGGCATCACTGTTTCCATCCTCTTCTCGTTGATCCATGGTTTCGCCGTCATCACCAATCGCGGCAACCAGATCGTGTCGGGCGTGGCGCTGAACTTCATCGCCGCCGGCCTGACGGTGGTTCTGGGGCAAGCCTGGTTCGGGCAGGGCGGCCGCACGCCGCAATTGCCGTCCGAGGGCCGCTTTGCGCCGATCATCCTGCCGGGTGCGGATGCGATGCGCGAGGTGCCCTTCATCGGCCCGCTCTATGCCAATGTCATTTCCGGCAACAATATCCTCACCTATCTCGCCTTTCTGGCGGTGCCGCTGTCCTGGTGGGTGCTTTACCGTACCCGTTTCGGCCTTCGCTTGCGCGCCGTTGGTGAAAACCCGGGTGCGGTGGATACGGCCGGCATTTCGGTGACATGGATGCGTTTCCGCGCCGTCATCGTCGCCGGTTTCCTCTGCGGTTTTTCAGGCGCCTATCTCGCCGTTGCGCAGTCGGCGGCCTTCATCGCCAACATGTCGGCCGGCAAGGGCTATATAGCGCTTGCGGCGCTGATCTTCGCGAAATGGAAGCCGGTGCCGGTCATGTTCGCCTGCCTGCTTTTCGGTTTTCTGGATGCCTTCGCCAACTTCATGCAGGGCAAATCCGTGCCCGGTATCGGCGAGGTGCCGGTGCAGATTTTCCAGGCCATGCCCTATATTCTGACCTGCATCCTGCTTGCCGGTTTCATCGGCGTCGCCAAGCCCCCCAAGGCCGGTGGCGTTGCCTATGCGAAGGAGCGTTAAATCCATGTCCCGAGATCCGATGTCCCATGCCCTGTTCGAGGCAGCGGTGGAGGCCATGGCCTTTGCCCACGCGCCCTATTCGAAATTTCCGGTCGGTGCGGCGATCCGCGCCGAAGACGGCAAGATTTACAAGGGCGCCAACATCGAGAACCTCTCCTTCCCGCAGGGCTGGTGCGCTGAACCTTCCGCCATCAGCGCCATGATCATGGGTGGGGCAAAGAAGATCAGCGAAATCGCGGTCATCGCCGAAAAGCTTGCTCTTTGCCCACCCTGCGGCGGCTGCCGGCAGAAGATCGCCGAATTCGCGACGCCGGACACGAAAGTCTATCTCTGCGACGAAACCGGCGTGCAGAAGGTCATGACCATGGAAGAGCTTTTGCCCTTCAGCTTCAAGACAGAGCTGCCCTGATGCCGGATACGCTGATCGATATTCTGGTGGAGCGCCTGAACGGCCTGATGCCGCGCGTCGCCATTGTCCTCGGCTCGGGCCTCGGTTCGCTGGTGGAAGACGTCAGCGATCCGATCCGGGTGCCCTATGCCGAACTTCCCGGTTTTCCCGCAAGCGGCGTTTCCGGCCATGCGGGCGAGCTGGTGGCGGGATATCTTGGGGGTGAGCCGGTCATGATGCTCTCCGGCCGGGTGCATTATTACGAAAAGGGCGATCCGTCCGCCATGCGCGCGATCATCGGGGCGCTGGCCGGTCTCGGCGTGCAGTCGCTCATCCTCACCAATTCGGCAGGTTCGGTCAGACAGGATATGCCGCCCGGCTCGGTCATGCAGATCACCGATCACATCAACTATTCCGGCATGAACCCGCTGATCGGCGAGGAAAGCGACCGCCGCTTCGTCGGCATGACCACCGCTTACGATCCCGATCTGATGCTTGCCATGCGCAACGCCGCCATCCGTGCCACAGTGCCTTTGTTCGGCGGCGTCTATATGTGGTTTTCCGGCCCGAGCTTCGAAACACCGGCGGAAATCCGCATGGCGCGGCTGCTGGGGGCGGATGCCGTTGGCATGTCCACCGTGCCGGAAGTCATCCTTGCGCGCTTTTTCGGGATGCGCGTCGCCGCCGCATCGGTTATTACCAATTACGGTGCCGGCATGACCGGCGCGGAACTGAGCCATGAAGAAACCAAGGACATGGCTCCCGTGGGCGGCAAGAGGCTTGCCGCCATTCTGAAGGAAATGATCGCAGGAGGAGCGTGACCATGGAACTCCAGCGTCCGCGCGAAGCGGCTGCCCTCACCCTGTCCTTGCTGGACCTGACCAATCTCAAGGAAGACTGCACGCCCGAGCAGATTGCCGCTCTGTGCCAGCGGGCGCATACAGAGTATGGCAATACGGCCGCAATCTGCATCTGGCCGCGCTTCGTGGCGCAGGCCCGTGCGGCGTTTGGAAAAGACCACGCTATCCGCATCGCCACGGTCGTCAATTTTCCTTCGGGCGATCTCGACATCGCGACCGTGGTTGCGGAAACCGAGGCGGCGATCCGCGACGGCGCTGACGAAATCGATCTCGTCATTCCCTATCGCAAATTCATAGCCGGCGATGAAACGGCGGTGTCCACCATGGTGGCGGCCGTTCGCAAGGCCTGCGTTGCACCCGTGCTGCTCAAGGTCATTCTTGAAACCGGCGAGTTGAAGGACAAGGCGCTCATCCGTCGCGCATCGGAACTCGCCATTGCCGAAGGGGCCGATTTCATCAAGACCTCGACCGGCAAGGTTGCCATCAACGCCACGCTGGAGGCCGCCGACATCATGTTGCAGGCGATCCGCGACAGCCGGCAGAAGGTGGGCTTCAAGCCCGCCGGCGGCATCGGCACGGTGGAGGACGCCACGCTTTACCTCAGGCTTGCGGAAACCATCATGGCGCCCAACTGGGCCATGCCGTCCACCTTCCGTTTCGGCGCTTCCGGTGTTCTCGATGATGTGCTGAACGTGCTGGCCGGCGGCGAGCCCGCCAAGGCCGCCAGCGGGTATTGAGCTTGATCCCGCAGGAAATCATCCGGCGCAAACGCGATGGCCTGTCACTTGAGCCTCGGGAGATTGCCGCTTTCATAGAGGCGCTTTCGAAAGACGGCATCTCTGAAGGGCAGGCGGCTGCTTTTGCCATGGCGGTCTTCTTTCGCGGCATGAACCGGGATGAGATGGTGGCGCTGACCCTGGCGATGCGCGACAGCGGTGAGGTCCTGTCCTGGAGCGATCTCGGCAGGCCGGTGGCGGACAAGCATTCCACCGGCGGCGTCGGCGATAATGTCTCCCTGATGCTCGCCCCCATCGTGGCCGCCTGCGGTCTCGCCGTGCCGATGATTTCCGGCCGGGGCCTTGGCCATACCGGCGGCACGCTGGACAAGCTGGAAGCGATCCCCGCTTACGACGTCATGCCGGACGAGGCGTTGTTTCGCCGGACGGTAAAGACGGTCGGCTGCGCCATCATCGGCCAGACGGGCGATCTCGCCCCAGCCGATAAACGCCTCTATGCCATTCGCGATGTGACCGCGACGGTGGATTCCATACCGCTGATCACGGCCTCCATCCTGTCGAAAAAGCTTGCGGCCGGGCTACAGACGCTGGTTCTGGATGTGAAGGTCGGCAACGGTGCTTTCATGCAGAGCGTCGAGGATGCCCGCAATCTCGCCCACGCGCTGGTCGATGTGGCGAACGGCGCAGGCCTGCCGACAACGGCGCTGATAACCGACATGAACGAGCCGCTTGGCGATGCCGCCGGCAATGCGGTCGAAATCGTCAATTGTCTGGATTTTCTGGCCGGCCGCAAGGCAGGCACCCGTCTTGAAAAGGTCGTCCTGTCCTTTGCGGCGGAAATGCTGATGCAGGCGCAAAAGGCGGCCACGCTGGAGGAAGGAGAGGCGCTGGCGTCAGCTGCGCTCTCCTCCGGCCGGGCGTTGGAAATCTTTGCACGGATGGTTTCGGCACTCGGCGGCCCATCGGATTTCGTTGAGCATCCGTCCCGTTATCTGCCCTCTGCGCCGGTCATTCTCCCGGTTCTGGCGGAGCGCAGCGGGTTGCTCGCCTCCTGCGCCACGCGCGATCTTGGCATGGTTGTCGTTGAACTCGGTGGCGGCAGGAAAAAGCCATCGGACACGATCAATCCTTCCGTCGGTATCTCGGACATCCTGCCGCTCGGCGCGAAAGTGGAAAAGGGCGCGCGGATCGCTACCGTTCATGCCGCTTCGAGGGACGAAGCGCAACATGCCATGAAAAGGGTAGCTGCCTGCTACGGAATTGCTGACAGCGCGCCTGAGATCGGTGCGGCCGTTCTTGAGCGGATCACCTGACCAGCCGCATCTCGCCGCCCGATACCTTGAAGGACGATAGTTGTTTGAGGAAGCTCATGCCGATCAGCATGTTGCCGAGCGCATTGTCCTTCAGCACCATGGCGTCGACATTCTGAACCCGGATAGTGCCTATCTCCACCCGGTCCAGTTTCACATAGGCAGCCATGGTCTGACCATTCGCCGTTGAAATCGCATATTTATAATCGAGGCTGTTGACGCCGTAACCGAGCCGGCGCGCAATCGTCTCGTTGATGGCGACCATGGAAGCGCCGGTATCGACAAGCCCGTCGAAGGATTTGCCGTTGACGCGGAAGGCGGCATTGAAGTGGCCGCGCGCATCCGCTTTCAGACTGACGCCGCCAAGGGAGACGGACTCCGGCTTGGCTGCTTCGGGTCTGGCTTCCGCTTTCTCGATGCTGGCTTCCGGGCGCGGCTGAAATTTTTCCACCAGAGCCGGAATCTGCGTCGCACCGACCGAAAGCCCAACAAGCAGAAAAATCGCGCGCGTCAGCAAGTCTTTGCTCCTCCAGGGGCAGGTTATTCTTGCCCAGAATAGACGCAAAACATGCTGAATCCTTAAAAGAAAAAGCCATTCGCCGCTGGTGGAAGCGGCGAATGGCTCAAACGGTTAAGCGATGATGAACGGGTTTATTTAGTGCCGTACATGCGGTCGCCGGCATCGCCGAGACCGGGAACGATATAACCCTTCTCGTTCAGATGGCTGTCGATCGCGGCGGTGTAGATATGCACATCGGGATGCGCTTCACGGAAGTTCTTGATGCCCTCGGGCGCCGCCAGCAGACACAGGAAGCGGATGTTCTTCGCACCGCGCTCCTTCAGCTTCTCAACGGCGGCGATAGAGGAATTGCCGGTTGCCAGCATCGGATCGACAACGATGATAAGGCGCGCATCGAGGCTTTCTGGAGCCTTGAAGTAATATTCGACGGCTTCCAGCGTGTCATGATCGCGATAAACACCGATATGGGAAACACGCGCCGAAGGCACGAGCTCGAGCATGCCTTCCAAGAGGCCGTTGCCGGCGCGCAGGATGGAGGCGAAAACCAGCTTCTTGCCTTCGAGCACGGGGGCCTCGATGGTTTCGAGCGGCGTATCGATGGTTTCCATCGTCATCTCAAGGTCGCGCGTCACTTCATAGCAGAGCAGCGTCGAAATTTCCCTGAGCAGGCGGCGGAAGCCGGCGGTGGAAGTTTCCTTCTTGCGCATGATGGTAAGTTTGTGCCGCACCAGCGGATGTTCGATGACTGTGACGCCGTCCATGAAACTGGCCTTCCTTTTATCTTATGCCCTGTAATTCACCGAAAGTGCGTTTTTCGCAAGCCTTCTTCGCGGTTTTACCCCCGCGAACCGCAGCGTCAGGCGCCATCGAGTTTCGCAAGCAGTCGCGCACGTGTTGCCTCGTCCACGAAGGCGCATTCCAGTGCGGTCCGTGTCATGCGATTGATCTCGGCATCGCTGAAGCCGAACTCGTCCGCAGCCAGCGCATATTCCCGTGCAAGCGACGTGAAGAAGAACGGCGGGTCGTCGGAACTGATGCAGACGCGCACCCCGGCGTCGCTCAGAGCTTTCAGCGGGTGGCTGGCAAAATCGGGATAGACGTTGAGCGCGATGTTAGAGCCGGGGCAGACTTCCAGAACCGTTCCCGCCTCGACCAGCCGGGCGATGAGACCGGCATCTTCGATGGCGCGCACGCCATGCCCGATGCGGGACGGCTTGACGAGGTCGAGCGCATCGGCAACGCTTTCCGGTCCGCAAACCTCGCCGGCATGAATGGTCAGCCCAAGGCCGGCATCGCGGGCGATGTCGAAGGCGGGTGCATAATCGGCGACGCGGCCCATGCGCTCCTCGCCGGCCATGTTGAAGCCCGTCACCAGCGGATGTTGAGCGCGTGCCGCAAATTCCGCCGCGGCGATTACCCGTTCCGGGCCGAAATGGCGCTCGCCGGTGACAATGATGCGGGTTTCGATCCCCGTTTTTTCCCTTGCGATGCGGATGCCTTCGGCAATGCCGGCCAGATAGGCGTCGGCGCCAAGCCCGATGCGGTCGCCGTGATCGGGCGAAATGATCAGCTCGCTATAGATGGTATTGGCTTGCGCAAGTTCGGTCAGGTAGGTTTCAGTCAGGACGGCATAATCCTCATCCGTCTTGAACACCTGCGCCACCGCGTCATAACAACGGATGAATTCGGCGAAATCCGACCAGACATATTGGCCGTCCCTCAGAAAACCGCTGGTGTCGATACCGTATTTCTCCGCCTGTTTAGCGACGAGGGCGGGCGGGGCCGCACCTTCGATGTGGCAGTGAATTTCCGCCTTCAGCAAATGCGATGTCAAATGAAGCTCCTGCCGTGAGAACCGGCCTCGATGCCAAGATGGTGGGCGATGCTTTCGCCGATATCGGCGTAGCTTGAACGGATGCCGACATCGCGTGAGCGAATGCCCGGTCCGAATGCCATGATCGGCACCCTTTCCCGTGTATGGTCGGTGCCCCGCCAGGTGGGGTCGCAACCGTGATCGGCGGTCAGAAGGGCGATGTCACCCGGCGCCATCTTGCGATGGATTTCGGGGATTCGCGCATCGAAGGCCTCAAGGGCGGCGGCGTAACCGGCAACGTCCCGGCGATGGCCATAAAGCATGTCGAAATCGACGAAATTGGTGAAGACGAGATCGCCGTTTTCGGCCTCATCGATAGCCTGCAACGTCGCATCCATCAGGGCGCTGTTGCCATTTGCCTTGATGACGCGCGTCACACCCTGATGGGCGTAGATATCGCCGATCTTGCCGATGGCGTGCACTTTTCGGCCGGCCTCCACAAGCCTGTCGAGCAGGGTCGGTTCCGGTGGCAGAACGGAGAAATCGCGACGGTTGCCGGTGCGTTCGAAGGTCGCCACCGTTTCGCCGATGAAGGGGCGGGCGATGACGCGGCCGATATTCAAAGGATCGAGCAGCTTGCGCACCGTCTCGCAGAGCGAGATGAGGCGCTCCAGACCGAAATGCGTTTCGTGCGCGGCGATCTGGAAAACGGAATCGGATGAGGTGTAGCAGATCGGTTTACCGGTCCTGATATGCTCTTCGCCGAGCGCAGCGATGATCTCGGTACCGGAAGCATGGCAATTGCCGAGGATGCCGGGAATATTAGCCTCCCTGCAGATCGCCTCCACCAGTTCCGGCGAAAACGCATCGCCTTCCGTCGGGAAATATCCCCAGTCGAAGGTGACGGGCGTACCGGCGATCTCCCAGTGGCCGGACGGCGTGTCCTTGCCCTTGGAGATTTCGCTGGCGGAACCGTGCAGGCCGAAAATGCGCTCCGGCGGTTCCATGCCGGCGGGAATGTCGCCGCTTGCCTGCCGCGCAATCTCCAGCAGGCCGAGCGAACACATGTTCGGCAGTTTTAACGGACCCGAGCGAAGCCCCGCTTTGTTGGCAGCGCCTGCTGCACAGAATTCCGCGATATGGCCGAGCGTGTTTGCGCCAAGATCGCCATAGCGCTCCGCGTCGGGTGCGCCGCCGACGCCGAAGGAATCCAGAACGAGAAGAAATGCTCTTGCCATAACTCACCGAAACAAAATGCGCCGACGGGCAATGTCAGGCCGAACTGTCGTTATAGATCAGCAAAACGTGAAGAAGAAAGTGATTTTATGAACCATCCGGTAAAACCGGCTGCTCAATCCTCGTCCCGTTTCGGTTTGGGGGCGTTGAGGTTGCGCAGGACATACCAGCCCGCAGCCACCACCATCGCCGCCAGAATATACCACGTAACGGCATAGGAGAGATGGTTGTTGGGGAAGGTGAGCATGGTCTTGCCGCCGACCGGCAGGCCGCCCGGATTGGGTGTCGCATCGGCATCGACATAAAACGGCGCGACATCGGAAAGGCCGGATGCCTGCGAGATTTGCGGGATGTTGCGGGAATACCAGCGGCCATTTGCCGGATCGTTGGTGCGCAGGAAAAGCCCACCGGTTTCGGGCGCGCGCATCAGCCCGACGACCTCGACATTTCCGGCCGGTTCGCCTTCCTGGCGGGAGGACGGGTCGCGCCTGTCGGACGGCACGAAGCCGCGATTGACGATGATGCTGGAGCCATCGTCCCGCTTGAGCGGCGTCATCACCCAGTAACCGGGGCCGAGGTCCGTGACCGTATAGACCTGAACCTCCCTGTCATTGAGGAAGGTGCCGGACAGTTTCACACGGCGATATTCGTATTCCGCCGGATCGCCGAGCGCCGGCCATTCTTTGGCGGCAGGGGCGTCGACGGGATCGGCATGGGCACGGGCTTCGACCCGCTCGATAAGATCGAGCTTCCAGGAAAGGCGCTTGACCTGCCAGGTGCCGAGCGCAAGCAGCAGACCCGTCAGAACAACGGTCAGGAACAGGACGACGATGGCCGCAGGGCGGATGCGCCGGTTATGGGGTGTGGTTTCGCTCATGTCACGGTCCTTGCGAAGCGCGCCCGGCAGAGACCGGTCTGCTTTGGCGGGTGTCCCGGAGCATTTCCAGGAAAAGTGGAACCCGGTTTCCGTCCGGAAATGCGCTAAAACAAAGAGTTAGGGTGTTTTCGCGATTCGAGGAAAAGCGAAAAAACTCTAGCGCCCGCATGCGCTCCTTCCAGCAAATAACCCCATAAATCGCACCAGGATTCATGGGGTTATGTGTTGGCGCGAAGGCGGCCCGCCGGAAACCCGGCAGGCCGTAGGTCTCTGCTGCTCAGGGCAGGTTTTTCACATCCTCGATGTGCAGCGGCATCATGTTCTTGTTCATGTTGTACATGACCCAGAGCGAGCCGGAGAGCGTGATCAGGAGCACCACGACGGTGAAGATCAGCGCCATGAAGGTCCAGCCGCCTTCGGACTTGGTGTCCATGTGCAGGAAGTAGATCATGTGCACAAAAATCTGGATGACGCCGAGACCCATGATGGCGATGACCAGCAGGGTCTTGTTTTCAAGAACGTCGCCCATGACCAGCCAGAAGGGGATCGCCGTCAGGATAACCGACAGGACGAAGCCGATCATGTAGCTCTTGAAGGTGCCATGGCTCGCGCCATCATGGTGATGATGGTCGTCGCCATGCGCGTCGTGATGTGCGTGTGCTTCGGAACTCATCAAAGAACTCCCATGAGGTAAACGAAGGAGAAGACGCCGATCCAGATGACGTCAAGGAAGTGCCAGAACATCGACAGGCACATCAGGCGGCGCTTGTTTGCCGCGATCAGGCCGTGCTTGGCGACCTGGAACATGAGCGTGACGAGCCAGATGATGCCGAAGGTGACGTGCAGACCGTGCGTGCCGACCAGCGCGAAGAAGGCCGACAGGAACGCCGAACGCTGCGGACCGGCACCTTCCGCGATCAGGTGATGGAACTCGTAGAGTTCGACCGCGAGGAAGGCGAGGCCGAAGAGGCCGGTCACACCCAGCCAGACCAGCGTGGCCTTTACCTTCTGCTTTTCCATTTCCAGCATGGCGAAGCCATAGGTGATGGAGGAGAAAAGCAGGAAGCCGGTATTGATCGCCACCAGCTTCAGGTCGAACAGGTCGGCACCGGAAGGGCCGGCCGCATAGTTGCGGCCGACAACGGCATAGGTGGCAAACAGCGTCGCGAAGATAAGGCAGTCGCTCATCAGGTAGAGCCAGAAGCCCAGCGAGGTGCCGTTCTCCGGGTGATGGTCTTCCTTCAGGTAGAAGACCGGTGGTTCAGCGCCGTCGACGCTTTGTGCAGGTGTATGAGACATGTTCCGTTACGCCTGTTCCGCGAGCAGCTTGGTACGTTCCGCCTCGACCGTCGAAACGTCGGAAGCCGGAATGTAATAATCGCGATTGTAGTTGAAGGTATGGGCGATGGAGACCGCGATGATGGCGAGCATCGACAGAGCCGCAAGCCACCAGATGTGCCATACCAGGGCGAAGCCGAGAACCACGCTGATGGCGCTGATGATCACGCCCGCGCCGGTGTTCTTCGGCATATGGATCGGGATGAAGCCTTCCTTGGGACGGCTGTAACCGCGCTTCTTCATATCCGCCCAGGCGTCGACATCGTGGATGACGGGCGTGAAGGCGAAGTTGTAGGCGGGCGGCGGCGAAGACGTCGACCATTCCAGCGTACGGCCGTTATAGGGGTCGCCGGTCACGTCACGCAGCTTGTCGCGCTTCAGGAAGCTGACGATGAGCTGGATGACGAAGGAGGCGATGCCGAGCGCGATCAGGAAGGCGCCGAAGGCGGCGATCACGAACCAGATCTGCAGGGAATTGTCCTCGAACTGGCTGATACGGCGGGTAATCCCCATCAGGCCGAGAATATAAAGCGGCATGAAGGCGAAATAGAAACCGATGAACCAGAACCAGAAGGACAGCTTGCCCCAAAACGGATCGAGCCGGTATCCGAAGGCCTTCGGGAACCAGTAGACGATACCCGCAAGCACACCGAACACCACGCCACCGATGATGGTGTTGTGGAAGTGGGCGATCAGGAACAGCGAGTTGTGCAGCACGAAGTCCGCCGGCGGAACGGCGAGGAGAACGCCGGTCATGCCGCCGATGACGAAGGTGATCATGAAGCCGATCGTCCACAGCATCGGGACATCGAACTTGATGCGGCCCTTATACATGGTGAAGAGCCAGTTGAAGATCTTGGCACCCGTCGGGATCGAGATGATCATCGTGGTGATGCCGAAGAAAGCATTCACGCTTGCACCGGAACCCATGGTGAAGAAGTGGTGCAGCCACACGATATAGGCGAGGATGGTGATGACGCCCGTGGCGTAAACCATCGAGGCATAACCGAAGAGACGCTTGCGGGAGAACGTTGCAACGATTTCCGAGAAGACGCCGAATGCCGGCAGGACCAGGATGTAAACTTCGGGGTGGCCCCAGATCCAGATGAGGTTGACATACATCATCGGGTTGCCGCCGAGATCGTTGGTGAAGAAGTTGGTGCCAACGTAACGGTCGAGGGTGAGAAGTGCCAGCGTGCCGGTCAGGATCGGGAAGGAGGCCACGATCAGGATGTTCGAACACAGCGATGTCCAGACGAAGATCGGCAGGCGCATCATGGTCATGCCAGGCGCGCGCATCTTGATGATCGTCACGATCAGGTTGATGCCCGATAGCGTCGTTCCCACACCGGCGATCTGCAGACCCCAGATGTAATAATCCACCCCGACTCCCGGGCTTCCATCGATGCCGGAAAGCGGCGGATAGGCCAGCCAGCCGGTCTGCGCATATTCACCGATGAACAGCGAGATCATGGTGATGACGGCGCCGGCCGTGGTCATCCAGAAGGAGAAGTTGTTGAGGAAGGGGAACGAAACGTCGCGGGCGCCGATCTGCAGCGGCACGACGAAGTTCATCAGACCCGTGATCATCGGCATGGCCATGAAGAAGATCATGATGACGCCGTGGGCCGTGAAGATCTGGTCGTAATGGTGCGGCGGAAGGTAACCTTCCGATCCGCCCGACGCGATCGCCTGCTGGACGCGCATCATGATGGCATCGGCGAAACCGCGCAGCAGCATGACGAGCGCCAGAATGATGTACATGATACCGATCTTCTTGTGATCGATGCTCGTGAACCATTCATTCCAGAGATAGCCCCAGAGGCGGAAATAGGTGAGGGCGCCGACGACGGCGATACCGCCCAGAGCCACGGCCGCGAAGGTTGCGACAAGAATGGGCTCGTGAAGCGGGATGGACTCCCATGTCAGCTTCCCGAACAGGAACGACGTTTGATCGGAATTGACGATCATTTTTAGCCTCTTGCGATTCTAAGACATAAGATCGGCGCAGCCATTGGCCGCGCCGCATAATGCCGGGACGTATCCGTCAGCCAGCGACTTGTTTCGTTTCCGGCAGCGCCGCAGGCTCGAAAGTCTGTCCTTCGAGCGCAGCCGGAGTGGATTGGGGACCGCTGGCGACGCCAAAGGGCGCAAGCGGCGTGCAGACGACGGAATTCAGCGCCTTGGCGATATCGATGCCTTCCTTGCCGCCGCCGCCATTGGCGTCGATATGCATCATGTCGCGCATGCAGAGCTTGTTGGGCTCGACGCAGCGGTTGAGAATGGCGCTGTAGAGTTCGGGATCGACCGAAGCGAAATATTGTACCGGCTCGCGTTCGGAAGGCTTGGCGAATTCCAGATATTCCTGACGGCCGAAGCCCTTGCCGCCCTCTTTCGCCTTGGCAACCCACTGGTCGAAGCCCTGCTGGCTCAGGCCATGGAACTTGAAGCGCATGTGGGAGAAGCCGGGGCCGGAGAAGTTGGCCGAGAAGCCGTCATAAACGCCTTCCTTGTTGATGACCGCGTGCAGCTTGGTCTGCATGCCGCCCATGGCGTAGATCTGGCCGGCGAGCGCGGGCACGAAGAAGGAGTTCATTGCCGTCGTGCCGGTGATCTTGAAATTGATCGGAACATCGACCGGAGCGGCGAATTCATTGACGCTGCCAATGCCGAGTTCGGGATAGAAGAACAGCCACTTCCAGTCCATGGCCACCACTTCCACCGTGATCGGTTTGACATCGGCGGTCACCTGACGGTTCTCGTCGATACGCTCCAGCGGACGATAGGGGTCGAGACGGTGAGTGGAAATCCAGGTCACCGTGCCGAGCATCAGGATGATGGCGACCGGAGCCGACCAGATCACCATTTCAAGGCGCGTGGAGTGGTGCCATTCGGGATCGTAATCCTCGGCCTTTGCCGATTCCCGATATTTCCATGCGAAGAAAATCGTCAGGACGATGACGGGGACGATGATCAGCAGCATCAAGACCGTGGACGTGATGATAAGATCGCGCTGCTGGATGGCGACGTCGCCCGAAGGGTTCATCACCACGAGGTTACAGCCGCTGAGCAGCAGCAGAGCCGGGATTGCCAGAAGGGCGGATAGGATTTTTTTGATCGTGCGCACGTTCTTTGAACTCGTACAGTTTGGATTATGACGCGAATAATTGCCGAACATCATTTTTCAAATGAGGTATATTGTCGCGGTGCAGCGAAACCTTCGCGATGCACCATGTCTCGGGCAGAGCTGCGTTTAAGGACGGAGCGCGTGCATTATCGCATGGTCAGCTGACTGGGCAACCCTTTATTGCCAAACTTCAATTGACGTTACGTAGGGTGCGTGTGACAATCCGCCGCATCGTAACGCAACGGAAGAGGAGCCGGCGCGTTACAGGAAATGGTTCGTCCATGACGCAGGAGGGATATTATGAGTTATACGAATGCTGCTCCATCCTTTGGGCAGGCGCCGGAGGCGAACGGAAATGGGGTCGGTCCCGTCAAGGTCGATCCGGATCGCATCACGATTGCGGTCATTCTTGCGAGAATGACGGAATTCTTTGACTTTTTCATCTATGCCATCGCCTCCGCGCTCGTTTTCCCCCACGTCTTCTTTTCTTTCGTCGACCCGCTGACGGCGACGCTCTATTCCTTCGCGGTTTTCTCACTGGCCTTTATCGCAAGGCCTATCGGCTCGCTGATCTTCCTCCAGATCGACCGCAAATTCGGGCGCGCCGTGAAGCTGATGGCCGCTCTCTTCACGCTCTGTGGTTCCACCATGGCGATCAGCTTTCTTCCGTCCTATGCGGAAGCGGGCATGCTTGCCCCCTGTCTTCTGGCGGTGTTCCGCATCGGCCAGGGCCTTGGGCTCGGCGGCGCATGGGACGGTCTGGTGTCGCTGCTCGCCATGAATGCGCCGCAGAAACAGCGCGGCTGGTACGCCATGATGCCGCAGATCGGTGCGGCCATGGGCTTCGGTCTCGCCAGCGCCTTTTTCATCGTCTTCGTCACACAGCTTTCCAATGCGGAATTCCTCGCCTGGGGCTGGCGTTTCCCCTTCTTCGTGGCGCTGGCGCTGAATGTTCTCGCGCTCTTCGCCCGCTTGCGCATGATCGTGACGCCGGAATTTCAGGCCATGCTGGAACAGCACGAGCTGGAACCGCGCCCCATGTTCAAGATGCTGCGCTCGCAGTTTCCGGTGGTCCTCACGGGAGCGTTCGTGCCGCTGGCAAGCTTTGCGCTCTTCCATCTGGTCACCGTCTTCCCGCTGAGTTGGGTTTCGCTCAACACCAGCCAGCGTGTCTCGGACTTCCTGTTCGTGCAATTCGTCAGCGCCATCATCGCCGGCGGGATGATCGTGGTCTCCGGTATTCTGGCCGACAGGATCGGCCGGCGGAAGCTTCTGGCCATCGCGGCGGTGCTGATCGGCCTTTTCAGTCTGGTTGCACCGGTTCTTCTTGGTTCCGGTGATATTGGCCGTTATCTCTTTGTGCTGATCGGCTTTTCTCTGCTTGGCCTGTCCTTCGGTCAGGCAGGCGGCGCGCTTGCTTCCCGCTTCAGCCGTGAGTACCGCTATACCGGCGCGTCGCTCACCTCGGATATTTCCTGGCTGATCGGTGCTGGCTTCGCACCGCTCGTCGCGCTCGGATTTTCGTCCAAATTCGGCCTTTTCGCGGTCGGCATTTACCTGATGTCGGGTGCGCTCTGCACGCTGATTGCCCTCTGGTTCAGCCGCACGCTGGACATGCCTTCGGAGTGATCCGGGCAATTTAAAAATCTCTGCAGCCATCGCGCCGCGGAATCCTGTCGGATTTCGCGGCGTTTTTGTTTTTTTATTGCGCCGGGTCGATTTTAATCTTGACTTGGTCGATCATGAAATATTATGTAAGCAATACTGACGTAATTCAGTGTATCTCACTGCCGGAAAGCCGGCCTTCAGGGAACGCGATGCGAACGACGACGATCATTATTTGCGAAAAAGCGGCCATCGCCGCCAAGCCGTTTGACGGCCGCAAAACGACCGTTCGCGCCATTAAACGCCGCTAAGCAGAAGAATGAGGAGCAGCCAGGTCGCCTGCGGCTCCGCCCGCAGAGTGCCGGCTGACGCGCCGGGTTTCGGGAAAGAGGGCGATGCCGCGCGAAATGCGCAACGAGAGGAGAGTGCCTTGAGTGTGACGGAGCAAAAATTCGGCCTTTACGATGCGGCTTTTGAAAAAAGCAGCTGTGGTGTCGGTTTCATCACCCGCAAGGACGGCGTGCAGACGCATGATGTGCTGAAGCGCGGCCACGAGGCTCTCTGTGCCGTGCCGCATCGCGGCGGCATGTCGGCGGAAGGTGTCGGGGATGGCGCGGGCGTATCGCTGGATTTGTCGCTCTCTTTCTTTCGGGAATTGACCGGTGAGGACGGCTTGCAGGCCGGCCGGTTCGGCGTCGGCAATTTTTTCCTGCCGCAAAATCCGGCTTTCCACGGCGAGGCTGTCGGTATCATCGCAAACGCCCTCAAAGAGCAGGGCTTTTTAATCCTGCTCGTTCGCGATGTGCCGGTGAATGATGCGGCCATCCGTCCTGCCGCCATCCCTTACCAGTTGCCAATCCGCCAATGGGTCTTTTCGGCTCCGGCCGAATGCGCAACCCTCGCCGAATTCGACTGGCGCATCCACAAGGCGCTGCTGGCCATCGAGGCGCTGGCCTATACCGTGCCGGAACTCGCCGGCTTTTATCCGCTGTCGCTCAGCGCCCGCACGCAGGTTCTGAAGGGCCGCCTGAACTCCCATGAGGTCATGCCCTATTTCTGCGATCTCACAGATCCGCGCCATGAAGTGCATACGATGTATTTCCACACGCGGTTCTCCACCAATACCGATCCGCATCCTTCCATGGCGCAGCCCTTCCGTCTGATGGCGCATAATGGCGAGCTCAACACCGACAAGAAGAACCGGCTGTCGGAAGCGGCCGTGGCGCTGGCAAAGAATGCCAGCATCATCCGGCCGAAAGGCCAGTCGGACAGCTGCCGTCTGGATCAGACCCTGCAGGCACGGGTGATGGAAGACGGTCTCGACCTCGTCACCGCCGTGGTCTCGATGATGCCGCCAGCCTGGGAAAATGACGATACCCTGTCACCGGGTGTGAAGGCGATGCTGGAATATTTCTCGCTCTATGAGGAGAAGAATGACGGCCCGGCCGCGCTGATCTTCGGCGACGGCACCATAATCGGCGCGCGGCTCGATCGCCTCGGCCTGCGCCCGCTGCGCACCGTCGAGACGGAAGATTATCTCTGCGTCATGTCGGAGGCCGGGCAGATCGCCTTTCCGGCGGAAAGCGTCATCCGCCGCGGCCGCATCGAGGCGGGCGGCATGCTTTATTACGACCATGCAGAACGCCGCGCCTTTTCCACCGTCGAGGCGCTGGAGCTTCTCGCCTCACGCCGCGAATATTCATCCCTGTTGCGCGAAGCCCGTGTCATGCTGGAAGATCTGCCGGAAGTGCCGGCGGAAAAGCAGGGCTCGCCGCTGCGTTACAATGGCGATCTGGAGCGCCACCAGCGTTATGTCGCCTATTCGCATAATCAGGAAAGCTTCAAGTTCCTGATGGACCCGATGCTGGCCTCAGGCGCGGAAAAGATTTCGGCGATGGGTTACGGGAATGCCATCAATGCGCTGTCCGATCAGGAAGGCGGGGTTGCGAAGTATTTCTCACAGCGCTTCGCGCAGGTCACCAATCCTCCGCTCGACAGTATTCGTGAGGCCGACGGTATGACGTTGCGTGTCGCCCTCGGTGCGAAGCCGAACAGCGGTGCGAAGAAGGCCCGCCAGATCGTCGTGCGCTCTCCGATCCTGACCCATCTCGATATGCTGCGCATCCGCGAGCAGTCGGAGACGCCCCTTCGACGTTTTGAAATGCTTTATTCGCCGGTCTTCGATGTTGCTGAAGCCAACGAAACCGCGCTGCGGCAGGCAATCGATGATCTCTGCGATGAGGTTGTGGCTTTCGCAGCTGAGGAAGGCGGCATCGCCGTCATTACCGACCGGCATGTCTCGGCAGGCCGTGCGGCCTTGCCGATGATCATGGTCGTCTCCGCCATCAATCAGCGGCTGATCGAGGAAGGTCTACGGCTGCGCATTTCCCTGATCGTGGAAAGTGGCCAGTTTTCTTCCTCGCATCACATAGCAGCTGGCCTCGGCTTCGGCGCTTCTGCCGTCTATCCGCTTGGCGTGCAGTTCCGCGCCGAGGAGAAATTCGGAGCCGATGCCGACAAGGCATTCAAGCGTTTTGCCAAGGCGGCGGAAAAGTCGCTGATGAAGACCATGGGCAAGGTCGGCCTGTGTACGGCGGAAAGCTATATCGGCGGCGAGTTCTTCGAGCCGAACTTCCTCGATACCGACGATGCGGTACTGAAGCGCTATTTCCCGAATGTGAAGACCCCGGTTGGCGGCGTCAACTTCGCCGTCATCGCGCAGGCGGTGGCGGACTGGCACCGCAAGGCGCTGTCCGTGAAGGGCGAAAACGACATTCCGCTGCTCGGTCTCTTCAAGGAGCGTGCGGAAGGCGCCGGCCATTCCTATGGCACGACGGCGGTACGCGGTTTCGTGGATATGACGGAAGAAAAGATCGGTTTCGACAGGGGAACCGAAAACGAGGAGGCTTTGCGCCTGCTGCCGCTCAACCGGTTGGAAGATGCCTTCGGTCTCAACGATGCGGCCTATTATCACAACAGCTTCGACCGGCTGACCCCGGATGCCATCGACAAATTCGAGGTAACGCCCGGTTATCGCGCTTTCGCCCGCATGATGACGGAAGAAAGGGCGCGCCGCCCCGCCGCTCTGCGCGATGTTCTGGAATTGCCCGCCGATGTGACCTTCGCCGGTTCCGCAGAAGAATTCCGTCGGGAAATGGGCCGTTTTTCCCGGCAGGGCAATAATAGCTTCATGGTGCGCGGATTGCGTTGCGAAGAGGCGGGAGACGGCGCTTTCCGGCTGCAATTGACCGGCCCGCACGGTCATGAGCTTGCCCGGCTTGCCGCACTCGGCCAGTCGTTGCTCGACCGTTTCGGTGCGGATATTCCCGGCCACTGGCTGGAAGGTGGCGCGCTCATGGTCCAGGCGCAGGGTGAAGCATCCGCCTATCTCTCGCTTATCCGCACTGCACCGGAAAGCATTCCGCTCGATGCCGTACAGAAGGCGAGCGAGATCACCAAGACCTTGGCATCGGGCGCCATGAGCCACGGCGCGCTGGTTGCCGCCGCCCATGAGGCGGTTGCCCATGGCACCAACATGGTCGGCGGTATGTCGAATTCGGGCGAGGGCGGCGAGCATATTTCCCGTTATGGCACCATCCGTGCCTCGCGCATCAAGCAGTTCGCTTCCGGCCGCTTCGGCGTCTGGGCCGGTTATCTTGCCGATCCGATGCTGGAAGAGATAGAGATCAAGATCGGTCAGGGCGCAAAGCCAGGCGAGGGCGGGCAGTTGCCGTCTCCCAAGGTGACGGTGGAAATCGCCGCCGCGCGTGGCGGCACGCCGGGCGTCGAGCTTGTCTCGCCGCCGCCGCATCACGATACCTATTCCATCGAGGATCTGGCCCAGCTCATCCATGACGCCAAGGCGGCGCGCGTGCGCGTCATCGTCAAGCTGGTCTCGTCGGAAGGCATCGGCACGATTGCGGTCGGCGTCGCCAAGGCGGGGGCGGATGTCATCAATGTCGCAGGCAATACCGGCGGCACGGGTGCGGCGGCTGTCACCAGCCTCAAATACACCGGCCGCGCGGCGGAGATCGGCATTGCCGAGGTGCATCAGGCGCTTTGCGCCACCGGCCTGCGCGCCAAGGTGCTGCTGCGCTGCTCCGGCGCGCACCAGACGGCAAGCGACGTGGTGAAATCGGCACTCCTCGGCGGCGACAGTTTCGAATTCGGCACGACGGCGCTGATGATGCTGAAATGCGTCATGGCCAAGAACTGCAACATCAAGTGCCCGGCCGGTCTCACCACCAATCAGGAAGCCTTCAACGGCGATCCCCGCGCGCTGGCGCAATATCTCATGAACATCGCCCATGAAACGCGCGAGATTTTGGCCGGGCTTGGGGTTGCCTCGCTGCGGGAAGCACGCGGCCGTTCCGATCTTCTTCATCTCCTCGATCATCCGGCAAGCGTCGGCCAGCTTGACCTCAGGGCAATGCTCGCCGTGGTCGAAGAGGTGAAGATCGACAGCCCGGTCTATATGGAAAAGGACTTCTGCCTCGACGATGCCTTCATCGAACTCGTGCGTTCGGCGCTGGTCGACAGCAAGCGCGAGAACATCGAACTTGGCGGCAATCGTTTCCTCAACAATTGCAACAAGAGCGTCGGCGGTCAGCTCGCCGTCGATATCGAACGCATGCTGAACCATGAGCTTTCCGACGAAGAGGCGGATGCTCTGCCGGCCGTGAAGCGGGACAGCCGTGGCCGCCGGTTCCTGGAGGCGGGTTCGGTGCGCATCGATACCTCCGGTTCCGCCGGGCAGTCCTTCGGCGCTTTCTGCAATGACGGCATGGTCATGGTCCATACCGGCACCTGCAATGACGGCGTCGGCAAAAGCGCCTGCGGCGGCACCATCGTCGTGCGCTCCCCCGGCGGCGGCTCGGAAGAGGCGGGCGGCAACGTGCTGGTCGGCAATTTCGCGCTGTTCGGCGCCACCGGCGGCCGCACCTTCGTGGAGGGGCAGGCGGGCGACCGTTTCGCGGTGCGTAACTCCGGCGCCACCGCCGTCGTCGAAGGCGTGGGTGATTTCGCCTGCGAATATATGACCAACGGCGCGGTCCTGAACCTCGGCAGCTTCGGCAAGGGTTTCGGCAACGGCATGAGCGGCGGCTTCGTCTACCAGTATGATCCATACGGCGATCTGCCGAAGAAAGTCAGCCACGATTCCATCCTGCTTGGCGCGATCACCGGTGAGGATGAACAGGCTGCTATTCATAATCAGGCCGTCCACCGGCTTCTGACCTGGCATGTCGCAGAAACCGGCTCGGCCAAGGCGGCATGGCTTCTGGAAAACTGGGAAAGTGAACAGCACAACTTCGTTTACGGCATGCCGCGCGCCCTGCTGCTTTATCAGGATAGCGATGAGATCCGGAAGGCGAAGCCCCGCAAGGAACTGCTGGAGGAACTGGCATCCGCGCTTGCCGCTCATCAACTGCGCAAGTTCAAGCTCGCCTATCGCGACCGCAAGGCCGTCCTGAACGGAACGGTGCCGGGTTATGGCGAGACGGATACCGAGGAGATGTACGCGCTGCTCAACAATTATACCGTGTTGAGCATGGCGCAGGCCATCGCCCTGCAGCGGCTGCCGATGGCGTCGGGTCCTTCCGACCCGGCAATTGAAAAAGCCGTGCGCAATCTCATCCTCACGGAAGACTATGCGCTGATGCAGCGGTTGCTGAAATATGCCCGCGAGGCGCTTTCGGACCATGGCGATGAACAGCTTGCGGTGATGATCGCCGCCAAGCGTCTCGACGATTACAAGCAGGCGCTGGCCCGCAGGAACATCTGGTCGGTGGACAGCCCCGGCACCTATGGCTGGATCATTCAGCAGAACCGGAAAAACATCGAGAAGATCGGCCGTCTGCCGGGCTTCGAGGAGCTTTTCGCAGCCCGCGCCATTCCCGACCTCGCCACCGCATCCAGCCATAGGGCAGCATGATGAAGATACCTTATATTCCCGAAGACGCGCCCTTCAACGGTGATCAGCGCGCATGGCTTTCCGGTTTTCTGGCGGGGCTCCATTCCCGCGCCGCCATCGGCCTGGAGACATCGGTTGCCGCCGCTGCTCCCAGGGCAGTGGCCAGCGTGCTGAATATTCTCTTCGGCACTCAGACCGGCAATGCGGAGGCGCTGGCGATGGATATTGCCGCCGCCGCCCGCGCGCAGGGCATGCAGCCGGTGGTGACGGCACTCGATGATGTCTCGATGGACAGTCTCGGCGCCATGAAGCGGGTCATCGTCGTCACCTCGACCTATGGCGAAGGTGAAATGCCTGATAATGCCCAGCTTTTCTGGGAAGCGCTCGCCGCGGACAGCGCGCCGCGTCTGGACGAGATGAATTTTGCCGTGCTCGCGCTCGGCGATACCGGCTATGACGGCTTCTGCCAGGCGGGCAAGCTTATCGATACGCGGTTCGAACAACTCGGCGGCAAGCGTATGAAGACGCGTATCGATTGCGATATCGACTTCGAAGATGCCGCCGCCGCATGGATCGGCGAGACCCTGCCGCTCGCGCTTGCTGTCGATGGCGGCAATGCGGCATCTGTCACCATGCCTGACATCGCCGAGCCGCCCGTGCGGGCAAAACAGGGCTGGGGCCGCAGAAATCCCTATTCGGCTGAGGTAAGCGTCAATCGCCGCCTGTCCGGTCCCGGCTCATCCAAGGAAATTCGCCACTACGAATTCGATCTCGGCGAAAGTGGTCTGGACTATGAGGCGGGTGATGCTCTTGGCGTCGTGCCCCTGAACGATCCGAAACTGGCCGGCGCGCTGCTGGAACACTTCGGAGCGGCTGCGGATAGCCAAATCGCCGGGCTGGACCGGCCGGTCGGCGATGCGCTTCTCAACATGTTCGAGATATCGACGCCTTCGCGCGAACTCGTCGCCGAAATCGGCAAGCGGGCGGGGCATGACGAACTCATCCACATTCTCGCAAACGGAGACGGGGAGCAACTGGCCGCCTTTCTCTGGAGCAAGGATATTCTCGACCTCATCAATCTTGGCGGAAAGCCGCTATTCGATGTTGCTGAATTTGTGACATTCCTGAAGCCGCTGCAACATCGCGCCTATTCCATTTCTTCCAGCCCGCTCGTCGCAAAAAATACCGTGCATCTGACCATCGCCAGCGTGCGTTATCGCGCCGAGGGCCGTGAGCGTGGGGGCGTGTGCTCCACCTATCTCGCCGACCGCGTGGAGGCCGGGCAGAGTGCCGGGATTTTCGTCTCGCCGAATAAGGCGTTTCGTGTGCCGCAGGACAATGACGCGCCTATGATCATGGTGGGACCGGGTACGGGCATCGCGCCCTTCCGGGCTTTTTTGCAGGAACGGCAAGCCCGAGGCGCAAACGGCAAAAACTGGCTGTTTTTCGGCGACCAGCACCGGCAGTCGGATTTCATCTATGAAAACGAGCTTGGCGACATGAGCCGCGATGGTGTGCTCACCCGCCTCGACCTTGCTTTCTCGCGGGATCAGGCGGAGAAGATCTATGTCCAGACCCGCATGCGGCAGAACGGCAAGGCGCTCTATCAATGGCTTGAAGAGGGCGGTTATTTCTACGTCTGCGGCGACGCGACCCGCATGGCGAAGGACGTCGATGATGCCCTGCACGGCATCGTCAGCGAGGAGGCCGGCATCTCCGCTGAGGCGGCGAGCGAGTATGTGAACAGGCTGAAACGCGAAAAACGTTATCTGCGCGACGTCTACTAACTATTGCCATGACGAGACCGTTCTGGCGCACCGATTGCTCAGCAATTGGTGCAGACGGTCTCGGCGTCGCGTTGCTTAAAGAAATACTCCCGGCCGATGGTGATCGACTTCACCCCGGACGAGGCAAGATCGGGCATGAACATCAGCAATTCATGCGGGATGGAAAGTTCGACGTGGATGAGAAAGCTGTTTTCCACGAGCAGGCGCGTCGGAACGGCGACCGGTGACCCCACCGCATAGGGTCTCAGATTTTTCTCATCCCAGGACCAGGTGATTTTCGCCTGTTTTTGCGCGTCGATCTTGATGCCGCTGATCTTCAGCTGCAGACCCTTGGTGCTGTAGGGCGCAAACACGGCGGCTGCGACGTCCTGCATGCCCGCGAGATAGGTTTTATCGACGGAACCTGTTTTCGATATCAGATCGTTGATGGAGGCTGCAGCGGTGCTTGCCCGCTTGTAGGTGTTGTATCCGATCGTCAATTCGAACGAGGTCAGATAAAGCGCAAGCAATATCGGAAAGAGGATCGCGAACTCCACCGCACCCACGCCACGGCGATCTTTGGCAAAGCGTGAAACGAGCGCCATCAGACGTCGTTTGCCGTTTGCCGCAACGGACACCAGCCCTGCCATCATGAGCCCCCGCCTGTGATGTATTTCTCGTTCATGAACGCATTTGTCGCGACGATGAGGAAATGTGAGGGCATCGATCCGTCGGCCGGACGTATTTTCGTCAGGTATGGTCGGATGATATCGGCAACCACACGCCAGCGATAATAGACACGCAACATGTTGATGGTTTCCGGCCCGCCCGGCTTGAAGCCGAATTGGGCGGTGTCGAGATCGTAATATTCGCCATAGGCCTTCAGCGGTATCGTGGTCGGAATATCCTTGAAGGCGGTAAAGGAGCGAAGATCGATATAGAGCTTCTGTTCTTTTTGGATTTCATCCGCTGAGCAGGTGATCATCACCGAGACTTCATTGCAGAAGCTCTTGCGGAAATCCTCTTTCGAAATCGAGCTGCTGATCTGCCCGGTGCGCAGACGCCGCGCCATGTTTTCGGTGGCATTGGCGACGACCTGTTCCGCCATCAGGGCGATGAAGGTCTCGATGATCGCAAAGACGACGAGGAAATAGGGGATCGCGAGTATCGCGAATTCTATAGCCGCTGTCCCGTCGCGCGAGACTCCGAATTTTTCCAGCAATGGCTTCAGTCTGGCCAGTCGCATGAGGCGATATCGATCTCTAAGAATATGCGGCAAGCGCAACCGTTGAATTTGTTGCGGACCATAACCACCCGATGTTTAAATTCAGTTACTCCAACGAATTATACTTTAGTGATTTCCGAAATTGATACGGCCCAAAATATAAAAGCCCGGCACATGCCGGGCTTTTGTTGACGCTGAAACGGGCGCTTATTCGGCATCCGCTTTGGACAGAACCTCCAGCGTGGGTGTGGAAGTGATGTTATAACCACAGTCCACATAATGGCATTCGCCGGTTACGCCGCGCGACAGATTGGACAGCAGGTAAAGCGCCGATCCGCCGATATCGTCGATATCCGCGGTCCGCCGAAGCGGTGCGTTTTTCTGGTTCCATGCGTAGATCGCCCGCGCATCCGAGATGCCGGCGCCCGCCAGCGTGCGGACCGGACCGGCCGAGATGGCGTTGACGCGAATATCGCGCGGGCCGTAATCGGCAGCGAGATAGCGCACGGACGCTTCAAGAGCCGCCTTGGCGACGCCCATGACATTGTAGTTCGGAATGACGCGCTGCGAACCATTATAGGTCAGCGTCAGCATGGAGCCGCCATTGGTCATCAACTCGGCGGCGCGCTTGGCGATTTCCGTGAAGGAGAAACAGGAAATGACCATGGTGCGGCTGAAATTCTCGCGGGTCGTATCCGCGTAGAGGCCCTTCAGCTCGTTCTTGTCGGAAAAGCCGATGGCATGGACGATAAAATCCAGCGAGCCCCATTTTTCGCGGATCGTCGCGAACAGGGCGTCGACCGAGGCGATATCCTCGACATCGCATGGTACGATGAAATCGGATCCGAGCTCGGCGGCGAGCGGTTTCACACGCTTGCCGAGCGCTTCACCCTGATAGGTGAAGGCCAGTTCCGCGCCCTGTGCCGCAAGCGCCTTGGAGATACCCCAGGCGATGGAATGATTGTTTGCGACGCCCATGATGAGGCCGCGTTTACCCTGCATGATGCCGTTCATGGGCAATTATCCGTTATGACGCTGGAAGACGAGCGTGGCGTTGGTGCCGCCGAAGCCGAAGGAGTTGGAAAGGATGGTGTCGATCTTGGCGTTGTCGATGCGGCTGCGAACGATCGGAACGCCCGCAAATTCGGGATCGAGCTCGGAAATATGCGCGCTTTCGCCGATGAAGCGTTCCTGCATCATCAACAGGCCGTAGATCGATTCCTGCACGCCGGCCGCACCCAGCGAATGGCCGGTGAGCGACTTGGTCGACTGGATATGCGGAATCTTGTCGCCGAAGACTTCCCGGATCGCGCCGATTTCCTTGCTGTCGCCAACCGGCGTCGATGTGCCGTGGGTATTGATGTAGTCAATGTCACCCTTCACGGTGGAAAGCGCCTGCCGCATGCAGCGGATCGCGCCTTCGCCTGAAGGCGCCACCATGTCGTAACCGTCGGAGGTCGCGCCGTAACCGACGATCTCGGCGTAAATCTTCGCACCGCGCGCCTTGGCATGTTCCAGCTCTTCGAGAACCAGCACGCCCGCACCGCCGGCAATCACGAAACCGTCGCGGTTGACGTCATAGGCGCGCGAGGCGGCGCTCGGTGTCTCGTTATATTTGGACGACATGGCGCCCATGGCGTCGAAGAGGTTGGACATGGACCAGTCGAGATCCTCATGGCCGCCCGCAAACATCACGTCCTGCTTGCCCCACTGGATCATTTCGGCAGCGTTGCCGATGCAATGCGCCGAGGTGGAGCAGGCCGACGAGATGGAGTAGTTGACGCCATGGATCTTGAACCAGGTAGCAAGCGTCGCAGAGGCGGTGGATGACATGGCCTTCGGCACGGCAAAGGGGCCAATGCGCTTAGGGCTGTTGTTCTTCAGCGTGATATCGGCTGCCTCGACGATGGTGCGCGTGGAAGGACCGCCCGAACCCATGATGATGCCAGTGCGCTCATTGCCGCTGATGTCGCTCTCTTCGAGACCGGAATCGGCGATGGCCTGCTTCATGGCGACATGGTTCCACGCGCCGCCCTGCGACAGGAAGCGCATGGCGCGGCGGTCGACCAGATCGGTCGGGTCGAGAGACGGCTTGCCCCAGACCTGGCATTTGAAACCGTGTTCGGCAAAATCCGGCGAAAATGAAATGCCGGATTTGGCATTGCGCAGCGATGCGGTGACTTCAGCGGCATCACCGCCGATGGAAGAAACAATACCGAGGCCGGTGACAACAACTCGTCTCATGAAAGGGACCTTTTCTTAAGATTTCGGCTGGACGACCGAAGCCGCCCGGCGTTTGTCAGGACTATTCCGTCTGCCTCAGGCAGCCTTTTCCTTCGACAGGCCTACGCGCAGATCCGTCGCCTGATAAATGGTTTCGCCGTCCGCCTTGAGCCAGCCGTCGGCGGTTCCGAGCACCAGACGGCCGCGCATCACGCGCTTGAAATCAATACCATATTGAAGGAGCTTCGTGTGAGGGCGAACCATGCCCTTGAACTTCACTTCGCCGGTGGAAAGCGCCATGCCGCGACCTTCTTCGCCCAGCCAGCCGAGGAAGAAACCGGTCAGCTGCCACATGCCGTCAAGGCCGAGGCACCCCGGCATGATCGGGTTGCCCTGGAAGTGGCAGGGGAAATACCAGTCGTCCGGGCTGACATCGTATTCGGCGCGGATGAAACCCTTGTCGAAGGCGCCGCCGGCTTCGGAAATTTCGGTAATGCGATGGACCATGAGCATAGGGGGCAATGGGAGCTGTGCATTTCCCGGGCCGAACAATTCGCCGCGACCGCAGGACAGGATCTCCTCGTAATTGTAACTTGATTGCCTCGTTGCCATACCGCTTTCACTTCCCCAGTTACTGGTGTTGATCGACTTCACTAGAGCAAGTTAGGTTCAAAATGAAGCGCTGCAAGGGCGAAGGCCGCTCCGCCCCCATTCTTTGTCTTCGAACCTTCTTCGCAGAAGTCATTACCTCAATATGCCGTCCGCATACAGGAACCGTACGGCTGGAACCAGAGGAAAATTGCAGGAATGGCCGGTTTGCCGCCATTTGCCGCGCCTAAGCCACGCCGAAACTATTGAAAGCACTCGCCGCAAAAGATATATGCTAATGCAATTGGTAAGTTTCATACCTCTGTTTGGAATGGGATTGCATGGCATTTGACGCCACATTGGATATCGGAACGAGGTTGCGGCGCTCGGGGCTGCGCCCCACGCGACAGCGTGTGGCTTTGGGCGATCTGCTTTTCGCAAAGGGCGATCGCCATCTGACGGTCGAGGAACTGCACGATGAGGCGGTCACCGCCGGCGTGCCCGTTTCTCTCGCCACCGTCTACAATACGCTGCACCAGTTCACCGAAGCCGGCCTCATCCGTGTTCTCGCCGTGGAAGGCGCCCGCACCTATTTCGACACCAACGTCTCGGATCACCACCACTTCTTCGTGGAGGGCGAGAACGAGGTTCTGGATATTCCCGTCAATAACCTCCAGATCGACAATTTGCCGGAAGCGCCCGAGGGCATGGAAATCGCCCATGTGGACGTGGTCATCCGCCTTCGCCGCAAGCGTGGATAAGGCTTCAGTCCGACAACAGACGTGAAAAATGGCGCCCAGGGGCGCCATTTCTGTTTTTGGCGGTCATTTCTATATGTCACTTCATGACATCTTCCGGCCGTCTGCCGGGCTTTGCCTTGTAGGGCGGAAAAGTCCAGCCGAAGATCAGCGCACCGGACCGGACGGCGAAGGCCGTCAGGACGCCTGCGGCTGATGCGGCATAAAGCGGTGCGCCGAGGAAGTAGACGACAATGAATGTGGAGGAGCCCAGGAGCGCACAGGTGATGTAGATTTCCGGCCGCAGCAGCACGGACGGTTCGCCGGCGAGAATATCGCGCAACACACCACCGAACGTCGCCGTCAGAACGCCGGTGACGATGGCGACGGTTGCGGAGCCGCTGGCGGCAAGCCCCTTGGCTGCTCCCATGACGCAATAAGCGGAAAGGCCGAGTGCATCGAGCCAGATCAGTACGCGGTAACGGGATTCGAAAAGATGCGCGGTGAAGAACAGCAGCACCGCGACCGAGACGCAGACGAGGATATAGGTCGGGTTCACCACCCAGAATACCGGCGTCCTGCCAAGCACCAGATCGCGCACCGTGCCGCCGCCGATGCCGGTTGCGGCGGCGAAAAACAGGAAGCCGATCAGGTCGAGCTGCTTGCGCGAGGCGGCGAGCGCGCCCGTTGCGGCAAAGATGGCGACCCCGGCATAGTCGAGAAAACCCAGAAGCGTCATGAAAAGGTTCCCCCCGGAAACACGGGCTGCGAACACGTCAGTGTCGCGCAAGCACTAAACTCTAGGCTGGCCGCCCGGATGATCGCAACATCCATAACCGAAACGGATGCAAAGGAAAATGCCGTGCGAATCGCTCTCGTTGCCGCTCTTCAGGCGCTGGTTCTCTTGATGTTTCCGGTGGCGCTCTCGGCGCAGCAGCAGCTGGTGAACGACCCCGAGATCTACGAGAAGGACCATTTCCGCAACGAGTGCAAGGTGGCGGCCTTCGGCGACGATTTCGTCACGCGGCTGGATATCAACAATGACGGGCTGATGGACGCCGTCGTCAATCACGGTGTTCTCGATTGTGACGGCGAAAAGGGCCGCAGCTGCGACGACGAGGGATGCCCTTATAATTTCTATGTCCAGGTGAAAGAGGGCGGTTATCTGATGATCGCGACGGCCCGGATTTACGACTATGATTTCATCAAGCGCTTCGGCAACATGGTTTTCGTGCTGAAGATGCATCCGCGTTATTGCGAGCGTACCGACAAGGAACCCTGCCTGATGACGGTGCGGGTGCGGGGCACGAAATTCGTCACCATCTCGCGAAAGTGACGGCGATGATTTTCAGGGCGTAATCCGCCGGATTTTGACCCTTTGATTGTAGCGCTGGCGAAGCGAGCGCGGAATGATGAAAGTGGCGATGGCGACGACGAAAACCGTGGCCGCGACCACCCAAAGGGCGTTCGATTGCAGGGTGGCGGCAAGAATAGCGCCGCAGATCGCGCCGCATATCATTCCAAGCCATGGCACGATCTGAATGCCCCAGTCGAGGCTCCGTTCGCCGAGAAGAAAACGACCGATGCCGCGGCCGAAACGGGAAAGCGCGCCGGTCACATAGGTAAGCCCGATTGGCAGTCCCTCAATATGCTCAACGGCGGCGTTGACCATGCCCATGGCGAAAACGACGAGATAAAATTGCGCAAGAGCGGAAGTCTCGCCGCCGAGCAGCGCGGCAATTGTTACCAGCAATCCCACCGCCATCAGAACGGCGAAGATGCGCCGGTCGAACTTATGCGCGACCACGATGCCGCCGGCATTGCCCGCCACGAAGGCAATGATTGCGAAAAGCAGTTTCGCGGCGTGGGAATAGAGGCCAGCCTCTATCGAGACTGCGGCGCGCGTGGTGTTGCCGGTCATGAAGGATACGAAGTCGCCTGAAATATGCAGGCCCACCGCATCCGTCATGCCCGCGATGAAGGAAATGGCGGCAACCAGCGCAATTCCGGTTCCGGTTCGCCTTGCCCTGATGATATTGCGACGTCTTTGTCTGGTCATGGAAAGCTCGACATGGAAAAACGGCGGGCCTGTGCGCCGGGCCGTGTTATCCTATGTCTAGAATGCCGGATGGTGTATTTGCAATCTTTCTGGAGGCCTTCGGAAACTTCTATTTTGTCTAGACAAATATAAAATCCCTGCCTACGATGCCTCAAATAAAGCGATAAACAACATCGCACAAAAATAAATCAAAAGGGGTTCAGATCATGAAGAAAACATGGGTACTCGCCACAGTCGCCGCGCTCTTTTCATCCGCTTCCGCCTATGCCGAGACGTCGGTGACGATTGGTATGTCCGGCTGGACCGGTTTTGCACCGTTGACGCTCGCCAAACAGGCCGGCATTTTCGAAAAGAACGGTCTGAAAGTCGATATCAAGAAAATCCCGCAGGCGAGCCGCCATCTGGCCCTTGCTTCCGGTGACATCCAGTGCGCCGCCACCACGGTGGAAACATGGATCGCGTGGAATGCCAATGGCGTGAAATCCACCCAGATTTTCCAGATGGACAAGTCGCATGGCGCGGATGGCATTGCGGTGCGCAGTGATGTTGCCAAGGTCGCGGACCTGAAAGGCAAGACGGTTGCCGCCTCCGCGCCGGGCACCTCCCCTTATTTCTTCCTTGCCTGGATACTCAAGGAAAACGGCCTTACCCTGAAGGATGTCAAGGTCGTCAACCTCGAGCCGGGACCGGCCGCGCAGGCATTCGTTGCCGGTCAAAATGATGCGGCCATGACCTATGAGCCCTATCTGTCCACTGTCCGCGCCGCCCCCGATAAGGGCAAAATCCTCGCCACGACGCTGGATTATCCCGCCGTCATGGATACGTTCGGTTGCACCCCGGATTTCCTGAAGGCCAATCCGCAGGCGGCGAAAGCACTGGCGGACAGCTATTTCCAGGCGCTCGAGCTCATCAAGGCCGATCCCGAAAAGTCCTATGCGACGATGGGCGCGGATGTGAAGCAGACCGGCGAGGCCTTTGCCGCTTCGGCAAAGTTCCTCGAATGGCAGGACAAGGCCGCCAACCAGAAGTTTTTCGAGGGTGAATTCAAGACATTCTCGGAAAAATCGGCGGACCTGCTGCTGGAAATCGGCGTGATAAAGTCGAAACCCGATCTTTCGACCCTCGCGGATACGTCCTTCATTAAGTAACAGAAAAGGCGGCCGCGTTCCCTGCAGGGAATATTGCAGCCAAGACAGGTGAGTGCGTCGATTGTGCGTCACGAGACGCGCACGGCGCTCCGATGGCGCGGCGAAGGTGCCGCGCCGGTTTTCCGGACAGGCGACAGATGCAACCTCTTCAACCCATAAGGAACAGCACGAGAATTGCTCTCGGCATCCTGTTCTTCGTGCTGTTTTTTTCCGCCTGGGGCTTTGCCACGCTGGGCGGTTTCGTATCGCCGACCTTTCTGGCCGACCCCGTCACCATGCTGAAGGACGGCATCTATCTGCTGACCGATCAGGGTTTTGCCAGCGATATCGGCATGACGATCTGGCGCGTGGTCGGCGGCTTCGTGCTGGCATCGCTCATTGCCGTGCCGGTCGGCATCGCCATGGGGGCCTATAAGCCCATTGAGGCGCTGCTGGAGCCCTTCGTCTCCTTCGCGCGCTATCTGCCGGCTTCCGCCTTCGTGCCGCTCCTCATTCTCTGGGCCGGCATCGGCGAGATGCAGAAGCTGCTGGTGATCTTCATCGGCGCGGTGTTCCAGATCATCCTGATGGTGGCCGTGGCTGTCGCCGGCACAAGACGGGATCTGGTGGAGGCCGCCTATACGCTTGGTGCGAAGGACAGGGGCGTTGTTCGCCGTGTTCTCATTCCCGCCAATGCGCCCGATATTGCGGAAATCCTCCGCCTCGTTCTCGGCTGGGCCTGGACCTATGTCATCGTTGCAGAACTGATCGGCGCCTCCTCGGGCATCGGTTATATGATCATCAACAGCCAGGCGCTGATGGCGACCGGGCAGATCATCTTCGGCATCATCGTCATAGGCATTATCGGACTTATTTCGGACTTCGCGTTCAAATCGCTGAACCGGAAGCTTTTCGCCTGGAGGCTTGCCTGATGAGCGAACTCGTTATCAAGGGGGTCAGCCGCACTTTTCCGGGTGTGCAGGGCGGGCAGCCGACGCTGGCCCTTCAGCCCACCGATCTGGAAATCCCCCGCAATGATTTCGTCACCATCCTCGGCCCGTCGGGATGCGGAAAATCGACCTTGCTGCGCATCATCGCCGGTCTCGACCGCCCAACGACGGGCGAGGTGCTGCTGTCCGGCAGGGCGGTGACGGGGCCGGGGGCGGATCGCGGCATGGTGTTCCAGTCCTATACGCTGTTTCCCTGGCTGACGATCCGCGAAAATGTCGCCTTCGGCCTGCGCGAACGCGGCGTTGCCGAGAAGGAAAAATGGGAGATTGTCGATAGCTATATCGACAAGGTCGGCCTGCGCGGCTTCGAGAACCATTGGCCGAAACAGCTCTCCGGCGGCATGCAGCAGAGAACGGCCATTGCCCGCGCCCTGGCGAACGGCCCGAAAATCCTGCTGCTCGATGAGCCTTTCGGCGCTCTCGACAACCAGACGCGCGGGCTGATGCAGGAATTGCTGCTCGGTATCTGGGAGCGGGAGCAGAAGACGGTCATTTTCGTCACCCACGATATCGAAGAGGCGGTTTTCATGGCGTCGCGTGTGGTGACCATGTCTGCAAGGCCGGGTCACATCAAGTCGATCACGCCGGTCGACCTGCCGCATCCGCGTCACTACACCGTCAAGGCCAGTCCGGAATTTTCTGAGCTGCGCGCCAAGCTTACGGAGGAAATCCGCAGCGAGGCGATTGCCGCCGCTGCCCATGGATAGTTGATCGGGCAAAGGGGAGGATGAAAGCATCGGGATGAGGAGCACAGGCGCCGATCTTCAGGAAAAATCGCTGCACGAGCGCATCCGCAATGATGTCGAGCGCCACATCATGTCGGGCGAATGGCCGCCGGGTTATCGTATTCCCTTCGAGCACGAGATGACCCGGCAATATGCCTGTTCGCGCATGACGGTGAACAAGGCTCTCAGCGAACTGGTGCAGCGCGGACTCATCGAAAGACGCCGCCGTCTCGGTACCTTCGTTCGCCAGCCCCATGCGCAATCCGCCGTTCTGGAAATCCACGATATCGAGCGGGAGGTGCAGGCGCTGGGTCTGGTCTACGGTTACCGTCTCGACAAACGACGGCTGCGCCCTGCGGGTGAAGAAGACGGCGCGGCCATGGCGCTTGCCGCCGACGCCCCGGTCCTGGAACTCAACTGCACGCACTTTGCCGGCGGCGTTCCCTTTTGCCTTGAAGAGCGCATTGTCAATGTCACCGCCGTTCCGGAGGCGGAAGCCGCGGATTTTTCACAGATCGGGCCGGGGACATGGCTGCTGAAAATGGTGCCCTGGAGTGCGGCCGAACATCGTATCAGCGCCGTTTCCGCCGACCGTAAAAATGCAGCCGCGCTCGGTATTGCTTCCGGTGCTGCCTGTCTGGTCATTGATCGCCGGACCTGGCACGGGGCCGATTATATCACCCGCGTCCGTGTCACCTATCCCGGTGACCGGCACGCCCTTATTGCGCAGTTTTCGCCCTCGCAAAACGGCTGAAGGCCGTCGATCGGTCAATTTTTTGTAAAGAAGAGTTTACGGGTGGTCTTTTGACAATATAATAGTTGTCAAAAGAACTCAGGTTTATTATCGGAACGTCAAGCTTTCACGACGGTATCCGTTCATGACCCCGGTTTTCAGGAGCCGGTCAATCTGCGGATGAGTTCATCGACGGAAATCCGGGATAAAAATTATGTCAGCTGAGACCTCAACTTCTTCCGCATCCTTCAACAAGGCAAACACGACAAGGCATCTCTCCCTTGCCATGACTGTCACCTTGCTGGCCGGCCTGAGTGCTGGCTTGAGTGCCGGCGCGGTTTTCGCTCAGACGGCACCGGAAACCCAGATACAGCCGGCACCGCAAACGGAAGCGATTCAGCCAGCACAGCCGGCGGCTCCTGCAACGCCGGGCGCTCCGGCCGCCGCGCCCGTCCAGCCTTCCGCGACTGCACCGGAACAGCCGGCCGCCACCGCACCCTCGCAGCCTCAGTCAACTCAGCCCGCACCGGCCCAGCCTGCACCGGCTCAGCCCGCGACGAATACCGCACCGGCACCGCAGCCGACGCAGACCGAGCAGCCCGCACAGACGGGCCAGACGACCGCGCCGAATGAAGCCGCGACCCCGATAGAGCCTGTCAGCACCGAGCCCGCGAGCGCCGAACATCGTGCGGATATCCCGCACAACCTTTCTCCCTGGGGCATGTTCATGGCGGCCGACTGGGTCGTGAAGGGTGTCATGATCGGTCTTGCCTTCGCATCTCTGGTCACGTGGACTGTCTGGGTCGCGAAGTCTATCGAGCTTGCAGGTGCGCGGGTGCGCGCCGGCGCGACGCTCAAGGTCATTCGCAGGGCAAAAACCCTGACGGAGGCCACCGAGGCCGTCGAAAAGAAGGGCGGGCCGGCAGCACTGATGCTGCGCATGGCGACCCATGAAATGCAGCTTTCCGATGCGGTGGTCGAACATACGGATGGCGGCGGTATCAAGGAGCGTGTCTCGTCGGCGCTTTCGCGTATCGAAACCCATGCGGGTCGCCGCATGTCGCGCGGAACGGGTGTTCTGGCGACGATCGGTTCCACTGCTCCCTTCGTCGGCCTGTTCGGCACCGTCTGGGGCATCATGAACTCCTTCATCAGCATTTCGGAATCGCAGACGACCAATCTTGCCGTCGTCGCGCCGGGCATTGCCGAAGCGCTGCTCGCCACCGCCATCGGCCTTGTCGCCGCCATTCCGGCCGTGGTGATCTACAACGTCTTCGCCCGCTCCATCACCGGATACCGCCATCTGCTAGCGGATGCCGCAGCCGGCGTGGAACGCCTCGTCAGCCGCGATCTCGATTTCCGCCGTATTCCCCCGGGCAGCACCAGCAAGCCCGCGGTATCGCTGGTAGGACGGTGATCGGCCATGGCTGGCGGTATTCGCGAAAATAGCGGAGACGATCTCTCCGAAAACCACGAGATCAATGTCACGCCCTTCATCGACGTGATGCTGGTTCTGCTCATCATCTTCATGGTGGCGGCACCGCTCGCCACCGTCGATGTGAATGTCGATCTGCCCGCATCCACCGCAAAGCCGGCGGAACGCCCGGAGGAGCCGCTTTATCTGACGGTCAAGGACGACCTCTCGCTCAATCTCGGCAATGATGCGGTTGCCCGCGAAGCACTGGCCGCCGCCATCGACCGGCAGACGGGCGGCAAGAAGGATACGCGCATCTTCCTGCGGGCCGACAAGGCGGTCGATTACGGCCACTTCATGGAAATCATGAACCTGCTGAGAGATGCCGGTTATCTGAAGATCGCCCTCGTAGGACTGGAAAACGCGGCTGCCGCATCGCAGCCGGCCGCCGTTGGCCAACCCGCAGCGCCGGGAACCACGCCATGACTGAAAACGGCTACCCGCAGGCCCGGCATTCCCGTCTCGGGGAAGTAACGCTGTGGTCCGTCGCGGCGCTGCTCATGCTGGGCGTTCACGCTGGTTTTGCCTATTATCTGATGCAGGAGCCCGAGGAGCAGGAAGCCGGCGGGCCGCCGCCTGCTGCGATCATGATCGAAATGGCGGCGATACCGGAGGCCGTAAAGACCGAAGAAACGACGCCCGCGCAGGATGTTGAGGACGCCGAAGAGGTGAAGAGCGACAGCAGCGAACCGGTGGAGGAAGCTGCCCCGGAAGAGCCGCCGCCACCGGAGCCGGTTGCGGAAACGCCGCCGCCGCCAGAGCCGGTGCAGCCGCCCGAACCGCCGGTCGAGGAGATCGTCGAACCGCAGGAAATTCCCGAACCCGTGGAGCCGGTCGATCCCGTTCAGGAACAGATGATGGCGGAACTCGAAAATGTGGAGGTCCCTCTGCCTGTCATGCGTCCTCCGCCGCCGCCCGTCGAAAAGAAGGTGGAAAAGAAAGAGCCGGAAGAGAAAAAGAAGGTCGAGCGCCAGCGTCCCAAACCGCAGCAGGCATCGGAACTGCGCGAAACGGCGAAGGCTGAAGCCCAGCAGTCCGACCGGACGGCGGCATCGCGCAGCAATGCCGGCTCCTTCTCGTCCTCGTCCATGTCAAATGCCGATTGGGGTGCGAAAGTGCGCTCGGCGATGCAGCGGCGACTGGTGCGTTCGGCTGGAAAATCGGGGATGACCATTACGGTTTCATTCAAGATAGACAGCGGTGGTTCCGTCGGCGGTGCGAGGATTATTTCATCCACCGGTGACTCGGCGATGGATCAGAAGCTTCTGGCCGTCATACAAAGAGCGTCCGTCTCGCCGCCGCCGCCAGGCGCAAATACGAGTTTTACCCTGCCGATTCTTTTCAAGTAGGGTGAAGCAGCCCGACCGCATGAGGGCATCCCGACTCTGGAGAGGATGGGATGCCCGATTTATTTTCCATGTTGATTTGCGGCGACCGCATACCGCAAAGTAGGACCAATCCGTCCCATCGCATGCAAGACAACAGGAATCACGAAAATCATGAAATTCTCAATCGCAGAGGCGGAGGATCTCGTATCCTCTATCTTTGAGCGCAACGGCGTTCTGCCGCAAAACGCCCGTTCGGTGGCAAAGGCGCTCGTCGCCTCCGAGGCGGCCGGCCAGGGTGGTCACGGTTTTCGCCGCATCCCCGTTTATGTCCGGCAGGCGCGGGTTGGAAAGGTCGATGGTAAGGCGCGTCCGGTGACGACCCGCGTGAAGCCGGGCGTGCTCTCGGTTGACGCCAATCACGGCTATGCCTATCCGGCGATCGATTGCGCCCTTGAGGAATTGCCGGACATGGTTCGGCAGCAGGGCATTGCGCTTGCGGCGATCCATCGCTCCCATCATGCGGGTGTCATGGCGCTGACTGTCGAGCGCCTCGCCGAAATGGGTTTTGTCGCGCTCATGTTCGCCAACGCACCGGCATCCATGGCACCCTGGGGCGGCAGCAAACCGCTTTATGGAACCAATCCAATTGCCTTCGCCACCCCCGTCGGCGGCGCCGATCCGCTTGTCATCGATCTCGCGCTCTCCAAGGTCGCGCGCGGAAAGATCATGGCGGCCCGCCAGAAGGGTGAAACCATCCCCGGCGACTGGGCGCTCGACCGAAACGGCCGGCCGACGACCGATCCCGAAGAGGCCATAGAGGGAACCATGGTGCCCGCAGGCGAGGCCAAGGGCGCTGCGCTGGCATTGATGGTGGAGATCATGGCCGCTGCGATTACCGGCGGAAACTTCGCATTCGAGGCATCTTCCCTTCTCGATGACAAGGGAGCACCACCCTCTCTTGGCCACACGATCATTGCCATAGACCCGGTATCGTCAGGCGGTACGGCCTTTACCGAGCGGCTGGGGCTCATAGCCGGCGAGATAGAAAAGCAGGAAAATGTGCGTCTGCCCGGCCGCCGCAGCCAGGGGATTCGCAAGCAGGCGCTGGAAAGCGGCATCGTGATCGAAAGCGATATTCTGGCCGAAATTAAATCGCTCTGATGCGACAATAAAAACCCGGCGGGTCGACTATGACCCGCCGGGCAAACCGTAAATGGCATGCTTTGCATTTGCGTCGATAGGGCCGGACATCATGTCCAGCCCGCTTTGGTCCGCCATCCCTCCATTGATATGGAAGGATTTTGACGCAGAAAGCCGCTCATTCGGTTTTCAGCTTACGGGAGGGGACGTTTCGCGTAAGCTTGGATGATCAGGTTGGCGATTATGCGTCCTGCACTATCAGGCCGCGCAGCAGGGCGATGCTGACGGCATTCAGCAGATTGGTGGCGCCCAATCTGTGGCGCACCCTTTCAAGAGTATCCTTCACGTCCGCTTCGTCCGCGCCGGTTATCAGGGCGACGTGGGACGGATGCTTGCCCCGCGCGACCAGCCCCAGATAATGCCGCTCACGCTCCGAAAGGATGATTTCACGCGTCTGGCGATGTTCATGCGGCGTGTTTGAAGACATTTTCTTTCAGCCTTAAAGAGATTGGCCTTCCCGGGGCACGATCAGGCAATGATTCATTCCCCGAAACCAGCTCGTTTACCGCTCTGTCTATACGCGAACAAAAACGTTAATTTCGCCAATAGGTTTCATCGGGCATTGGTAATTATGCAATAAGGGCCGCTTTCGCAGCCAGCCGATCCTGACGCGGACGCTCTATTCTGTGCACTGAAGGGAACTGCAACACCGATATCGCCAGAGACCACAATGGGTCTGGCGTGAAATGCAGCTTCAAAGCTCTGGAATGTTTTCGTCACACCCCGAAGGATATGCGGCGCTCTAATAGGCGATGTGCCTCACCGAGAGAATAACATCTCGCGCCAAGTTTTTCGTTTTATTGTTATGTTTCGGCACACAACGCGATGAGCGCCGACATATTTCTCAAATTTAATACATCATTTCGAAATATTGATGCCGTCAACATGTATCATCCGGCGGAATGATGCGCGTGTTTCTTGCGAATGTCGGTCGGTGTTGCCCCGAACCAGCGCGAAACGGAACGCGAAAACGCACCGGGTGTCGAATAGCCAAGCCTGTAACTGATGTCGGATACCGGAAGATCGCTTTCCACGAGGAGTTTGAAACCGGCATTTTTGCGAATGGCATCCTTTATCTCGTTGAGATTGGTGCCGAGCTCTGCGAGCCGCCGTTGAAAACTCCGTTCCGACAGGTTGAAATAGGGAGCGATCTCGCCGAGCGAAAGCTCGGCATCCGAGAGCCGCATCTGCATATACCGCTTCACCTGGTCAATGAAATGGGTCGCGTCCGCCGATGTTTCCGGTCGCAACATGCGGCATTGCAGGTTCATCAGCTCGAACAGCCGCTCATCCGCATTCGGATTGACCACTTCGAGAAGCGATACCGGAAGACGCATGGTATGGATCGGCTGGGAAAAACTGACGCGCCTGGTCATTCTTTCTTTAAATAGCTGAATATTATTCGGTTTCGGCCGCTCTAGACCGATCTCGATCTGGTTGATACGATCTCCGAGAATATCGCGGAGACGCTGTACCAGGACGGCGAGCGACAAATCCACATATTGATCGCGCTTGGCAATAACCGGCGCGAAGGACCATGACAGGGTTACCTGCGTGGCATCCGTTACCATGGTGAAATTGCTGTTATTGGTCGCGTAATAAACATGGTCCTGAAGAAAACGCAGGAACGCCCTAACCGTCGGTGCACTGATCAGCCCATATCCGAACGCGCCGGATGCACCCGCTGGAAAGGTGGAAGCACATTGCAGACCGAAAGCGTCGTCGCCGGAAATCAGTGCACAGGTTTCGAGCAGCCGGGAAAATCTATCGAGGCTTATGCGTTCCGTCAGGCTGCTGAATATGGCTGGATCAATGTCCAGAGCCTTGCAGATCGGTGCGATATCGATGCCCCGTGACCGGGCATAATTGCTGACGCCGGCAGCCAGGCCGGCCACCACACTTATCTCGTCGCTGACCCTTTTCTCGGGCATCCCTCGCCTTGGCGTACCATGTTTGGAAATTGTCGCCTGATGGTAAGCCTTGAGAGAGCGTTTGTCGAGCAGCCCGGCTTCGGGATATTAAGTGCGACCGATGTCTGCGCTTTGCTCCAGCACCTGCATGATGGCTTGGCCGGCATCTTCGATAGCGCCGCTATTATCGACGGTCGTGACGTCGAAGTCTCCAGCGACTGTCAACGAACTGCGTTCCAGCCGCCGGAGAATATCGTCCCGGCTTTCCCGCCCGCGCTGCTCAAGGCGCATTGCCAAAACCTCCGGCCGAGCGACGATGTTCACGACCTTGAGACGGGAAAAGGCGGTGCCGAAATGCGGCAGGGCGGAACGCGAACCGTTGGCGATGACCACGTCTCCCTCATTGAGGTGACGATAGACAGCGGCCGGGATGCCATATTTCAGCCCATGCGCCTGCCAGGAAACCGCGAAGGCGCCCGCATCTTCCAGTCGGTTGAACTCGTGCATCGAAACGGCATCGTGGTTTTCACCCCCCGCATCGCCGCTGCGGGTAATGACGCGGCGGGTGAAGTGAAAGCCCGGCCGTCCGCACAGTCGCGCTGCGGCATAGTCCATCAGTGTGTCCTTGCCGGCCCCGCTCGGGCCGACAATCACGATCATCGTGCCGGGCGATGCCGCGCGCCGGCTATCCTGCCCATCGTCGGTCATGCCACGCGCTTGCCCTGACGCCAGACGGAACGGGCGACCGGCACACCATCCTCGCGGTGAACCCGGACCAGATCGGCCCGCAATCCCGTCGCGATACGACCGCGATCGAGAAGGCCGACGGTGCGCGCCGGTGTGGCGGTGACCATGCGCAGCGCCTCCGGCAGGGTGATGGCTTCCACCTGATCGGCGAGCAAAAATGGCGCGAAGAGCAGGCTGAAGGGCACATAGTCGGAAGAAAGAACATCCAGCACGCCGATCTCGGCGAGGTCGCGGGCGGCGATGTTGCCGGAGTGGGACTTGCCGCGAACGATGTTCGGCGCCCCCATCAGCACGCTCATGCCGGCGCTGTGCGAGGCTTTTGCGGCTTCGACGCTGGTGGGGAATTCCGCCAGTTTCACGCCGTGGCCGATAGCTTCGCCGACATGCGCCTCGGTGGCGTCGTCATGGCTTGCGACCGTAATGCCGCGCTCGGCGCAGCGGGCCGCCAGATAATCGCGGTGCTTGGCGGAATATTCCGCCGACGCCGCCTGCCGACGCCGCACGAACTCGGCGAAGGCCTCGTCGCTCAGCCCACGCTTCTTCTGGTAATAGAAGATATATTGATCCATCGACTGGAACTGGCGCTGCCCCGGGGAGTGGTCCATCAGCGAAATCAGCCGCACGCGCGGATCGGTTTCGAAGTCTTCGAAATGGTCCAGCACATCCGAGGAGGCGACTTCACAGCGCAGATGCAGCAGGTGATCCGAACGAAGGCGATTCTGATCCGCTGCGGCCTCGATGGCGTCAGCCATTTCGCGCATTTCACCCTTCTTGAAGCCGCCGTCCTCATCCGAGCCGAGCCGCAGGCAGTCGAATACGGTGGTAATGCCGGAGGCGGCCACCTGGGCGTCATGGGCCTGAATGGCGGCGATCTTGTCCCAGATCACGCCGGGGCGCGGCGAATAATGCTGCTCAAGATGGTCGGTATGCAGTTCCACCAGACCCGGGATCAAATAATCACCTTCCAGATCTTCGCCGGTTTTGGAGGCACCTTCGCTGATATCGGCGATCTTGCCGTCACGGATGAGGACGGAGCCCAGAATAATATCGTCTTCCAGAACGATACGGGCATTGGAAAGGGCGTGCTCGGTCATGGGTTCGCATCTTTCTTTGGTGGCTGGCCAAGGGGGTGCCAGCTATGAACGGTAAAGGGCGCCCCGCGTGTTTCTTCAATGAACAAGGCGAGGCCGGAAATGCTGAGAGGTCGATCGGTGAATTCGGAAAACCGCGCCGAAAGCACCTTGTGCATGGCGGGCTGCTCGCTCTCGTCGATGCGGCCGGTCAGCGTCATATGAAAACGGAAATCATCCATGACATGCGGATAACCCCAGAGCGACAGATTCTGCCGCTGGCTCTCCGTCAGCATCTGTGGCCGCCGACGGGCAATATCGGTCTCCGACAGAGGCGCGCGAAACCGGTCGAAATGATCGACGATCTCGGCGGCAAAATCCTGCAGTGGCTGATAGGTGCGGTCCGGGACCAGTGCGAAAAAGGGCCCGAGCGCACCGACGATGACACGTGGAATTTCGAAGGTGGACTGGCTGGCCGCGAAATCTTCGAAGGCCGTGAGCAGCTCCGCTTCGCTGTATTTTTCGGCAAGCTCGAAAGGAGCCTTCAGGGTCGCGTGGAAACCGTAACGGCGCGGCTCCTCCGTGATCTCGGCATAGTCGTCGTGGTCGTCATGCAGCGTGCCGGAAAATGCGTTGCGGCCCAGCCAGCGTGACGCTGCCTCAGTCAGCGGGTGATCTTTAGCCGGAGAAAAATAGATGGCATAGCGCACGGCAAGCACTCTTCAGTGTCATGGGAGACCAGGGATGAGAAGCTATTTGGCGTGACTCGCCAGCTTCCCGCAAGGTCAGGAGTGCGAGGTAATTGGTTTCCGTGACAGAATGATGATGCCGAAGGAAAAAAGCGCATTGGAAATGCGGCAAGCTTCCTAATGTGCTGAAGACACAGGCGGACATGATGACGGGATAGGGCCGGCATAAATCGGGACTGCGCGGGTGTCTGGCGGAGATGACGAACATCGTTACGAGGTTCGTCATTCCATCCCTTCAGACCTAGTGTTGTGTTTTGCCGATCAGGCGTGAACGCAGCGAATTGGAGATGTGGTCGAACAGGAAAACGACGAAGAGGATAAGCAGGACCATATAGGCGACCTTGTCCCAGTCGGCATTGGTGCCCATCGCTTCCAGCAGTTTCAGACCGATGCCGCCGGCGCCCACGGCGCCGATGATAGTGGCGGAGCGGGTATTGCTTTCCCAGAAATAGAGTGACTGCGAAATGAAGACCGGCAGGACCTGCGGCAGCACACCGAAGCGGTTGACCGCAATCGGGGAAGCACCGACCGATTTGACACCCTCGCGTTGCTTGTCGTCGACATTTTCCAGCGCCTCGGCATAGACCTTGCCGAGCGCGCCGGTATCGGTGAAGAAGATCGCGGCAATGCCGGGGATCGGTCCGGGCCCGAAGCTGCGGGTAAAGAACAGCGCCCAGATCAGCATGTCGATGGAACGCAGGAAGTCGAATAGCCGCTTCATGCCCCAGTTTGCGGCCTTGTTGGCGGTGATGTTGCGCGCGGCGATGAAGGCGAGCGGCAGGGCGACGAGCGTGCCGAACAGCGTGCCCACAAAGGCCATGACCAGCGTCTGCATCAGCTTGGAAAGAATATCGGCATGTTGCCAGACGCTGTTGTCGAGGAAATCATCCACCATGTGGCCGATATTGGAGCGCTCAGGATCGAGCCTTTCTCCCCACAGCGCGAGAGCGGCGAGTTCACCATAGCCCTTGCCCCAGAATTCCGATTTGGTGTCGAACAGGAAATTCGCCCATCCGAGGAACCGACGCTGGACATAGACCTGGCTGGTGCGGATTTCCGCCTGTCCGGCAAAACCAAAATGCACGAGAACCTTGTTGCCGTCCTGCTGGATTTCCTGCGGCACGTCGTCGGATGCCCGGGCCTGTTCTCCATTGATGATGACGGGATAATTCTTGCCGTCGACATAGACATCCACCCGGGTCGGGGTCACGTCGAGGCGGTTTTCCATGCCCGCATAAACGACGCTGTAGCCGCCACCCGGCAGGGGCTGCAGCCAGTCGATCTTTGCATCGACCGGATATTGCCCGCGGCTGGACCATTGCGGCTCAACCTTGCCGTCTTCGAAACGCAGGCGCGGCTGGGCACGCCAGGAATACCAGTCCTGAATATAGCTCGAGGCACGATCCCACCGGCCCTGCATGAAGGCCGGGCCGACATTGAAGAAGAAAAAGCAGCCGATGAGATAGACGGTGACGGCGAGAAGGCCGACGAGCAGACCATATCGCTGCATGAAACCGCGATTGAACACGTGCGGATGCGCGGCCGTCAATCTCTCGCGGTCGGCGGTGTTGAGAATGAAGCTGGACGACATCAGGCCGCTCCCCGTCCGAATTCGAAGGATTGATGGCCGATCAGCCTGCGTCGCAGCCAGCCGGAAAACTGGTCGACGGCGATGATGGTGATCAGCAGAAGGATGATGATGGCATAGGTCTTCGACGCATGATCGTTACCGATCGACAGGCGGAAGACCTCGCCGATACCGCCGCCGCCCACGGCACCGATGATGGTGGAGGCGCGCACGTTGATTTCGGCGCGCAGCAGCGCGTAAGAGACGAAATTGGGCAGAACTTGCGGCACGATGGCGAAGCGCACTCGTTCCAGCCAGTTGGCGCCGGCGGCGCGCAAGCCTTCATCCGGCTTCATGTCGGCATTTTCCACCACTTCGAAGAACAGCTTGCCCAAAGCACCGATCGTGTGGACAGAAATCGCGATAATCGCGGCGATAGGGCCGATGGATAGAATGGCGGTCAACAGCCCGGCGACGACGATTTCCGGGAAGGCGCGCAGCACTTCCATGACCCGGCGCACGACCCAGCGCACGATCCCGGCACCGACGAGATTGGTGGAGGCAAAAAAGCACAGCACGAAGGCAAAACTGGTGCCGATGATTGTCGAAACCAGCGCGATGTTGAGCGTGATGATCAGCTGATAGATGAAATGCGGGATGTAGAAGCTGTCAGTGATGTAAACACGATCTGCGACGTAATTATATTTCAGCGAACCGTCCGCATAGGGTGACGGCAGGTCAAACATCGCCCGGAAAATTTCAAGCGGGCTGTCCGGCACGAAGGTTTTCATGAAGTCGAAGAAATAGGGCAGGCGCTCGAAGAATTTACCAGAATTGGCCGCGTTGGCAAAATTCAGGGAAGCGGCGAGGATGACGAGGAAGATCACAAGCGAAATTACGGTATAGATCCGTCTTGTCGCAAGCTGCTGTTGATAATGACGCATGACCGTCTGGGACGATGCGCTCAATCCCTTGGGGGGGGGGGTGCCATGATGCAGTGTGGTCGCCATGCCGCTTTTCCTTTATTGGCAAAAGCGGCGGCGCCGCAAGGCACCGCCGCTTCCGGGTATGATCGCAGATCAGCCGCCGATAACGGACTTACGGGCGTCGATGATCGTCTGGTAGAAGGACGGATCGACCTTGATGTAGGCGGTGTTCTTGCCCTGGGTGAAACCCTGGAAGCAGGCCAGGTCCTTCTTCGGCAGTTCCATGAAGAAGTCTTCGACCTTCTGCTTCATCGCGTCGCCGAGCTTGTTCGTAACCATCAGCGGGCCGTTCGGGATCAGGGGCGACTTCCAGACTTCGACGATATCGTCCATGTCGAGGTTGCCCTTCTTGACCATCTGGTAGAGGTTGCCGGCGGTGTAGCCTTCTTCCCACTTGCCGACGCCCGAACCGAAGGTGGTGCCGACATCGAATTTCTTGTCGAGAACGGCGAGAACGAGGTTCTCATGGCCGCCGCCGAAGCCGGTTTCGGAGAAGTATTCCTTGACCGGAACACCGGTTTCCTTCGGGATAGCCACGTTCGGAACGAGGAAGCCGGAGGTGGAGTCAGGGTCGGCAAAGCCGATCTTCTTGCCCTTGGCGTCAGCCAGCGTCTTGATACCGCTGTCCTTGCGGGCAACCATGATCGTGTAATAACCGGTCGAACCGTCAGCGCCGGCCGTGGTCAGGATCGGATCGACGGCCTTCGGATCGGCAAGAGCGATCTTGGCGTAGGAGGACGCGCCCATGGAAGCGATGTCGATGGTGCCGCCGAGGAGACCCTGGATGACGCCGTTATAGTCCGGCGACGGGAAAACCTGAACTTCGGCAACGCCGGTCGCGGCCTTCAGGCCATCGGCAACGCACTTGGTGTTGCGGATCTGGTCGGCTTCGTTTTCGGAGCCGTCGAGACCGATGCGCAGAACCTTGACGTCCTGAGCCATGGCGGAACCGGCCAGAACGCCAAGCGCGACTGCCGAAAGAAGGACTTTCTTCAACATGGACTTTCTCCTGTTTCCCGGCGAGCCGGAGTTTGTTGTGAAGTATCGGCCCTTGACGCGGGCGCAAACGATGCTGAGCGGTTCCTCAGAGCCCGGCGAGAGCGAGCGGTTCGGGGCCGGCAGATTGCTGCACCGGACGCGCGGGAAGCTGCGCGCCGGGAATATTGATGCTGGTCGAGGTCATGGTCTCGTCGATGCCGGACCCTTGAGAATCGGTTCCGTAAATCTCCGTGACGGCCGCAGCCGTCAGCTCCGCCGGCGTTCCGTCGAAGACGACGCGGCCCTGAGACATGCCGATGATGCGTTCGCAATAATTGCGCGCCGTATCCAGCGTATGCAGGTTGGTGATGACCGTGATGCCTTCGCGTTCGTTGATGTCGCGCAGCGCGTCCATCACGATCTTGGCGTTCAGCGGGTCGAGGGAAGCGATCGGCTCGTCGGCCAGAACCATCTTCGGAGACTGCATAAGGGCGCGGGCGATGGCGACGCGCTGCTGCTGACCGCCGGAAAGCGTGCCGGCCGCCTGCATGGCCACATGCTCGATGCCAAGCCTTTCCAGGGCGGCGATGGCCATCAGGCGCTCGTCATTGGTGAAGATGTTGAACAGGCTGAGCGCCGTCGAGCGGTGGTTGAGGCGGCCGAGCATGACATTGGTGAGCACATCGAGACGCGGCACCAGATTAAACTGCTGGAAAATCATGGCGCAGTCGCGCTGCCAGCTGCGAAGCGCAGCACCCTTCAGCGCCGAAACTTCCGTGTCGTTGAAATGGATGGAACCCGAGGACGGATCAACGAGGCGGTTGATCATGCGCAGCAGCGTCGATTTTCCCGCACCCGAGCGTCCGATCACGCCGACCATCTGGCCCTGCGGAATTTCGACATTCACGGAATCGACCGCAGTGTGGTTGCCGAAACGGCGCGTGACTTGCTTCAGGTGAAAGCTCATTTCCCCGTCCAATCTTCTTTTTGACGGGGTTCGGCGTAACAGCGGTGCGTGAAGTGTGGATGTCAGTTTGATGAATAAAATATTACAGAATTCGCAGATACGACGCCCAGGGGTTCGCCGACAAAGCTTTCGGGAGGAATCTTGAGACCGTTCAAATCCGCGTGTCTTTTTTGATCGCATAAACAAAAATCCCGGGGGTACCCCGGGATTTGCAGGTGTTCGGCAGCAGGAGATTTCATCCGCCATATTTCGCGACGAAAACCTCGGCGTCCAGATTGCGGAAATCGTCGAGAGCGACGCGCAATGCCGCGTGATCCCAGTCCCACCACTTCAGATTATCCATTTGCCGGCCCAGTTCCGCCGGGAAGCGCTCCCTAATCAGCCGGGCGGGCACGCCGCCGACGATGGTATAGGGCGCGACATCTTTTGAGACGACTGCACCCGCCCCGATCACAGCGCCGTTTCCCACCGTGACGCCGGGCAGGATCGTCGCACCATGGCCGATCCATACATCATGGCCGATGACGACGCGCTTGGCGCGGCGGGCGGCAAAGAAGTCCGTCTCATCCTCCGCATCGTCCCAATAGTTGTTGGCACGATAGGTGAAGTGATGCAGCGTCGCCCGCTGCATCGGGTGATTGGTGGCATTGATGCGGACGGAGGCGGCGATGTTGACGAATTTGCCGATGGTGGCGCACCAGATCGCACCATCCTGCATGACATAGGAGTAGTCGCCCATCTCGACTTCCTCGATGCGGCAGCGTTCCGAAATTTCGGTATAGCGGCCGATCGTGGAGTTGCTGACACGGGCGGTCTCATGGATGACCGGTTCCAGACCCACCTTGACGCTCATGCCGCTGCTTTCCTGGGAGAAAACTGTGAGACGTCCAGAATGCGGTCGGCCACGGCCTCCCGCACCTCCTCGTCATGGAAAATGCCGAGCAGTGCCGTGCCCTTCTGTTTTTTCTCGACGATCATATCGACGACGACACGCCGGTTGAGGGCGTCCAGCGAGGCCGTCGGCTCGTCCAGAAGCAGAATCGCATGGTCGGTGATGAAGCCGCGGGCGATATTCACGCGCTGCTGCTCGCCGCCCGAGAAGGTTGCGGGCGGAAGCGACCATAGTTCCCGTGGCAGGTTGAGCTTCGAAAGCAGCATGGCTGCGTGTTCGCGGGCTTCATCGGCGGCAACCTTGCGCGCCAGAAGCGGTTCGGCGACGACATCTATGGCAGCGACACGCGGCACGGTGCGCAGGAACTGGCTGACATAACCGATGGTGCGGTGGCGGATATCGAGGATCGTGCGCGGCGAGGCGTTGCCGATATCGACGACCTGGCCCTCATGACGAACGAGAATCTGCCCGCTGTCGATGGCGTAGTTGCCATAGAGCATTTTCAGGATCGAGCTTTTGCCGATGCCGGAGGGACCGCCCAACACGACACATTCGCCGCCGCAAACGGAGAAATTGACATCGCGCACAACGGGCAATTCGATGCCGTCGCGAAGATGCATGGTGAAGCTTTTGAAGACTTCCGAAACGATAAGGGGCGTCGGCATGGCGTCAAACCTGCAGAATAGAGGAAACAAGCAATTGCGTGTAGGGCTCGCGCGGGTCGTCCAACACCCGGTCGGTCAGACCATGTTCGATGACGTCGCCGCCCTTCATCACCATCATGCGGTGGGAAAGCAGCCGCGCCACCGCAAGATCATGGGTGACGACGACGACGGCGAGACCGAGATCGTTGACGAGACCGCGGACCAGATCGAGCAGGCGCGCCTGCACGGAAACATCGAGGCCGCCAGTCGGTTCGTCCATGAAGACGAGGCGCGGCGAGGTGACGAGGTTGCGGGCGATCTGCAGGCGCTGTCGCATGCCGCCGGAAAAGGCGCGTGGTTGGTCGTCGATGCGGTCGGTGCCGATTTCCACCCGTTCCAGCCATTCGCTGGCCGATTGCCTGATATTGCCGTAATGCCGGTTACCGACGGCCATCAGCCGCTCGCCGACATTGGCGCCGGCCGAAACCGCCATGCGCAGCCCGTCCGCCGGGTTCTGGTGCACGAAACCCCAGTCGGTCCGCATCAGGAAACGCCGTTCGGCCTCGCCCATATGATAGAGGTCACGTACCGAACCGTCGCGCATGCGATACTCCACACTGCCCGCCGTCGGCATCAGCCGGGTGGAAATGCAGTTGAGAAGCGTGGTCTTGCCGGAACCGGATTCGCCGACGATGGCAAGCACCTCGCCCGGGTAAAGCTCGAAGGAGACATTGCGGCAACCGGCGCGGTCACCGTAATATTTGGAAACGTCCCGGACTTTCAGAAGCGGTGCGTCGCTCATTCTGCGGCCTCCTTCACATCCGCCAGCAGGTGGCCCTTGTGGCCATGGGCGCGGCGGTCCTCGCAATGGTCGGTATCGGAGCAGACGAACATCCGCCCGCCCTTATCATCAAGCACCACCTCGTCCAGATAGACATTCTCCGCACCGCACAGCGCGCAGGGCTTGTCGAAGCGCTGGATTTCGAAGGGATGGTCCTCGAAATCGAGGCTGACGACGTCGGTATAGGGCGGCACGGCATAGATGCGCTTTTCGCGTCCTGCGCCGAAGAGTTGCAGGGCGTCCGAGAGATGCATTTTCGGATTGTCGAATTTCGGGGTAGGCGATGGATCCATCACATAACGCCCGGCCACCTTCACCGGATAGGCGTAGGTGGTGGAGATACGGCCGTTGCGGGCGATATCCTCGTAAAGCTTGACGTGCATCAGGCCGTATTCCTCCAGCGCGTGCATGACTCGCGTTTCGGTCTCGCGCGGCTCGAGGAAGCGCAGGGGCTCGGGAATGGGAACCTGATAGACGAGGACCTGACCCGAATGCAGTTCTTCTTCGGGAATGCGATGCCGCGTCTGGATGATAGTTGCATCCTTGGTGCGGGTGGTGACGGCAACATTCGCCACCTTCTGGAAAAAGGCGCGGATGGAAACCGCATTGGTCGTGTCGTCCGCACCCTGATCGATAACCTTCAGCACATCGTCCGGGCCGAGAATGGAAGCGGTTACCTGCACACCGCCGGTGCCCCAGCCATAGGGCATGGGCATTTCGCGGGAAGCGAAGGGAACCTGATAACCGGGAATGGCGATGGCCTTCAGGATCGCCCGGCGGATCATTCGCTTGGTCTGTTCGTCCAGATAAGCGAAGTTGTAGGCAGCCAGTCCGTCGTCAAATGAAACTTCTTCAAGCATTGCGCGTTAGCCTTGTGAAAAAAGGAGTACAAGCTCATGGAGATTGGAATTCTTGCAGCCGTGTTCTTTGCTGTATTTGCAGCATCGACCGTCTTTTGCGCTTACTGGTTTGGCGAGCAGCACAGCCGCTGAGCTATTCGGCCGCATCGCCCAGCCACTCCGCGCCATTGGCGTTGATCGCCTCGAAATCGGCACGCATTTTCCTGACCAGACCGAGTTCGGCCTGAAAATCCACGTAATGCGGCAGTTTCAGATGTTCGACGAAACCTGTCGCCTGAACGTTGTCGGCGTGTGAAATGACGAATTCCTCGTCCTGCGCGGGGGCCACCACATCCTCGCCGAATTCGCCTGCCCGCAGCGCCCGGTCGACCAGCGACATGGCCATCGCCTTGCGTTCGCTCTGGCCGAACACCAGACCGTAGCCGCGTGTGAATTGCGGTGGCGCCTTGGCAGAACCCTTGAACTGGTTCACCATCTGGCATTCGGTGACCTGTATGTCGCCAAGCGAGACGGCAAAGCCGAGTTCTGGCACCTCCAGTTCCATCTCCACTTCGCCGATGCGGATTTCACCGACGAACGGATGGGTGCGGCCGTAACCGCGCTGCGTCGAATAAGCGAGCGCCAGAAGGAAACCTTCGTCACCACGTGCCAGCGATTGCAGGCGCAGGTCACGCGGCATTGGAAATTCCATCGGCTCCCGCGTTAGGTCGCCGGCAATATGGTCAGCCGGCATATCGCCGTCGGTTTCGATCAGTCCTTCTTGCGCCAGAATGTCTGAGACGCGCATGACATGTTCCGGCTCGCCTTCGCGCTGGGTGGCTGTCTCAACGGCCTCATCCTCGAGAAGCGAAGGATCGAGCAGGCGATGGGTGTAATCGAAGGTTGGCCCCAGCAATTGTCCGCCCGGCAAATCCTTATAGGTCGCGGAAACGCGCCGCTGCACCGTCATGTCAGCGGTATCGACCGGAACCGAATAACCGAAACGCGGCAGCGTCGTGCGGTAGGCGCGCAGCAGGAAGATGGCCTCAATCATGTCGCCGCGGGCCTGCTTGACGGCAAGGGCTGCCAGCGACTGATCGTAAAGAGACGCTTCCGCCATCACCCGGTCGACGGCGAGCGAAAGCTGCGAAACGATCTGCGAAACCGTCATCGCGGGCAGGTGGCGGTCTCCGCGCCGCTTGTCGGCCAGAAGCCGGTGGGCGTTGGCAATGGCGGTTTCCCCGCCTTTGACAGCAACATACATCTTACGCCTCCACGGGTTGAATGCGCGTCGTGCGCGGCAGGCAGACAAATCTGTCGGCGGATGTCAGGATGACGTCGACGCCGCGCGGAAAAATGGCGTTGTTCTCCGCCCACAGCCGCGGGAATATGTCCGGCAGGCCCGTGGGGCTGATGATGTTGACGTGACGGATACCGGGGCCGGAGAGCAGCAATTCCCGTCCTCCATCCAGATCAGGCAGCTCGATGATGAGCGTGGTGGAGCGGTCGGGATATTCCTGACTTCCCTGGGCGAAGAGACCGAAGGAGGCTATGGCGCTGCCCGCTTCGATGACGGCGAAATGCGCTGCGCTTTTTTCATCCGTCGCAACCGCGCCGGTATGAAATCCGATCCAGCCGGGGACGGTTGTTTTCCGCAGGGCGCCGCTCAGCCAGAACGGCGTATCGTGATCGCAGAGCGCCAGCAGAACCGCGCCGGTGGCGGGGGCGAGAGGCGATGGTGGGGCGACTGCGGTTTCGATTGTCTGCGGCGTGCCCGGCCGGGCCATGCCATCCATGAGTTTCTTGAAAATTCGTTGGGAATCGAAGACGGCGTCGGAAAAACCGCCCGTCAATGCTTCGGCCTTGACGCTCATCAATCTTCTCCTCGAACCATGGTGAAGAAATCGACCCGTGTTGCGGCGGTCTCTTTTGTCTTCCTGTCCTTATCCTCGGTCAGTCGTTTCTCGACCGGTGAAAGAAGCTCGGCCTCGACAAAGCCGCGGGTCGGGCTTTCCTGCCAGAGCGCATCGAAAACGGCGGCGTACCAGGCCTTCTTGCGGCCGGTGCCGAGAACATGGGCGTGACCGACGGTGCCCGAGGCAAGCTTGACGGTTGCCCGGGTCACGGTCGTCTCACCCAGATTGAAGGGCGCGCCGCCCCCGCCGATGCGGCCCTTGACCATGACGAGCCCGGTTTCCGGGCCGCGCACGTTTTCCGTCCGGGGGCTCTCATCCTGCCGGTTCCAGACGGTTTCGAGTTCCTGCACGGTGGCGCGGGCAAGAAGCGCCGCCACCCGCTTTCTGTCTGCATGCAAATCTGCAGTTTTGTGAATCATCGCTTGACCTCTAATGTCTATTGATATAGACAACTATACAATATAAGGTACATTTAACGTTAGTGAATGACAAGCGTGTGACATGGGCCCTTCGGCAGCGATGAAAAGAAAGAACGGCGTGGCGCTCTGGCGGCAGATCGCCGACAGGATCAGAGGCGAGATCGCGGCGGGCGATCACGATGAAACCGGCATGTTGCCGCCGGAAATGACGCTGGCCGAAAAATTCGGCGTCAACCGTCATACCGTCCGAAGCGCCATTGCCGCACTCGCCAGCGAAGGCATTCTCGAGCCGGTGCAGGGGCGTGGCACGATGATCGCCCGCAAGGAGCGCCTGAGTTTTCCGATTTCGCGGCGCACGCGGTTCACAGCGGGCATTGCCGATCAGGTCAAGGAAATGGAGGCCCTGCTTCTTTCCCACACAACCGAACCGGCCAATGCCGATCTGGCGGCGCGGCTGCAATTGCCGGCGGGTGCGCCGCTCATACGTCTCGAAACGCTGCGCAAGGCCGATAACCGGCCGGTGTCCCGCTCGACCACATGGTTTCCGGCGGATCGTTTCGCCGGAATAGGCGAGGCCTATCTTAAAAGTGGCTCGATTACGGCTGCCTTCAATATGCTGGGCGTGGCGGATTACGTGCGCATTTCCACCGTCATTTCCGCCAGCCATGCGGACACGCAGGATCTGGCCGATCTCGAATTGTCGCCGGGCGCGATCCTGCTTGTTACTCAAGCATTGAACGCCGACATGGATGGCGTACCAGTGCAATATGCCATCAGCCGTTTTTCGGCCGATACGGTCGAATTCACGGTGGAGAATTAAGCCGAAAGCTTACTCCGCCTGCGAAAGCCCCAGCACATCCAGCATCGAATAGAAGCCCGGCTTCTTGTCGAAGGCCCAGACGGCTGCAGCAATCGCGCCGCGTGCGAAAATGGAGCGGTCGCCAGCATAGTGCGAAAGCTCGACGCGCTCGCCCTCTCCGGCGAAGATCACAGAATGTTCGCCGATCACCGAGCCGCCACGCAGCGTGGCGAAACCGATGGTCCCGGCTTCACGCGCGCCCGTATGCCCGTCGCGCACGCGAACGGACGATGTAGTGAGGTCGACCTTGCGGCCCGCCGCCGCCGCCTCGCCGAGCAGAAGGGCGGTACCGGAGGGCGCATCCACCTTGTGCTTGTGGTGCATTTCAAGGATTTCGATATCCCAGTTCTGCGCATCCAGCGCCTGCGCTGCCTGCTGTGTGAGAACACTGAGCAGGTTGACGCCGAGGCTCATATTTCCCGACTTGACGATGCGGGCATGGCGCGACGCCGCCTTGAATTTTTCCTCGTCTTCCGCCGAGCAACCCGTGGTGCCGATGACATGCACGATGCGGGCCTGTGCGGCGAGGCCGGCAAAGGTGACGCTGGTTGCCGGCGAGGTGAAATCAATCACCCCTTCCGCATGCAGAAATGCCTGCAGCGGATCGCTGGTGATTTCGACACCGATCGGGCCAAGACCCGCAATCTCGCCCGCATCGCGGCCGACAAAGGCGGAGCCTTCGCGCGCGACGGCGGCATGCAGCTGGACGCCGGGGGTCTGGTGAATGAGGCGGATCAGCGCCTGTCCCATGCGGCCCGCCGCGCCGACCACCACCAGTTTCATGCCGCTGCTGCCCATGCTGTCACTCACTTTTCATCTCGGGCGGATCGAGATCCGCCGGTATCGGTCGATTGATGTTTTCAGCAGCGACGTTAAAGACCGCCCGCCTGCTTCGCAAGCATCACGTAAGAACAGGCCGGGCGATCAAGTCCTCCAGCGTCGTCCGTCCAGCGACAGGCCGAAATCGGACGGCGTTCTCGAATAGGTGGCAAGCCCGGAAAGCGCCGCCTGCGGATGGGTGACGACGAAGGTGGGAATGGTCCGCATCAGCGCGCTGTGCGGCGCCTTGTCTTCGAAGGCAGCCCGGAATTCCGGGCTCTTCAGCGCCGGAATGATCTTCTGCGAAATACCGCCGGCCAGATAGACACCGCCCTTCGCCATGAAGATCAGCGCGAGGTCACCGGCCACGCGGCCGAGATAGGTGCTGAAAAGGGACAGGGTCTCTTTCGCCTGCGGGTTCTCGCCCGAAAGCCCTTGAGAAGTAATGTCGGCCGGATCGGAAAAGACAGGCTCGATGCCATCGGCGGTGCAGACGGCCCGGTAAAGATTGACCAGCCCGCGCCCGCACAGGATTTGCTCCCCGGCGACACGGCCCTCGATGGTTTCGATATGCGGGAAAACCGCATAGTCACGCGCGCTTCTCGGGCCGATATCGATATGGCCGCCCTCACCAGGCACCGGGAACCACATATGACGGGCATAAACCAGCCCGGCGACGCCAAGCCCCGTGCCGGGTCCAAGAACGACGCGCGATGCCAGCACATCCTTACGGCCGGAGCCGATGGGTTCGCGGTTGTCGTCGTCAAGCGCTGCAATCGCCAGAGCCTGCGCCTCGAAGTCGTTGATGACGATGACATCCTTCAGGCCAAGATTGGCCAGCATGTCCTTTGGCTTGACGACCCAATGGCAATTGGTGAGCGGTATCTCGTCACCTTCGATCGGGCCGGCAATCGCCAGAATGGTCGAGACCGGCTGAAGCGAGGTCTTGTCCAGAACCGCCTGCTGAATGGCGTCGTCGATAGTCGGATATTCCGCCGTCTTCACGGTGGTGAGGTGCACCGGTTCGGCAAAGGAATCGATCAGAATGGAAAAGCGGGCATTGGTGCCGCCGATGTCGCCAAGAAGGATCGGAAAGGACAGATATTCGGTATCGGACGTCTTCGGCATTGCCTGTTCCATGTTGGGAGGTTCAGTTGGCGACGTGGAAGTCGATGAGATTTTCTGCGGTGGCGCGGTTGAGCGCCATGGGAATATCGTAAACCGTAGCAAGTCGCGTCAGCGCCTTCACATCCACATCATGCGGCATTGCCGTCAGCGGGTCGGTGAAGAAGATCAGCATGTCCACCTCGCCCGTGGCGATCATCGCGCCAATCTGCTGGTCGCCGCCGAGAGGACCGCTTTTGAGGCGAATGACTTCAAGACCCGGACAGGCTTCCTGTACCCGCCCGCCGGTCGTGCCGGTGGCGACGATCCTGAAACCGGCAAGCGCTTTCTGGTGATGACGGGCGAAATCCGCCATATCGTCCTTTTTCTCGTCGTGAGCGATGAGCGCGATACAGCGTTGTCCTTCCATGGTCCCAGCCCGTTCCATCAAGAATTAAATCGATTTGAAGCCTTCTATAGCAGCTTGCCGCCATTTGAAAAGGGAAGCTGTTGAATGCCTCATTTCTGTTTCAGTTCAATGTCGGGCGCTGGGTGGGAAGCGGAATATCCGAAGGCGGCTGCAGGGCGGGGGCCGCCTGAATGACCTGTTCCACGCTTTGCTGGCGCGTTGCCGGAGCAGGCGAATAGGCCTGGGCCGCAAGCCCCTCAGGATTGGCGGAAGGGGCGACAGCCACGGCGGCGCAGGCCGAGGGCAGATCGGAAACCATGACCGGGCGCGGTTTCACCGGCTTGGCATTGGGGTCCTTTTTCGGCGGCGCCCATGGTTCCTTGCTGAACCACCAGGCAAGCGACTTGTCGCAGCCGTCGCCTTTGCCCACGGCCGCCTGCGGCTTGCAGTTCGGCGCGCCGGGCGGGCATTCGAGCCGGATGTGGAAGTGCTCGTCATGGCCGTATATCGGCCTGATCTTGCCCATGAAGGTGCGGTCGCCGGTCCATGTCTGGCAGAGCTTCTGCTTGATGGCCGGGTTGACGAAGACACGCTCCACCTGCGGGTAACTTGCCGCCATCATCACCAGCCGGGCATTCAGCGGCGACCACTTGCGGTCATCGACCGTCAGGAACTTGCTCTTGTCCAGCATGGAGATGAAAGGCACGGTTTCGCGCTGCTCCACGCTCAGCCGCGGGGTCGGCATCGGTCGCCACCAGATGTCGACATCAAGGCCGATCTGGTGCGACGCATGGCCAGTCAGCATCGGTCCGCCGCGCGGCTGGGAAATATCGCCCAGCAGCAGGCCCGGCCAGCCGATCTTCTGCGCATCCTGCGAAAATTGTTCGAGGAAGGAAATCATCTGCGGCTGGCCCCAGCGCCGGTTGCGGGAAAGGCGCATGGCCTGCCAGCCGGGACCGTCCGTCGGCATGGCGATGGCGCCGGACTGGCAGCCCTTGGCATAGGAGCCGATCGGCTGCGAGCCCGTGGCGGAAGGCAGCGCCATGTGGCCGAACACCTCTTTCGCGGGCCTGTCCTCGGCCGATGCGGTTTCCATCTGCAACTGCAGCGCGGAGACGACCGAAATCGCCAGCATGGCCGCCTTGAAAACTCTCGATGATCCCGCCGTCATATCGTCGTGCCCGTCCGATCAGATGATTCTCTTCCCCTTAAGATAAACTGGAACGGGATTTTGTTGAAACCATGTTTCGCCCCGCCTGTTGCAAAGCGGGAGGATAAAGGCGCGGATAAAGAGCTTGTGAGCCAGCGCATCTGTTTTTTGCCAATCTTTGTTTTATGCTCTCTTCAACAAACGCGAAAACAGGGACATTCCCCCGATGAAATTGGCACCACTGAAATCCCGTCTCCTCATTGCTCTTGCGGCATCCGCCCTGCTGATACCGGCGGCGGCCTTCGCACAATCGGCCGATGTGTGGCGAAAGGGGATTTCGACGGTTGGGGAACTGAAACATCCCGATGGCTTCGATCATTTCGACTATGTGAACACCAAGGCGCCGAAAGGCGGCACCCTTCGCCTGTCGACGGCGGGCACTTTCGATACCCTTAATCCGCTGCTCGCCAAGGGCGAGGCGGCGACCGGCCTTTCGCTCGTTTTCGATACATTGATGAAATCGACGGAAGAGGAGCTGTCGGCTTCCTACGGTCTTCTGGCGGAGGGCGTGAGCTATCCCGACGATATTTCGAAAGCCACCTTCCGGCTGCGCGCGGAGGCCAAATGGGCCGATGGCAAGCCGGTGACGCCGGAGGATGTCGTCTTCAGCTTCGAAAAAGCCAAGGATTTGAGCCCGCAGCTTGCGACATACTACACTCATGTCACCAAGGCGGAGGTGAGCGGGGAAAGGGACATCACCTTCACTTTCGACGAAAAGAACAATCGCGAATTGCCGCAGATTGTCGGGCAATTGCTGATCGTTCCCAAGCACTGGTGGGAGGCAGCCGGCCCGGATGGCAAGCCGCGCGACATATCGCGTGGCACGCTGGAACCGGTGATGGGTTCCGGCCCCTACAAGATTGCCTCAGTCTCTCCCGGCTCGACAATCGCTTACGAACGCCGCGACGACTACTGGGGCAAGGACGTCAATGTGAATGTGGGGATGAACAATTTCAAAACCATCGCCTACACCTTCTTTGCCGATCAGGATGTGGAATTCCAGGCCTTCAAGTCCGGGACCGTCGATTTCCGGCAGGAAGCCTCCTCCAGCCGCTGGGTCACGGGTTATGATTTTCCGGCGGTCAAGGAAGGCCGCGTCAAGAAGGAAGAACTGCCGAATATCTATCGTTCCGTCGGTATCATGCAGGCCTTTGTGCCGAACATGCGCCGCGAAAAGTTCCAGAACCCGAACCTGCGCAAGGCACTCAACTACGCCTTCGATTTCGAGGAGCTGAACCGCACGCTGGCTTACGGCCAGTTCCAGCGCATCAACAGCTTCTTCATGGGCAGCGAGCTGGCCTCTTCCGGCCTGCCGACCGGTCGCGAGCTGGAAATTCTTCAGGAACTGAAGGATCAGGTTCCGCCGGAGGTTTTCACGACAGAATATCGCAACCCGGTCGCGGGTGATCCGGCCAAGCAGCGCGACAATCTGCGCGAAGCGGTGAAGCTGATGAAGGAAGCCGGTTACGAGCTGCGCGGCAACCGCATGGTCAATGCCAAAACCGGACAGCCGCTCGATATGGAGTTTCTGATCGATTCCGCCGGCATGGAAAGAACCATCCTTCCCTATGTCCAGAACCTGAAGAAGATTGGCATCAACGCGACGATCCGTACCGTCGACGCCTCGCAATATACCAACCGCACCCGCAGCTTCGATTATGACGTGATCGTCAAGCTCTGGGCGACCTCGGCGAACCCCGGGAACGAACAGGCGGATTTCTGGGGCTCGGCCGCCGCCGACCGGCAGGGTTCCAATAATATTGCCGGTATCAAGAACCCGGCGGTTGATGCTCTGGTCAGAAAAGTCATCTTTGCGCCCAACCGGGATGAGCAGGTGGCGGCGGCACGCGCTCTCGACCGCGTGCTTTTGGCAAACAGCTATGTCATCCCGCAATTCTATCGCGGTGAGATGTTCATCGCTTACTGGAACACGCTTATCCGTCCGGAAAACCTGCCCCAATATGGTGTCGGTTTTCCCGATGCATGGTGGTCCAGCCAGGCCGGAAACTGACGCCGGCCTTGCTTTCGCGGCGAAGGCTTGATTCACATAGGGCGAGACGAATCGCTTAAAGCGCAGGCAGGCGCTTTCAGGAAAGGACCGGGTTTGACAGAAACGAAAACCGCTGACGTATCGGCCGGGAGCAGAGGCTGATGGGCGCCTATATCCTCAGACGTCTGGCGCTGATGATCCCGACCATCATCGGCATTATGGGCATTTCGTTTCTCGTCATCCAGTTCGCGCCGGGCGGGCCGGTGGAACAGGTCGTCGCGCAATTGACCGGGCAGGGCGACAGCGCCTCCGACCGGCTTTCGGGCGGCGGCGATCTCATGGGCCAGTCCGGCGGTTTCGATGATAGCGGTTCGAAATATCGCGGTGCGCAGGGTCTCGATCCGGAACTGATCGCCAAGCTCGAAAAACAGTTCGGTTTCGACAAACCGCCGCTCACCCGTTTTCTCGAAATGATGTGGAATTACATCCGCTTCGATTTCGGCGAAAGCTTCTTCCGCAATTCCTCGGTGATCGATCTCATCATCGACAAGCTGCCGGTCTCGGCCTCGCTCGGCTTCTGGATCCTGATCATTTCCTACATCATCTCCATTCCGCTCGGCATCAAGAAGGCCGTGTCCGACGGTTCGACCTTCGATGTCTGGACCTCGGGCATCATCATCATCGGTTATGCCGTACCAAGCTTCCTGTTCGGCATCCTGCTCATCGTCCTCTTCGCCGGCGGATCCTTCTTCGACTGGTTCCCGCTGCGCGGTCTGGTGTCGGATAATTTTGATCAGCTGAACTGGTGGCAGAAGATCATCGACTATTTCTGGCACCTGACCCTGCCGCTCATCGCACTGTCGCTTTCGGCCTTCGCGACGACGACGCTTCTGACCAAGAATTCCTTCATCGACGAAATCAAGAAACAATATGTCATCACCGCCCGCGCCAAGGGGCTCACCGAGCGCAGGGTTCTTTATGGTCATGTCTTTCGCAATGCGATGCTGATCGTGATCGCGGGTTTTCCGGGCGCCTTCATCTCGGCCTTCTTCACCGGATCGCTGCTGATCGAGAATATCTTCTCGCTCGATGGCCTTGGCCGCCTCGGTTATCTCTCGGTCGTCAACCGCGATTACCCGATCGTGTTCGGCACGCTCTTCATCTTCTCGTTGATGGGCCTGGTCGTCGGTCTCATTTCCGACCTGATCTATACATGGATCGATCCACGTATCGATTTCGAGCGGAGGGATGTGTGATGACACTTGCCCATGCCGCCGAAACGGAAACGCTGGTAAAACCGAAGCGCCCGTGGTTTTCGCCGACCACCAAGCGCCGCTGGCAGAATTTCAAGGCAAACCGGCGCGGTTACTGGTCCTTCTGGCTGTTCCTGATCCTGTTTTTTCTGAGCCTGATTGCGGAATTCATTGCCAATGACAAACCCATTCTCGCTTCCTACAAGGGCGAGTTGTTGGTGCCGGTCATGGTCGATTATCCGGAGGAAAAATTCGGCGGGTTTCTTGCCCAGACCGATTACAAATCCTCCTTCATTCAGGATGAGATCAACGCCAATGGCTGGATGATCTGGCCGCCGATCCGCTATTCCTATCAGACGGTCAATTCCAATATTCCGCATTCGGCGCCGACCGCGCCCTTCTGGCTGATGGATAAAAAGGATCGCTGCTCGGCTTACCCGCAGGGCGATGCCGATCCCGGCTGCACGCTTGGCAATCTCAATTGGCTCGGAACCGACAATCAGGCCCGCGATGTCACGGCGCGGATGATCTATGGTTTCCGCATTTCCGTGCTGTTCGGCCTGACGCTGACCATCGCGTCGGCCCTTGTCGGCGTCACCGCCGGTGCGATCCAGGGTTATTTCGGCGGTTGGACTGACCTTTTGTTGCAGCGTTTCATCGAAATCTGGTCGTCCATGCCGGTGCTCTACATCCTGCTCATCATCGCGGCCATCCTGCCGCCGGGCTTCTTCGTGCTGCTCGGCATCATGCTGCTCTTTTCATGGGTCGGCTTCGTCGGCATTGTGCGCGCCGAATTCCTGCGGGCCAGAAACTTCGAATATGTCCGCGCCGCCCGTGCGCTTGGCGTCGGTAACTGGACGATCATGTTCCGCCACCTTCTGCCCAACGCCATGGTGGCGACACTGACCTTCCTGCCCTTCATCCTCTCCGGTTCGATCACGACGCTCACCTCGCTCGATTTCCTCGGCTTCGGCATGCCGCCGGGATCGCCGTCGCTGGGCGAGATGATCGCGCAGGGCAAGAACAACCTTCAGGCCCCCTGGCTTGGCCTCACTGCGTTTTTCACCATGTCCATCATGCTCTCACTGTTGATTTTCGTCGGTGAAGCGGTGCGCGACGCCTTCGATCCACGCAAGACGTTCCGGTGATCGCCATGACGGAAACAAAGACCCAACCGCTTCTCTCCGTCCGCGATCTCTCCGTCGCCTTTCATCAAGGCGGCGCGACGAGCATCGCTGTCGATCATGTGTCCTTCGATTTGATGCCGGGCGAAGTCGTTGCCCTCGTCGGCGAGTCCGGTTCCGGCAAGTCCGTGACGGCGAACTCCATTCTCAAATTGCTGCCCTATCCGGCGGCAAGCCATCCCTCGGGGAAAATCCTGTTCGACGGCAAGGATATGCTGACTTTGCCGGAACGCTCCCTGCGCGCGGTCCGCGGCAACGACGTCACCATGATTTTCCAGGAGCCGATGACCTCGCTCAACCCGCTCCACACCATCGAGCGGCAGATCGGCGAGATTCTGGAACTGCATCAGGCAATCACCGGAGCGCAGGCACGGGCGCGCACGCTGGAACTGCTGCTGCAGGTGGGTATCCGCGAACCGGAAAAACGCCTGAAGGCCTATCCGCATGAATTGTCCGGCGGCCAGCGGCAGCGCGTGATGATCGCCATGGCGCTTGCCAACCGGCCGAAACTGCTGATCGCCGATGAGCCGACGACGGCGCTCGACGTGACGGTTCAGGCCCAGATCCTCGAACTTCTGAGCGACCTCAAGACGAAGCACGGCATGTCCATGCTGTTCATCACCCACGATCTCGGCATTGTCCGCAAATTTGCCGACCGCGTCTGCGTCATGACCAAGGGCAAGATTGTCGAGACCGGCACAGTGGAGCAGGTTTTCAACGATCCGCAGCACGCCTATACGCGCCATCTTCTGGCGGCGGAGCCGAAGGGCGAGCCGCCGCATTCCGACGCCAGCAAACCCGTGGTCATGCAGGGTGACGATATCAAGGTCTGGTTTCCCATCAAGGCGGGGCTGATGCGCCGGGTGGTCGACCATGTGAAGGCGGTGGACGGCATCGATATTACCCTGCGCGCCGGCCAGACGGTGGGCGTGGTAGGCGAATCCGGTTCCGGCAAGACGACGCTCGGTTTGGCGCTCTCGCGGTTGATTGCGTCTGAAGGGCGCATCAGCTTCATCGGCCAGTCGATCGACCACTATTCTTACGAGATGATGAAGCCGCTCAGAAACCGGCTGCAGGTGGTGTTTCAGGATCCTTATGGGTCGCTCAGCCCGCGAATGTCGGTCGGCGAGATCGTCGCCGAGGGCTTGAAGGTGCATGAGCGGTCTCTGTCTGCCGATGAGCGCGATACGCGTGTCGCCACCGCGCTGGAAGAGGTCGGTCTCGACCCCGCGACGCGCTGGCGGTATCCGCATGAATTTTCCGGTGGCCAGCGCCAGCGCATCGCCATTGCCCGCGCCATGGTGCTTAAACCCCGTTTCGTCATGCTGGATGAGCCGACCTCCGCGCTTGACATGAGCGTGCAGGCGCAGGTGGTCGATCTGCTGCGCGATCTGCAAGCGAAGCACGAACTCGCCTATCTCTTCATCAGCCACGATCTGAAGGTGGTGAAGGCGCTCGCCAACCACCTGATCGTCATGCGCCATGGCAAGGTGGTGGAGAGCGGCCCGGCGGCGGAAATCTTCGCCGACCCGCAGCAGGACTATACCAAGGCGCTGCTGGCGGCCGCCTTCAACATCGAGGCGATGAAAACGAAGGCGATAAGCCAGTAGGCTGCATTGCTGTTTCTGTTAAGGTGATGATTTTTCTGTTGCTTCGCGGAAAATGCCGACCCATGTTGAGTGGCATGTGACGCGGAAACGGATTGATTGCCATGGCAGCGGATGTGATCGTTTTGGGGGCAGGGATCATCGGGGTCTCCATCGCCCTGCAACTGGCCCGCAGGGGTAAGTCGGTGGTGCTGGTCGACCGGCGCGGACCGGGTGAGGAGACCTCCTTCGGCAATGCCGGGCTGATCCAGAGAGAAGGCGTCGTGCCTTATGCCTTCCCGCAGGATCTCGCCCTGTTGCTGCGCTATTCCCTGAACAACAGCATCGATGCCCGCTATCATCTCTTTGCCCTGCCGAAGATCGCGCCTTTTCTCGGCCGCTACTGGTACAATTCCGCAGCCTCGCGCCACGCGGCAATTGCCCGCGCCTATGCGCCGCTGATCGAGCATTCGGTTTCGGAGCACAATATCCTGATCGAGGAGGCGAAAGCCGGTGATCTGATCGTCAAGAACGGCTGGATGGAGGCCTACAGAACCGCCGCAAGGCGGGATGCCGATTTTGCTTTCGCCGAGCGTCTGGCGCGCGACCATGGCATTTCCCATACGAAACTCGACGCCGAGGAGCTTGCCGCAGCCGAACCGCATCTGAGCCATGATTTCGTCGGCGGCCTGAAATGGAACGATCCCTGGTCGGTACGCGATCCTCATGCGCTGACGCTCGCTTATGTCCGGCTGTTCGAGAGCCTCGGCGGAAGCGTCGTTAGGGGCGACGCTTCCACCCTCAGCCAGACGGTGAGCGGGTGGACGGTGCGCACCGAAACCGGCGCGGTCGAGGCCGAACATGCCGTCGTGGCGCTTGGCCCCTGGGCGGATATCGTTACGGAACGGCTGGGTTATCGCTTTCCACTTGGCGTGAAACGCGGTTACCACATGCATTATGCGCCACAGGAGGGCACGAAGCTCAATAACTGGCTGATCGACGCCGAGCGCGGTTATTTCCTCGCGCCGATGCGAAAGGGCATCCGCCTGACGACAGGCGCGGAATTTGCCGAACGCGATGCACCGAAATTTCCCGTGCAGATCGAGCGGGCAGAGCGGGTGGCGCGCACCGTCTTTCCTCTCGGCGGCCGGCTGGATGCGGAACCGTGGATGGGTGCGCGGCCCTGCACGCCGGATATGATGCCGATCATCGGCAAAGCGCCGCGCCATAAAACATTGTGGTTTGCTTTCGGGCACGCCCACCATGGCCTTACACTTGGGCCGATCACCGGCCGTGTATTGGCGGAAACCATGCTGGGTGAAACGCCGGTTATCGCCATCGACGCCTATCGCCCTGAAAGGTTCAATCCCTGATAGCTAAATCCGCTGGCCTTCCGGGGACAGGCCACGTAACATGGTCGCATGCTGGGGCGGGATGGCGAAAAGTGTAAGCGGTTTTCGCCTGAAATCCCGTTCTAACTATATAATTTAGATCATGTAATGATCTAAAGGGGAAAAGGGGCGAAACGTCATCATGGTGGCGAGGTTTCTCATCTATCAGCAGCAGGACGACTTTCGTTAGCGCAACTCGCTGCGCATGAAACGAGATGGAAACGGCTTGCTGGTGCATGATGGATGATATTGAAAACGCAAAGAAATTTTTCGCCGATAACCCCGATATCGAAATTCTCGAAGCTTTCGTCATAGACGCGAACGGCGTGCCGCGCGGCAAATGGATTCCGCGCGAACGGGCAATCGACGTTCTTGAAAAGGGAATGGCCATTCCCCGGTCGGTCTATGCGCTGGATATCTGGGGCCGGGACGTGCATGCCGCAGGTCTCGCGGAAGGCACGGGCGATCCGGACGGGTTTTGTTTCCCCGTTCCAGGCACGCTGTCGCGGGTGACATGGCTTGGCCGCCCGACGGCGCAGGTTCTGCTGGCGATGAAAAACCCGGATGGAACCGGCTTTTATGGCGATCCGCGCCATGTGCTGGCGCAGGTTCTGGGCGCCTATAAAAAAGCCGGCCTCACCCCGGTCGTGGCGACCGAACTCGAGTTTTACCTGATCGATCCCGTCCGCTCCGCGCTCGATCCCGTTCGTCCGCCGCACAGCCGCGAGGGCCGCTGGCATACGGGCCAGACACAGGTTCTGTCGATTTCCGAACTGCAGGATTTCGAGGACGTCTTCCATGATATTGCCACGGCCTGCCGCGCACAGGGCGTGCTTGCCGATACGACGTTGCGGGAAAACGGTCCCGGCCAATATGAGATCAACCTCAATCATGTTCCGGATGCGTTGCAGGCGGCCGATTTCGCGGTCTTTCTGAAACGTATCGTCAAGGGCGTGGCGCGGCGGCATGATCTCGACGCCACCTTCATGGCCAAGCCTTATGGGTTGCAGGCCGGCAACGGCATGCACGTGCATTTTTCCGTTCTCGACAGGGACGGCAGGAACATCTACGCCGGAGAGGATGGCCCATCGGATGCTTTGATGCATTCGGTCGGCGGCCTCTTGGAAAACATGGGTGAAAGCATGGCGATCTTCGCCCCCCATGCCAATTCTTATCGACGTCTGACCCCCAGCGAACACGCACCGACCTACGCCTCCTGGGGCATTGACAACCGCTCGGCGGCTGTGCGTGTCATCGTTGCCAGCAAGGCCGCGACCCGTATCGAACACCGGGTCGCCGGCGCCGATACCAATCCCTATCTCGTTGTCGCGATGATCCTGAGCGCCGCATTGGCAGGCATGAAGGAGAAGCGCCAACCGGGAGGCGCAATTGCCGGCGACAGCCATGCGATCAATCACGAGCCGCTGCCCACCAACTGGGACTATGCGTTGCAGCGCTTCACGCGGTCGAGCTTTGCCTATGCGACGCTCGGCCAGAAGTACCGCACGCTGTTTTCCGCCTGCAAGCAGCAGGAGCTTTCCGAATTTTCCCTGCGTGTAACCGACGTCGAATATGACGCCTATATCAGGACGGTGTGAAATGGCTGAGGTAACGAACATTCCCAATCCCGGCCACACATCGTCATGGTATGCGGCCTCCGCGAATGTCAAAACCGTGCGGCCGACGCTCGAAGGCGCGCTGGACGCCGATGTCTGCATCATCGGCGGTGGCTTCACCGGCATTTCCGCCGCGCTGGAACTCAGTGAGCGCGGCTATTCCGTCATCGTTCTGGAAGGCGTCCGCGTCGGCTTCGGCGCTTCGGGTCGCAATGGCGGCCAGATCGTCAACGGCTATAGCCGCGATCTCGAGACCATCGCTGGCCGCTATGGGCATGACAAGGCGGTGAAACTCGGCGAAATGTCGCTTGAAGGCGGCGCGATCATCCGCAACCGCATTGCCAAATACGCCATCGATTGCGATCTCGTCGATGGCGGTTTCTTCGCCGCCTTCACGCCGAAACAGATTCGCGAGATGGAGGCTCACAAAACCCATTGGGCGAAACACGGCCATGGCGGGCTCGAAATGGTCTCGAAGGCGGATGTCGGCCAGTATGTGAAGACCGATCGATATGCCGGCGGCATGATCGACCGCTTCGGCGGGCATATCCACCCGCTCAATCTGGTGCAGGGCGAAGCGGCGGCGGCGGAAAGCCTCGGTGCGCGCATATTCGAAAATTCGCGGGTCATTGCGGTGGAGCAGGGCGCAAACCCCGTGGTGCGCACGGCAACAGGCAGCGTGAAGACGAAATATGTCCTCGTCTGCGGCAACGCCTATCTCGGCAAACTCTTGCCAGAAATCGGCGACCGCATGATGCCGGTCTCAAGCCAGGTCATGGCGACGGAGCCGCTCGATGCCGATCTGATCGAGGCCCTTCTGCCCGCCAATTATTGCGTCGAGGATGCCAATTACATTCTCGATTATTACCGCCGGACCTCGGATAATCGCCTGCTCTATGGCGGCGGCATCGGTTATGGCGGCAGCGATCCGGCTGACCTCACGGGCGTGATCCGCCCGAACATGCTCAAAACCTTCCCGCAACTGGAAAAAACGAAGATCGACTTTGCCTGGAGCGGCAATTTCGCGCTGACCCTGACGCGCATTCCGCATATGGGCAGGCTGTCGGACAATATCTATTTCTCGCATGGCGACAGCGGCCATGGTGTTACGACAACCCATCTGCTCGGCAAGATACTGGGCGAGGCCGTTGCCGGCCACGCCGAACGTTTCGATATCTGGAGCTCGCTGCCGAACTATCCGTTCCCCGGCGGCAAGACCTTCCGGGTGCCGCTGACCGTGCTTGGCGCGTGGTGGTACGGCCTGCGCGACAGGCTCGGATTTTAGAACGTCACCGTCTTTAAACCGGAAAGTGCGTTATTCGCAATATCCTCCGGTGTGGCATCGATGCTGACGGTCACGACCCCCGGTTCGCCAGTCGGCACTTCCAGCGTGGCAAGCTGGGTTTGAAGCAGCGAAAGCGGCATGAAATGGCCCTTGCGTTCGCCCATGCGCCGGCTGAGAAGCTCCAGGCTGCCATCCAGATAGACGAAAGCCAGCGGGCCGCCAGTGGCCTTGCGAAGCCGGTCACGATAGATTTTCTTGAGCGCCGAGCAGGAAACGACGACACCGTTGCTTTCGCTGCCCTTGCGCAGTTCCGCGCCAATCAGATCGAGCCAGGGCCAGCGGTCTTCGTCCGTCAGCGGAATACCCTCGGACATTTTATCGACGTTGGATTTCGGGTGAAGCTTGTCGCCCTCTATGAAAGGAACGCCCAGTTTCTTCGCCACTGCTTCCGCGACCGTGGACTTGCCGGAGCCGCTCACTCCCATCACGACAATTGCCTGTGTCACCCGAACCTCGAATGTTTCTGTTTCGACGGTCAGCCCCTACCATGTGCGGCAGGCATCGGGAATATAAAAATGCGGGGCTTGCCTGGGTCAGTGCCCGGTTTTGCGCGCCGCACTCTTCTCCAGGGCGGAAAAGGCAGCGTGAATCAGGATCGCCAGCGCCGCAACGATCAGCCCGCCCTGAAGAATGAAGGCCAGATTGTTGGATTGCAGGCCGGCAATGATCACTTCGCCGAGGGTGCGCGCCGCGACGGTCGAGCCGATGGTTGCGGTGGAAAGGCTGATGACCGCCGAAAGCCGGATGCCGGCGAGAATGGCTGGAAGGGCAAGCGGCAACTCCACTTTGACAAGGCGTTGCCAGCCGGTCATGCCGCTGCCTCTCGCGGCATCCATCACCGTGGCGGGCAGGGTTGTAAGACCCGTCAGCGTATTTTCGAATACCGGCAAAAGCGCATAGAGAAACAGGGCAATGAGCGTTGGTTTTTCGCCAAAACCGATCATCGGTACGGCCAGCGCCAGCACCGCTACCGGCGGAAAGGTCTGGCCGATATTGACGATGCTGCGCGACAGCGGCAGGAAATCCGCCCCGAACGGCCGGGTGACGAGAACCGCGAGCGCTCCCGCCGTGAGCGTGGCCAGCCCCGTGGCAATCGCCACAATGGTCAGATGCGACAGCGTGAGGGAAAACAGATTGGCCTGCGTGTAGATTGCCGGCGCATTCGCCTGCACGAGAGGGCGGAACACCGGCGCAAAGACCTGCGGCACGGCAAGGAAGATGATCAGCGCCAGCGTCAGGAAACCGAGGGCAAACAAGGATAAGGCGTTTTTCATGGGGCTCCGGCGGCACGCTGGAGGAGAACGTCACGCCGAACCCGGCCGGCGGGTTGCCCATTGTCCCTGACGACCGGCAAGGCATCGCAGCCCGCCCATAACATAGCCGACAGGGCGTCGCGCTGGCTTGTATGCTCGCTGAGCGGTTCGCCCTCTGCGTTTCCCGGCTCCACGACATCGGCAACGGAGAGAACGGACAGCAGTTTCAGCGCCCGTTCGTTTTCGCCGATCATGGTGCGCACGAAATCCGTCGCCGGTTTCAGCACCAGTTCGGCCGGCGGGCCGTCCTGTACGATACGGCCCTTGTCCATCACGGCGATACGATCCGCCAGATGAAAAGCCTCGTCCATATCGTGTGTGACGAGAACGACGGTCACGCCGAGCTTTTTCTGGATATCGAGAAGATCGTTCTGGGCCTTGGCGCGGATCACCGGGTCCAGCGCGCCGAATGGTTCGTCCATCAGAAGAATGTTCGGCTCGGCGGCCAGCGCACGCGCCACGCCGACACGCTGCTGCTGACCGCCTGAGAGTTCATGCGGGAAACGGTCGGCATAAAGCGCGGGATCGAGCTGGAAGAGATGCATCAGCGCATCGATCTTCGCCTCGATCCGCTTGCGATCCCAGCCGATCAGCTGCGGAACGGTCGCGATATTTTCGGCCACCGTCCGGTGCGGAAACAGGCCATGGCCCTGAATGGCGTAGCCGATCTGGCGGCGCAGCTTGAAACCGGGCATCGCGCTGACATCCTCACCATCGATACGGATCGTGCCGGAGGTGGGCTCCACCAGCCGGTTTATCATGCGCAGCAGAGTGGTCTTTCCCGAGCCGGAGGTGCCGACGATGACGGTGACGGTGCGCGGCGCGACAGTCAGCGATACCTGATCCACGACGGCGGCATCGCCATATCGTTTCGTGATGGTGTCGATTTCGATCATGCCTTTTGCCTTCCGCCTGCGCTGAAGAGATTGCTGTCGATGATGGCGTCGAGTGTTATCGCGGCGGCAAAGCCGAGAAGAACCGTCGGCACGGTGCCGAGCAGCACGAGGTCCATCGCTGTCTGCCCGATGCCCTGAAATACGAAAACGCCAAAGCCGCCGCCGCCGATCAGGGCGGCAATCGTCGCCAGGCCGATATTCTGCACCAGCACGATGCGGATACCGGTGAGGATGACCGGCATGGCCAGCGGAAATTCCACCCGCAGCAGCCGTTGCACCGAGGTCATGCCGAGCCCGCGCGCCGCTTCCCGTACCGCTTGCGAAACACCCGAAAGACCGACCACCGTGTTGGAAACCACCGGCAGCAGCGAATAAAGAAAAAGCGCCACGAAAGCGGGCGCCATGCCGATGCCGGCAATGCCGATTTTCGCGGCACCCGGCACAGTGGCCGCGATCCACCCGAGCGGGGCGATCAAAAGGCCGAAAAGGGCGATGGAGGGAATGGTCTGGACGATGTTGAGGCTGTTCAGTACGCCTGCGCGCAACCGCTCGACCTTGTAACAGAGTATCCCCAGGGGAATGCCCACCACGGTCGCTGCGATCAGCGAGCCGATGGCAAGTTCCACATGCCGCAAAGCCTCGGTCCAGAATGTATCGGCCCGGCCGGTATATTCCTTGATGATGGAGAGGTCGTTCCAGAGGCCGCTTGTCAGCACGGCCGCGAGCGCGGCGATGGCCACCAGCAGCAACAAAATCCGGGCAGCGGGCTTCGGCTCAAGACGGGCAATGCAATCCGTGGCGAGCAGAGCCAGCCCGGCAAATATCAGCCAGAAGCCGCTGGCAGGTGAAACGCGGGCAAAACCGTTACCCTCCGGCATGAGGAAAGATGCCGCTTGCCCGACGAAAACCGCCAGTGCCGCAAGACCGGTGAGCGCGAATGCGAGTTTCAATCGCGTAGGGAATCGGAAAAAGGCGATGAAGGCCGAAAGAAGAACGATGGTGACGAGAACAGTTGCAGCCGAACCCGGAAGAGCTTCAAAGACCGTTCGTGTCTCGCCCTGAACGATCCGGTTGGCACGGAATGTCATGAAAGGTGAGGCAAAAAGCGCATAAAGAAGCAGGCACGAAATCACAACGCCCACTTTGTCAGGCCATTTCGTCAAATCCTGCTCCCCTGTCTTTTGGCCCGTGTATGATTTGGGAGGGGACCACAGGAACGCACCGGTTCCCGCAACCCCCTCCGGCACCGCGAGCGGCTACTTGACGAAGCCGTTCTTTGTCAGAAAGTCGAGCGCCACGGTCTTGGCCTGTTCGCCGCCCACCTGAACGCGGGCGTTCAGATCCTGCAGCGTTGCGAGATCGAGTTTTTCGAACACCGGTTTCAGCAGCTCTTCGATATTCGGGTGCTTTTTCAGAACCTCTTCGCGAATGATCGGCGCTGGCTGATAGACCGGCTGCACATGTTTGTCGTCCTCCAGCACCACAAGACCGGAGGGCGCGATGCCGCCATCCGTGCCATAGACCATGGCGGCATTGGCATTGTTGGTCTGGTTGGCGGCGGCGGCAATCGTGGCCGCGGTGTCGCCGCCGGAAAGCGTGATCAGCTGGTCAGGCTTCATGGTGAAGCCATAGGTGGTTTGAAATGCAGGGAGCGCGGCGGCGGAGTTGACGAATTCGGAAGATGCGGCAAGCACGACTTCGCCGCCATCGGCGACATATTTGCCAAAATCGGAAAGCGTCTTCAAATTGTTCTTGTCGGCGACATCCTTGCGCAGCGCAATCGCCCAGGTGTTGTTGGCCGGCGATGGCGTCAGCCAGACGATCTTGTTGGCATCGAAGTCAAGTGTTTTCGCCTCTTCATAGCCCTTGGCCGCATCTTTCCAGAGCGGATCGTCCGCCTTGGAGAAAAAGAACGCGGCGTTGCCGGTATATTCCGGATAGATGTCGATCTCACCGGCGGTGATCGCTTTTCGCACAACCGGCGTGGCGCCAAGCTGGATGCGATCCGTCGTTTCGATCTTGTTCTGGTTAAGGACGGCGAGGATGATGTTGCCGAGAACACCGCCTTCCGTGTCGATCTTCGACGACACGACCACCTGCGCCTGAGCGATGGAAACAGAAAGGGCAAGCGCAAGTCCGGCGCCCGTCAACGTCATCAAGCGGTTCATGAATGTTCCTCCGGTGGGTCAGCCTGCCAAACAGGCAAAAGATCGCCGCCGCAATTGCGGCCGAATATAAACGGCCGGGAGGAAAAATGGTTGCATGCCATCTGCGTTTTCGCGCCGATGGCTCCGGCTACACGCCGACGGTCAGGTTTCGCCGTCCCGCTTGCGTGCGTCCTTGCCCATGACCAGCGGCATTAGAACGGAAAGAAACAGGAGCCTGATGACGTGGTGGGAGCCGACATAGGCGGTATCGGCATGCATCATCACCGCCATCGCTGCCATGGTCTCCAGGCCGCCCGGCGAATAGGCGATCATGACGGCATTGAGCGGAACGCCGGTCACCCGGGAAATCATCCAGGCAATGCTTCCGGCAATCAGCATCACGGCGATGGTGACGACGAAGCCGGCCAGAAAGCCTTTCCGCACGTCCATCAGTGAGACATTCGAAAAGCGCGTGCCGATAAGGCAGCCGATCAGCACATAGACGGGCAGGCTGAGCCAGGTGGGAACGCCGCCTTCGGTAAGGCCGGTAATGTGGGTGCCGATGGAAATGGCGACGCCGCCAAGCAGCAGCGCGGCCGGAAACTTCCAGCGCAGGAAAAGCCAGCCGGTCAGAAGCGATGCGCCGATGGTCAGCGCCAGCGTGAAAAGACCCATTGGCGGGTTGGCCACAAGCGGTTCCGTGCTGACGAGATCGAAATATTCGACGATCAGCGGCACGGAAAGCGTCAGCGCCAGGACCCGCACGCTTTGCACGATGCTGACGGTCGCAAGGTCGCTTTTCGTCTCGGCGCCGAGGCTGATGATATAGCTGAGATGACCGGGAGAGGCGCCCAGCATCGCCGTTGTCCGGTCGTAACCGAAGCCGTAATGCAGGATCCAGTAGGCGACATAGAGCATGATAACGACAGCGACGAGCACAACGACGAAGCTCACGGGCCAGGTCTTTGCGGCGTCGATCACGGAGGGCGTCACGCTCGTTCCCATAGAGATGCCGACGACGACGAAACAGGCATTGCGGATGAAGGCGGGAACGCCAAGCCTTACACCGGCCAGCCCCGTGATCGTCACGGCAAGCGCCGGGCCGGAAAGAAAAGGCGCCGGAATATCGATGAGGCTGGCGAGGAGCGCCCCTATGCTGCCGACGAGCGCGGTGAGTGCAAATGTATGGAATTCAGGCTTGATGATCATTGCGACGCTGATTGGTTGCTTGAAAAAGCTCGCGACCAAATGCGCCGCTTCCATTCGCGACGTCAACACGCAGGATCAAAAATATTACATTTCATGCGTATTCTATAAAAGAAAAGCCCGTGGACTGAAGGACACGGGCTATGGCAATTGCCGATACGGCAATGGGATGATTAGGCAGCCGGAAGGGCGGCGATCTTCGGCATTTCCGTATCGAGGCCCAGCAGGAAGTTGATCTGGGGCCGCGCCTTGACGAGATCGTCAATCGAATATTCCGCCAGAACGTCGAAAAACGCATTGAGCGCCTTGCGAAGCGCCGAGTTGAGGCCGCAGCTATCCACAAGCGGACATTCCACAGCACCGTCCTCGAAGCATTCCGCCATGGCGAAGCTGTCTTCAGTCACCTTCACCACGTCGAACAGGCTGATCTTTTCGGCGGGTTTGCCAAGACGCACGCCGCCGTTACGACCGCGCACGGTTTCCACCAGGCCCGCCTTGTTGAGCGGCTGCAGGATTTTGAACAGGAACAGCTCCGAAACGCCATAAGCCTTGGCGATCTCGGGAATGCGGCTCAGATGGCCTTCATTGGCGGCGCAATACATCAACATGCGAACGGCATAGTTGGTCTGTTTGGTCAAGCGCATGCTGGTCTCCTAACTCTCAATGTGGAGTTATATAGTCTCTTTTTCAGTTTAGAACAATTCCAGAAACTGAAAAAACTGGCACCCATCCGATATTTCTCGAACAGCCTTGTTGACCGTCCGGATGATTCATGAACAAACAAGTCAAGAATCGGAATGTAATGGAGGCATTCATAATGGCAAGCTTGAAATCATACTTTTCCGCTGCCGTTTTTTCAGGGTTGACGATCCTTGTCGCCGCGCCCGTCGCTCTGGCAGAAGGGGAGGTTAACGTCTATTCCTATCGCCAGCCTGAATTGATCCAGCCGCTGCTCGATGCTTTCACGAAGGAAACCGGGATAGAGGCGAATGTGCTTTTTCTCGATAAGGGGCTGGTGGAACGCATTCAGGCCGAGGGCGTCAATTCGCCCGCGGATGTGCTGCTGACGGTCGATATCGCCCGTCTCGTCGAGGCGAAGGAGGGCAAGGTTACCCAGCCGGTGCTCAACGATCCCGTCATCGAAAAGGATATTCCAGCCAATCTGCGCGATCCCGAGGGCGAATGGTTTGGTCTCACCACGCGCGGTCGGGTGGTCTATGCGTCGAAGGAGCGGGTGACCCAGAAGGACATTACCTATGAGGAGCTTGCCGATCCGAAATGGAAGGGCAAGATCTGCGTTCGCGACGGCCAGCATTCCTATAATATCGCGCTGATCGCCTCGATGATTGCCCATCATGGCGTCGATTATACCCGCACATGGCTGACCGGCCTGAAGAACAATCTCGCCCGCAAGCCTGACGGAACCGACCGCAGCCAGGCGAAATCGATCTTTTCCGGTGAATGCGACATCGCGCTCGGCAACACCTATTATGTCGGCCTGATGCTGACCAATGATCGCGAGCCGGAAGAAAAGGAATGGGCTGGATCGGTGCGGGTGATCTTCCCCAATGCGGGCGATCGCGGCACACATGTAAATATTTCCGGCATGGCGCTGACGAAGTACGCCCCCAACAAAGACAATGCGCTGAAGCTTATGGAATTCCTGGCCTCCCGCGAGGCGCAGGAAATCTATGCCAAGCAGGTCTTCGAATATCCGGTGCTGCCCGGCGCGGAGCCATCCGATGTCGTGAAGGGCTTCGGCCCCATCAATCCGGACAAGCTGCCGCTGACGGACATAGCCGCCCATCGCAAGCAGGCGTCCGAACTGGTGGATGAAGTGGGTTTCAACGACGGCCCGACCAACTGATCCCGGCGCAGCCCTTACCGCCCAGCCGAAATCCAATAAAAAGCCCCGCTGTTTTTCCAGCGGGGCTTTTGCTTGTGTACCGGCTTCCCGGCTTACTTCATTGTCGGCATCACGAATTCAGCGCCCGACTTGATACCCGACGGCCAGCGCGAGGTGATCGTCTTGGTCTTTGTCCAGAACTTGATCGAATCCGTCCCGTGCTGGTTGAGGTCGCCGAAGCTCGAAGCCTTCCAGCCGCCGAAGGAGTGATAGGCAAGCGGAACCGGGATCGGAACGTTGACGCCGATCATGCCGATATTGACGCGGCTTGCGAAGTCGCGGGCGGCATCGCCGTCGCGGGTATAGATGGCAACGCCGTTGCCATATTCATGCTTCATCGGCAGTTCCAGCGCGTCTTCGTAATTCTTGGCGCGAACAACGGAGAGAACGGGTCCGAAGATTTCCGTCTTGTAGATGTCCATGTCAGGGGTCACGTGGTCGAACAGGCAGCCGCCGACGAAATAGCCGTCCTCATAGCCCTGCAGCTTGAAGTCGCGGCCATCGACCAGAAGCTTCGCACCCTGTGCGACGCCGCTGTCGATCAGGCCCTTGACGCGCGTCTGCGCTTCCTTGGTGACGAGCGGACCCATATCGGCCTTGTCGTCGGTATAGGGGCCGATTCTCAGGCTTTCGATCTGCGGAATGAGCTTTTCGACGAGACGGTTTGCCGTCTCCTCACCAACCGGAACCGCAACGGAAACAGCCATGCAGCGCTCGCCGGCCGAACCGTAACCTGCGCCCATCAGCGCGTTTACCGCCTGGTCGAGATCGGCATCCGGCATGATGATCATGTGGTTCTTCGCACCGCCGAAGCACTGCGCGCGCTTGCCGTTCATGGCGGCCGTGCCATAGACATAGCGGGCGATCGGCGTCGAACCGACGAAGGAGACCGCGCCGATATCGGGATCGGTCAGGATGGCGTCGACGGCGCCCTTGTCACCGTTGACGACGTTGAGGATGCCGGCCGGAAGACCGGCTTCGATCATCAGTTCGGCAAGACGGATCGGCAGCGACGGGTCGCGCTCGGAAGGCTTAAGGATGAAGGCGTTGCCGCAGGCAATCGCCGGCGCGAACATCCACATCGGGATCATGCCGGGGAAGTTAAACGGCGTAATGCCCGCGCCGATGCCAACCGGCTGGCGGATCGAGTACATGTCGATGGCCGGGCCGGCACCCTCGGTGAATTCGCCCTTCTGCAGATGCGGAATGCCGCAGACGAATTCGCAGACTTCGAGGCCGCGGACGATATCGCCCTTGGAATCCTCAACGGTCTTGCCATGCTCGCTGGAGAGCAGCACCGCCAGTTCGTTCATGTCGCGGTTCAGAAGTTCGACGAACTTGAAGAAAACGCGGGCGCGACGCTGCGGGTTGGTGGCGGCCCATTTCGGCTGCGCAGCCTTGGCGCTCTCCACGGCGGCGCGCAGTTCGGCGTCGCTTGCAAGCGCGACAGTTGCCTGAACTTCGCCGGTGGCCGGGTTGTAGACATTCGATGTGCGGCCGCTGGTGCCCGGCACATGCTTGCCGTTAATGAAATGACCGATTTCCTTCATGGGTGTTCCTCCAGAATGTGATGGCGCAGCATTACCTTTCGATTTGCACAAATCAATCGCCTGAAATAAGCATCCATTGTGCAAAAATAGACATAAGGAGGGTGCCGTGAACTGGGATGATGTGCGTTTGTTTCTAAGCGTCGCTCGAAGCGGCCAGTTTCTTTCGGCGGCCAGAAAACTTGGCGTCAACCATGCCACCCTCAGCCGGCGCATTTCCGCACTGGAAGCGGCCATCGGCACGCAGCTCTTCCTGCGTAGCACCAATGGCTGCGAGTTGACCGAAGAGGGTCAGCGCCTTCTTGCCGGGGCCGAGCGGATGGAAACCGAAATGCTGAATGCCCAGGCAAATCTCGGCCGTGTGGATACGGCGGTGGCGGGAACGGTGCGCATCGGCGCGCCGGATGGCCTCGGCGTTTCTTTCCTCGCGCCGCGGCTCGGCCGGCTGACGGCGCGTTATCCCGATCTGAAAATCCAGCTCGTGCCGGTGCCGCGTTCTTTCTCCCTGTCGCAGCGTGAGGCCGATATAGCCATCACCATCGAAAGGCCGGAGCAGGGCAGGCTGATGTTTTCAAAGCTCACCGACTATTCGCTGGGCCTCTATGCCTCGGCGGATTATCTGGCCGATTATGGAACGCCTGATGATGTAGAGGCGCTGAAGCGCCACAGGCGGATCGGCTACGTGGAGGACCTGATCTTTTCGCCTTCACTGAACTTTACCGGTGAGATCATGCGCGACTGGGACGCCGCCTTCGAAATCTCCAGCGCCACCGGGCAGACCGAGGCGGTGCGTTCCGGTGCGGGCATCGGCATCCTGCACAATTATATCGCCGGGCAATATCCCGAACTGCTGAGGATCATGCCGCAACTCACCATCAGCCGGTCCTACTGGACGGCCTATCACGAATCCGCCCGTCAACTGGTCCGCGTCCGCACGGTGGTCGATTTTCTCCAGGAACTCGTAGCCGAAGAACGGCGAATCTTCGCCTGACATCCCACATGCCGACATTATTAGTACTATTAATTGTTTCGGCCCGGCAGTTCGGGGCTTGACAAAGGATGGCAGGCTGGACGACCAATGCAGCCATTGGGAGAGATCGGAACTGACATGTCTATGATACGTAAGCTTTCGCCGACTGGCCTCGGCGTGGCCGTCATGTTGCTTGGAATGCTGCTTTTCGCACTGAACGACGCCATGGGGAAATGGCTCGTAGCCACCTATAGCCAGGGTCAGGTGATCCTCATCCGCAGCGCGGCGGCGCTTATTATCCTCGTTCCGATCGTCTGGCGTGCCGGCCCCTCCGGCCTTGTCAGAATTGAACGTCCCGGCCTTCAGTTCGCGCGCGTTTTCTTTTCCACCGCAGAGCTTTTCTGTTTCTATTTCGCGGTCGCGGCCCTGCCGCTCGCCGATGTCATGACCTATTGGCTGGCCGCCCCCATCTATGTGGCGGCGCTCTCGCCGTTTCTGCTCGGAGAAAAGGTGGGCTGGCGTCGCTGGACGGCCATCGCCATCGGTTTTGTCGGCGTTCTCATTGCGCTCAAACCCAGTTCGGCAAGCCTCACCTCCGCAGCATTGTTTTCGATCCTTGGCAGTGCCGCTTTCGCTTTCATGATGTTATCCGGTCGTCAGCTGCGCAATACGCCGGATACGGTGCTTGCCTTCTGGCAGATCATCGGTGCGGCGCTTGCGGGCATTGTCGCGGTATTCCTCACGCCATCGGGATGGCTGCCGGTTCAGTCCAGTTTCGATCTCGCCTTCCTCGGCCTGCTCGGCGTCGTCGCCATGACGGCGCATGTGCTGGTCAACCGGGCGCTTAAACTCGCCGATGCCGCCACCGTCGCGCCGCTGCAATATACGCTGTTGCTCTGGGCGGTCATTTTCGGCTGGCTGTTCTTCGGCGATGTGCCGCAGACGAGTATCGTCGTCGGCGCGGGTCTGATCGTTCTTTCCGGCCTTTATATCTTCTTCCGCGAAAATACTCTCAAACGCCGCCGCGAAACCGCTGAAGACCTGGCAGCAGAGCAGGTTTGATCTTCCTCACAGCCTCGATCACGATCACGGGACTTGACGAAGGCGTGATCTTCAGGGAGTAAGAAAGAGCCCTGCGATGATTTGTCTCGCAACGGCAGAGGAAACAAAGGTGCCGGGCCCCTCTGGCGAGAGTTTTACGGCGCTCTCGCGATGTCGGTACCGCCTGCAAAAATTGGCCGGCGGATTAAAAACTATGAAAAACCTGAATGTGCTTCGCGCGCGTGCTTTCTGCGTGCGGCCTGACGCCCTGCGTCGGCCCCTGAACGCCCTCTTTATGGGAGGCGACCGGACATGAGCGCTGCCCAGAAAAACACGCTTACCTACTTCAAGTGGGCTTTTATCGTCACCGTGGTCGGTTTGATCCTCGGCGGTTATCTCGGTTGGGAAATGACCGGAACGGTCGGCGGTACGGCGACGATCTTCTTCATCTGCGTCGTGCTGGCGGTGCTGGAAATCTCACTTTCCTTCGACAACGCCATCGTCAACGCCAACAAGCTGAAGGATATGACACCGGTCTGGCAGCACCGCTTCCTGACCTGGGGTATCCTGATTGCCGTTTTCGGCATGCGTATCGTCTTCCCGCTGCTCATCGTGGTCGTCGCGGCCAATGTCGGCCCGTGGACGGCGATTGTCATGGCGGCCACGCAGCCGGAACGTTATGCGGAAATCATGCGTGACGCCCATCTGCCGATTGCGGCTTTCGGCGGCACCTTCCTGATGATGGTCGGTCTCAACTTCTTCTTCGACCATGAAAAGGACGTGCACTGGGTGCGCTGGATCGAGGAAAAGGCTGCAACCTATTCCTCCGTGAAGGGCATCGAGATTGCCTTCGTGCTGGTCGTCATGCTGATCTTTTCCCGCATCATCGGTGCTAGTGACAATCCGGAACTTGGTCCGGTCGCGGCCAACACCTTCTTCCATTCGGCGATCTGGGGTCTTTTGACCTTCCTGCTGGTGGAAGTGGTCGGCGGCATTCTCGACCGCAGCCAGGAAATGCTGGAAGGCGCGGCGAAAGGCGGCTTCGGTGCGTTTCTTTATCTCGAAGTGCTGGATGCCAGCTTCTCCTTCGATGGCGTTATCGGCGCTTTTGCGCTGACGCAGAATCTCTTCATCATCGCCATCGGCCTCGGTATCGGCGCCATGTATGTGCGTTCGATGACCATCATGCTGGTCGAGAAGGGAACCCTGGCCGAATATCGCTATCTGGAGCACGGCGCCTTTTATGCAATCCTCATCCTGTCCGTCATCATGTACGTGCAGACCATGGTGCATATTCCGGAGGTCATCACGGGCCTTGGCGGCGCTGGCCTGATCGGTATCTCGCTCTGGTCGTCGATCCGCTATAACCGGCGACAGAATGTCGATGCGGTCGAGGCCGCGCGCGGCGCGGAGATCTGATCCGCATTTACCCATGCCTTCCGCTGTCGCGGCGGAAGGCAGTTTTTAATCATTGAATTATTTTTTGCCTGTTTTTGTTGCTAGTTGTCCTTTGCGGAAAATTTCGCCACAAGGCGGAGTTAATGCCTTAAGTTGCTGTTTTTACGGGTATTTGTGCGCTGCATCAAAACTGGCACGCTTCCTGCATCTCATTCTGCAAGTCCAGAGGGGACATGATGGCTCGAAAACGGGTCAACAAATACCGCCGCGCCGCGCGATCTTTCTAATCTGCGCCGTGCGGCGGTTCTGTTTGTGCGGGATGGTTCTTGAGTTTTCCGTTCGGTTGAATGAAAACGATAAGACAACGACTGGAAGGGTCACGGTTTGCCTGCACAATTGTCGCCCACGGAGGCTCTGGGTCTCTGGCATCGTGTATCCACGGCGCAGGTCATTGACGATCAGCCGGATTTGACCTTGCGTCAAACCGCCATCCTGCTGCAGATTTATCTCGTGCCGCCGCCGCACACCGTGCGCGGTATCGCCGCCATGCTGGGTGTGACCAAACCGGTTATTACCCGCGCCCTCGACAGTCTGGGTGCTCTTGGATTGGTCGACCGGGTTCGGGATGAGCGGGACAAGCGCAATGTCGTGATAAAACGCACGGTGGCCGGTTCGCTTTATCTGGAAAAATTCGGCGATCTGATTATTGATCAGGCACGCAAGATCTAACCTCTGGATGTGAAACCCATGATGCTCGACCGCCGCCTGAATGTCTTCCGCTCCGATCTCGCCGATGAAAAGCTGCAGGGCGTCGTGCAGGCCGAACGTTTCGTCAGCGGCTCGCCCGCGCAGATCGCGGTGCCGGTTGTTGGCCTGCGGCCGACGCCGGACCTTGCCGCCGGCATCGATACCGAGCTGCTGTCTGGCGAAACCGTCCGTGTTTTCGAGCACGCGAATGGCTGGGCATGGGTGCAGGCGGATGCAGATGGTTATGCCGGCTATGTGCCGGAAACGGCGATCGGCGATGTCGTTGTCGCCACCCATCGGGTGATTGCACCGCGCACTTTTCTCTATCCAGCCGCTGAATTGCGCAAACCGCCGGTCGCAGCGCTGTCCATGGGCAGTCTCATCCGCATCGTTGGTGAGGCGGAGACACGCGGCACCCGTTACCTGCTGACCGAGAAGGGCGAAGGCATCATCGCCGCCCATTGTCGCGCCGTGGATGCGGCGCTTGAAGAGGATTATGTGGCGGTAGCACTGCGCTTTATTGAGACCCCCTATCTCTGGGGCGGCCGTTCCGGCTTCGGTATCGATTGTTCCGGCCTTGTGCAGCTTTCCATGGCCATGGCGGGCCGGCGGGTTCTGCGCGATACCGACATGCAGGTGAAGTCGCTCGGCGTAGAAATAGAGCGGGATGAATTGCGCCGCGGCGATCTCGTCTTCTGGAAGGGCCATGTCGGCCTCATGGAAAACGAGGAAGTTCTGCTGCATGCCAATGGCCATACGATGAATGTCGCACGCGAAAATCTCGATGCGGCCATCGAGCGCATCGGCTGGCTTTACGAAAAGCCGACGGCTTTCCGCCGCCTGGAAGACTGAAAAGGCGGCTTTCACGAAATTGTGCCTGTGAGGCCCTTTGTGCGAGAGCCGCCGACCGCCTACATCGGTTGGATGATGGTTCGGGACCGGCATCGATGAAGACAAGAACGGCGACACGATTGGCAGCGATCTTCGCGGCGGTTTTGCTCAGCGCGTCAGCGCAGGCGCAGACGGTTTTCCAGAATGGTTTTGCTCCCGCGCCGGATGCCTATGCAAACCTGCCCGGCGTCAAGGATCCGCGCACGCTGCAGCCAAAGGTCCGTTACAATTGCCACAGCGCACTTGGCTCGACCGGATATTCCCGCGGCCCCTACCGGAATGTTTTCGGCAGCCGTGGACTTCCCGTTCAGGGTTACCGCTGCACCGATGAAAACGGAATTTCCAGCTTCGGCGGCAGAAACCCGGTTTCCAAGGACTGGTATCCCGGCATAAACCCCGTAGACCCGACCTTCTGAGGCGGCATCGCTCCAAGCAGCGGACCGAAAACCCCATTGCGCTCTTCGGAAAATCGATGCGCGGGCGGTGGCGGCGGGCATTTGCCTGGCCGGTGCTCTGGACTTGTTGTCGCTTTTTCAGATAAATCTTCCGCATGACAGGTTGATACCTGCCGGGGTGCGGAGTGACATCGGCTATTCTGACCTTTGGCCGATATTGGGGAATGCGAGTATGACGAAGACCGATATAGCCACCCGTGTCCATAATCATACCTGGAAACTCGACCCTATCGTCCGCAGCCTGATCGATACGGATTTCTATAAGCTATTGATGTTGCAGATGATCTGGAAACTCTATCCGGAAGTCGATGCGACGTTTTCGCTTATCAACCGCACGAAGACGGTGCGGCTGGCGGAAGAAATCGACGAGATGGAGCTGCGCGAACAGCTCGATCATGCACGCACCCTGCGTCTTTCCAAGAAGGAAAACATCTGGCTTGCGGGTAACACGTTCTACGGCCGCTCGCAGATTTTCGAGCCGGAATTCCTCTCCTGGCTGTCGAGCTATCAATTGCCGGAATATGAGCTTTTCAAGCGCGACGGGCAATATGAGCTGAATTTTCATGGCCGCTGGATGGACACGACGCTCTGGGAAATTCCGGCGCTCGCCATCATCAACGAGTTGCGCTCGCGCAGCGCCATGCGTTCGCTCGGTTATTTCACGCTCGATGTGCTTTACGCCCGCGCAAAGGCCAAGATGTGGGAGAAGGTGGAGCGGTTGCGGGAGCTGCCGGGCCTGCGCATTTCCGATTTCGGCACCCGCCGCCGCCACAGTTTCCTTTGGCAACGCTGGTGCGTCGAAGCGCTGAAGGAAGGCATCGGGCCCGCCTTTACCGGTACGAGTAACGTCCTGCTCGCCATGGATTCCGATCTCGAAGCCGTGGGCACGAACGCGCATGAACTGCCGATGGTGGTAGCAGCGCTGGCGCAAACGAATGAGGAGCTGGCTGCTGCCCCCTATCAGGTTCTGAAGGACTGGAACCGGCTTTATGGCGGCAACCTGCTGATCGTGCTGCCTGATGCCTTTGGCACGGCGGCTTTCCTGCGCAACGCGCCGGAATGGGTGGCAGACTGGACGGGTTTCCGTCCCGACAGTGCGCCGCCGATCGAAGGTGGGGAAAAGATCATCGAGTGGTGGCAGAAGATGGGCCGCGATCCGCGCAAGAAGATGCTGATCTTCTCCGACGGTCTCGATGTCGACGCCATCATCGATACCTACAGGCATTTCGAAGGCCGCGTTCGCATGAGCTTCGGTTGGGGCACCAACCTCACCAATGATTTTGCCGGTTGCGCGCCAAAAACCATCGCCAGCCTCAAGCCGATTTCTATCGTTTGCAAGGTGAGCGACGCCAATGGCCGGCCGGCGGTGAAGCTCTCGGACAATCCGCAAAAGGCTACCGGCGACCCGGCCGAAGTGAAGCGCTACCTGAAGTTCTTCGGCGAAGAAGACCACAAGGAACAGAAGGTTCTGGTTTAAAGCTTTTCCAGGAAAAGTGGAGCCCGGTTTTCATCCGGAAATGCTCTGAATTGAGAACGGGCGCTCCGGTTGACGAAGCGCCCGTGGAAGCCCGAACCTATCAGCAGATTACTTCGCGAACTGGTGTGCGATGTAATGGAAGAGTGCGCGGATACCCTGCGCCTCCCCACCGATCGAGGAGTGATGTCTCTCGCTTAGAGACCAGCCGTAAATATCGAAATGCGCCCAGCGCCTGGTATTGGTAACGAAACGCTTCAGGAACAGGGCGGCGGTGATCGATCCGCCCATGCCGCCCGAAGGCGCGTTGGTGATATCGGCTGCGCGTGAGCGGATATCCTTGTCGTAGCCCATATAGAGCGGCATGCGCCACAGCGGATCGTCCGTGTCGATGCTGGCTTCCGCGATATCATGCGCCAGATCCTCATCATCGGTGTAGAAGGGCGGCAGATCCGGGCCGAGCGCGACGCGTGCGGCACCCGTCAGCGTTGCCATGTCGATCATCAGGTCCGGCGCATCTTCGTCCGCATAGGCCAGCGCATCGGCCAGAACAAGACGGCCTTCAGCGTCGGTATTGTCGATCTGCACCGTCAGCCCCTTGCGGCTGCGGTAGATATCGCCGGGGCGGAAGGCATTGGAGGAGATGGAGTTTTCGACCGCGGGCACGAGAACGCGAAGATCGACCGGCAGCTTCGCATCCATGATCATCAGCGCAAGGCCGAGCACATTGGCCGCGCCTCCCATATCCTTCTTCATCAGCGCCATGGAGGCGGCGGGTTTAATATCGAGGCCACCTGTATCGAAGCAGACGCCCTTGCCGACAAGGGTGAGGCGCGGATTGCCCTTCTTGCCCCAGTTCATCTCCAGAAGCCGCGGCGCGCTTTCGCTGGCCCGGCCGACAGCATGGATCAGGGGGAAGTTTTCCTTGAGCAGATCATCGCCGGTGGAGACCTTCACCTTTGCCTTGTAGTGGGCGGCAAGCGCGCGAAAGGCAATCTCAAGCTCATCCGGACCCATGTCGTTGGCCGGAACATTGATGAGGTCGCGCGCAAGGAAAACACCGGCCAGAACGCGCTTGATCTCGCCGTCTTCCGCGTCCTGCGGAATAAGGAGCTTTGCCCCGTTCGTCTTGGTGGTCTTGTATTTGTCGAAGCGGTAGCTGCCGAGACCGAAACCGAGAGCGAGGCGATTGGCCGTCAGGGGTGCGGTCTCGATGTGCCATTCGCCTTCCGGCAGCTCACGGGCGAGTTTCCCGGTGATGAAGGGGATTTCCGAGGGATTGCCGCCGAGGCCGAGAAGCACGCCACCCAGCGAGCCATCGGCGGAAGGAACGAGCAGGATGGCGCCTGCCTCCGCCTTGAACCCCGCCTTCTTCGCCCAATCCAGAGCGACAGGGTCGATGGCGCCCTGTTCGATATGGGCCGGTGTGACGGCGAAAACCGGCAATGTGCTGCCGGCCTTGGAGCTGAAAGGGGTCGGGCGTTCGATGAACTGATAGGGCGCCATTGTATGCTTCCGTAAATGTCGAGAATCGGTGCGATTAACGCTCTGTTAGGGTTAACAGATTATTGCTTAAGCGAAAGTTGCGTCATGTGAGTCTGTCGTGTGTCGGGCGCAAGATCGATCATTCTTGGGCGGGGGCGCTGCCATGACTGCATTTTCTTTGGGCGAGACAGGCCGGACAGGGTTGCTGCGGGGAGCATGTCTTGCCGCATTGGTTCTTGCGGTTTCAGGATGCGCGAGCACCAACAAGCCTGATCGCATGTCCACCGGGTCCATTCCGGCCGCCACACGCTCCTATGATCAGATGAACATGGAGCAGCTGCGGCAGGCGGAGGAGAGCGCCGGCAAAGCTTATGAACGCAGCCCCAAGGATAAATCGGTCGGCATGAATTATGCCAGCGTGCTGATGATGACCGGCAAGAACACACAGGCTCTCGCCGTCATGCAGCAGATCGCCATCGCCAATCCGGCCGACCGCGATGTCCTTGCCGCCTATGGCAAATCGCAGGCCGCCGCCGGCCAGCTGGAACAGGCGCTTTCGACCATCCAGCGTGCACAGACGCCGGACCGGCCCGACTGGAGGCTTTATTCCGCCGAGGGCGCCGTGCTCGATCAGCTTGGACGCTCGAACGAGGCGCGTTCCCGCTACAGGCAGGCGCTTGACCTGAAGCCGAACGACCCGAGCGTGTTGTCCAACCTCGGCATGTCCTATGTCCTGTCGAGCGATCCGCGCACTGCCGAAACATATCTGCAATCTGCCATCGCCCAGCCGGGCGCCGATAGCCGCGTTCGCCAGAACCTCGCGCTCGTGGTCGGTCTACAGGGCCGCTTTGCCGAAGCCGAGCGCATCGCGGTTCAGGAACTCTCGCCACAGCAGGCACAGGCAAACCTCACCTATCTGCGTGCCATGCTTTCGCAGCAGAACTCCTGGCAGCAACTGGCGAAAAAGGACGGCAAGCCGGCTGGTTGATACGCTTTCGCAGGTATAGAAGGGTTGCCCTGATCGAACGATTTCCGGTTTCGCTCCTGCGCGTTTCCGTCGTTAGAACGTGTCGGCGACACGAATGCCGGCAGGCCCGAGAATAACGGCGATGAGAACCGGCAGGAAGAACACTATCATCGGTACAGTCAGTTTGGGCGGCAGCGCTGCGGCCTTTTTCTCAGCTTCATTCATTCGCTCGTCTCGACCTTCCTGCGCCAGAACACGCAGAGCCTGTGCGAGCGGCGTGCCATATCGTTCCGCCTGGATGAGGGCCTGCACCACGCTTTTGACACCGTCCAGTTGTGTGCGCATACCAAAATTCTCAAGCGCGACACGCCTGTCCTGAAGGAAGGACAATTCCGCTGTCGTCAGGATCATTTCTTCCGCAAGTTCAGGCGACTGTTCTCCCATCTCTTCCGCCACGCGGCGCATGGCCGCTTCCATCGAAACACCGGATTCGATGCAAATCAGCATGAGATCAAGTGCATCTGGCCAAGCCCGCTTGATCGAGACCTGTCGCTTGGTCATGCGGTTAGAAACGTAGATATTGGGAGCATAAAAGCCGATATAGCCGAAAAGAAGAACGGCCATCAGTCGAATGAAGAAGGCTTTATCCGCAAGATTTCCGAGAACGAAAATCCAGGTGAATGCGACGGCCAGAAAAATGAACGGCAATATGAATCGGGCGGCAAGAAATGTATTAAGCGCATTTTGCGAACGAAAACCGGCCGCTCGCAGCTTGTTCATTGTGTTCTTGTCGGCGAGCGCTTCCTGGAGATTGAATTTTTCGACGATTCGCCGTGCGGACTTGTTGTTGTTGCCACGCAGGGAGGCCTTGCCGTCTCTGGTTGCAGTTGCCAGACGCTCGCGCTCGCGGCTGCGAATAAGTTCCCGTTCGGACGATACGGCCTTCATTCGCTTGGCAAAGTCCTTTCGTTCGAAGAAAGGCGTAATGAGCGTATAAAGGGTGGCGAAAACCGCCACTGTTACAAGAATCGCAATTATAGTTTGCGGATTTGTCAGGTCTGAAAGGAGATTTCCTGTCATCGGTGACCCTCAAATATCGAAATTGATCATTTGACGCATGATGAAAATTCCGATGAGCATCCATAGCCCGGATGCACCCAGAATGATGTGCCCGCGCATATCCGTGAAGAGGACCGCGAGATAGTCGGGCGACGTGAAGTGCACCAGCAGCATCACAATGAAAGGCAATGCGCCGATAATGACGGCCGACGCTTTTGCCTCCATCGATAGAGCGTTCACTTTGGCGCGCATTTTCTTTCGGTCACGCAATACCTTTGAAAGGTTGGATAATGCCTCCGAAAGATTGCCGCCCGCCTGTGCCTGGATATTGATGACGGTGCTGAAGAAGCTGACTTCGAAAAGCGGCATGGTCAGCATCATACGCTCTATCCCTTGGGGAATCCCGATACCAACCTGCTGCGCATCTACGACCCGCTGAAACTCTGTTTTCACCGGCTCCTGACCATCGGACGCGATCAGTCGCACGGCGTCGTTCAGCGGCAATCCGGATTTGATTGAGCGGCACATGACATCCAGCGCATTGGGAAATTCCTCAAGGAATTTTTTCTGCCGGCGCTTGAGGATGAACGCCAATACCCAACGGGGCAGCCCTAAAGCAACTACTGCGCCTATGAGCAGGGCGGTTATTAATGATAGATCATATAGAAGCGCGATGAGAGTGGCGAGAGCCGAAGCACCTGCGCTCAGGAGATGAAACTGCCGAACGGAGATTGCCAGCCCAGCCTGCACCAGTTTATCGCGCAGGCTCACATTCTTCGCTTTTTTCGCCTTTTCATTTTGTTTCTTTTCCATATCCCGCAGGCTGTCCTGCATGGATTTGCGGCGCTTGCTGAGTTCCTGGACCCGATCGCGTGCAGCTTTGATATTTACGTGATCCGTCTCTGCCGCCTGCACCCGCTTGAAACGGCTTGTGGTCTTTTTCTCGACCTCTATCTGCTGGAAAAGAAAGACGTAGGCGAGTGCTCCTGCCGAGATGGCGACAAGTACGGCCAGTAACGCTATTGTCGGGTCCATGGCAGTCGCTTTCCCTTAGGATGTCTTTTCCATCTCATCGAGCGCGGCTGCCAGGCGTTTCTCTTCGCCGTAATAGCGTGCACGATCCCAGAAATTGGGCTTGCTGATGCCGGTCGATACGTGCCTGCCGATCAGCTTGCCGTTCGCATCTTCGCCTTCGATTTCGTATCGCATCAGATCCTGCGTGACGATGACATCGCCTTCCATACCGATCACTTCCGTAATCTGGGTTATCCGGCGCGAGCCGTCACGCAGACGCGCTGCCTGAATGACGACATCGATCGATCCCGAAATGATTTCACGCACGGTCTTGGCCGGCAGGGTGAAGCCGCCCATGGCGATCATCGATTCGATACGGCTGAGGCATTCGCGTGGCGTATTGGCGTGCAGCGTTCCCATCGAACCGTCGTGACCGGTGTTCATGGCCTGGAGAAGGTCGAAAACTTCCGGTCCGCGCACTTCGCCGACGATGATGCGTTCGGGCCGCATGCGAAGGCAGTTCTTGACGAGATCGCGCATTGTGATCTCGCCTTCCCCTTCGATATTGGGCGGACGCGTTTCGAGCCTCACCACATGCGGTTGCTGCAGCTGCAGTTCGGCGGTGTCTTCACAGGTGATGACGCGTTCATCCTTGTCGATGAAGCTCGTCAGGCAGTTAAGAAGCGTCGTCTTACCCGAGCCGGTGCCGCCCGAGATAACGACATTGCAGCGGACGCGACCGATGATCTTGAGCAATGTAGCGCCTTCCGGCGTGATCGCTCCGAAACGTACGAGCTGGTCGAGTGTCAGCTTGTCCTTCTTGAATTTTCGGATCGTCAGCGCCGGACCGTCGATGGCAAGCGGTGGAGCGATGACGTTGACGCGCGATCCATCCGGAAGGCGGGCGTCGCATATCGGGCTCGACTCATCCACGCGTCGGCCGACCTGGCTGACGATGCGCTGGCAGATGGAAAGCAACTGCGCATTGTCACGAAAACGGATATCGGATTCGATGGTCTTGCCGCCGACTTCGATGAAGGTCTGGCCGGAACCGTTGACCATGATATCGGCAATGTCGTCGCGTGCGAGAAGCGGCTCCAGCGGCCCGTAACCAAGAACGTCGTTGCAGATATCTTCGAGCAGCTCTTCCTGCTCGGCAATCGACATGGCGAAATTCTTGATCGTGATAATGTCGTTGACGATATCGCGAATTTCCTCGCGCGCGCTTTCCGCGTCGAGCTTGGCGAGCTGCGAAAGGTCGATCGTATCGATAAGCGCGGAAAATACCTGGCTCTTGGTATTGTAGTAGTCTTCCGTGCGGGCGCGTTTTCTCTGCGCGAGCGGTGCACTTGCGGTTGCTTGACGCACCACCGGTGATTGGCCGGGTTCAAGAGTGTCAAGTGCAGCAGAACGAGGTTCAGGCGCCGCCGTTACCTGCATGGGCACAGGTGCAGCAAGATCCGGCTTCGTGCTTCTGGCTGGGCCTTCAGGCCCGCGTTTTCCGAACATCGGCGTTTCCGTCTAAGGACGCAGGCAGAAGGCCTACTTGCGCTTGAGAATATTCTTCAGTTTTTCCAGACCGCCGCGCCTGCTTTTGCGCAGCACGGAGCGGCCGGTGATGGTATGGGCGATTTGCGAAAAGGTTTCCGCCGTCTGGGATTTTTCATCCATCTCGCTGATCATGCGTCCGCTATTGGCGGCGTTTCCGAACAATTGTGCGTCGAATGGGATAATCGCAATCGGCTCGATTTCCAGCGGCTCAAGGAAGTCCGCCGGCGCGATTTCCGGACGCTTGGGCATGCCGACCTGATTGAGAACGAGGTGCGGCAATTTATCGTTGGGTCTCAGCTTGATGAGAGCGTCGAAGAGATTCTTCGTATTGCGCAGATTTGCGAGATCGGGAACCGCCGTTATGACCACCTCATCGGCTTCCGCAAGGACTGCGCGCGTCCAGTCGCACCACTGGTGTGGAAGATCGAGAACCGCAACCGGGGCACTGCGCTGCAAAACCTCGAGGATCGGCAGAAAAGCCTGACGATCGAGATCGTAGGTTCTGTCGAGAAGAGACGGTGCCGCCAAAAGCGACAGATGATCGGAACATTTCGTCAAAAGACGGTCGAGAAATACCTCGTCCAGCCGCTCCGGCGAAAAGACCGCTTCAGCCATGCCCTGGGCAGGGTCCTGATCGAAATCGATATTCGCCGTTCCATAGGCAAGATCCATATCCGCCAGAATGGTTTCCGTGAAGAAAAGACTCGAAATGCCGAAGGCGCAATTATGCGCGATGGTCGATGAACCTACGCCGCCCTTGGCACCAATGAAGGCGATGTTGCGGCCCAGCGGCTCCGCTTCCGGATCGACGAAGATCGCGGCGATCGAAGCCAGGAGATCGGCCATATTGACCGGAGCTACGAGATATTCGGAAATGCCGTTGCGGATGAGATCGCGATAAAGCGTGATGTCGTTGTGTCGGCCGACAATGATGACACGCGTGGAGGGATCACAAACTTCCGCCAGGGGCGCGAGATCGTCCAGCAGCGAGGCGGTTGAGCTTGCCGTTTCAAGAACGATGAGATTGGGCGTGGGCGACGTGGAAAACATCGTGGCTGCCGCATTGATATCGCCCTTGGTCACCCGCAGGGTAACCTTGCTCATGCGCCGGTCGCTGGACAATCCGTCCATGACGCCTTGCATGTTGTCGCTGACGCAGAAAGCGTGAACGGAAATGCGGGGCAGGGGGCGCAGGCGATCCATATCCGAAGCGCGCACGGGCGGCTCGGCTTCCCCGCCGCCGCTAGGTTTGATATCGTATTCTACAGCGCTCATCGTCTATCCTGCCGTGACAAATTTTGGGTCTGCATCAATCTGTTGCCGCGGTCGAAGTCTTGCCGCGATAGGTGTCGATGACGACCGCGCGGCGCTCGGCATCGATCGGGCTCATGCCACGCGGGCCGACCAGATCCATGGGATTGGCGATCTGCGCTGCGAGATTGCTTTGGGACGCGCACCCGAAATTGTACCAGTTCTTATTGGCGAAGGTATTGTCCGAGAGATCCTCTGGCCATTGGCCGCACTGACCGGTCATGGCGGTAACGGCGACATAGCTCAAACGGATGGGAGAGGCGTCGCCATTGGGGGAAGCGGCATAACGCGTCTCCATGATCTTGCCCGGCGCCACACCCGCGCCGGAAAGCGTCGAGCGAATCTGTTTCGCCATTCGCGATGCGGCCGCCGAGTTGGCCGATCCCGACGGCGTCTGAATATTGATGATCCCGGTGGACATCGACGCATAATTCTGGGCAAAGCCGCGGACATTATCCGCCATCGCTGTGGTCAGCCGACTGTCGCTGGCCGAGACCGGAATATCCAGCGAATGCTCCGCTTCCGACAGGGTAATCGGGTGGCGTGTGCGATAATCGTCGGGAATGGCGTTGGTGGTCATCGGATCGCGTGCGCAACCCTGCAACAGGCCGGCGGCAAGCGCGGCAACGACGACGAGGCCGGTCCGTCTTCCGGAAAGGTAGGGGGAAAAGGAGGAATAGGGTTCCTTCATGACGTTTCCTGCCCTGACCGGGCTTGCTGTGAAGAGGGGATTTTGTGTGCGTGTCGTCATTTGTAGATGAACCCCACTGACCCCTGATAGGGCGCGGCCTGAACCTGATCCTTGCGGCCATAGACCTTGTTGACGCGGTTCATGAAATACATGGCAGCGTCGTTTTCCGGATTGAAGTTATCATCTGGCCGGGCGATCTGATTGCGGGCAACGGGCCGCACCAGATAGGGCGTTGCGATAATGACCAGTTCGGTTTCGTTGCGCAGGAAGTCCTTGCTGCGGAAAAGCGTGCCGAAAATCGGGATTTTCGACATGCCCGGAAGCCCGGACATTGCCTGGCGGATATTGTCCTGAACGAGACCTGCAATCACGATCGAACCGCCAGAGGGAAGCTCGACCGTTGTGGATGTTTCACGCTTGCGGACAGACATGTAGGTCGAACCTGGAATGCCTCGCCCGTAGTTTCCGGTGACGACATTGCCTTCATAAGTCGGTTCAGACACGTTGGTCTCGATCTTGAGACTTATCCTGCCGGGCGAAAGCACAACGGGCCTGAAGTTCAAAGTGATGCCGTAGTCGACTGTTTCCATCTCGCGTTTGATGAGATTGGAATTCGTTTCCTTGTCGAACGAAACCTCCTGTTCTGCAGAAATCCGGAAGTCTCCCCCCACATAAAATTTTGCCTGCTCCCCGGAAATTGCCGTCAGGCTTGGTTCCGCCAATGTACGCATGACGCCAGCCTGCTCCATGGCGTTGAGGTAGGAGGCGAATCTGAGAGAGCCTGAACCTATCGCACCGCTGGCGATCCGGGACGCACCGTCGATCGCGTTGCCAAGGTTGGACGGATTTGCGAATTCGAAACCGTTGCCGCTTGTTGAACTGCTGATGGAGCCGTTGAAGCCGAGTTGCTTTAGAACCTGTCTGCTTACTTCGGCGACGGTGACCTTCAGCGTCACCTGATCTTCACCTTCGATCGTCAGCATGTTGACGATTTGCGATACCTGTCGGCGCTCGGCAAAAATCGCCGCATCGCCGCCATTGTCGCCGCCCGTCAACGATATATTGCGGGTGGTGGCCTCACCGCCTTTTAGAAAGGCGTCGGCAAGTTGAACGGCGCGTGCGGAGTCCTGAGGTGTGCGCACGGATCCCGTAAGAACGATGTTGTCCGAGACGATTTCCACCTTGATGTCCGACTCCGGAATGAAACGGCGGATATTCGCCTCGAGCCCGGAGATGTCCCTCTCTACTTCCAGATCGAGACTGACGATTTCCCGGCCACCCTCACCAAAAATGAAAATGTTGGTCTGTCCTACCGTTTTACCGAAAAGATAAATACGTCTGGACGTGCGGGTGACGGCATCGGCAAGACTCGGATCGGCAACGAGAATGTCGTGTGCATCTTCGGGCAGGTCGATGACCAACGCCTTGTTTAAACCCAGCTTTAAGCGCTTGCGAATGCCTGTGCCGCTTTCGGTAATCCGCACGATGCTTGTGCTTTGCGCCTCCGCTTCGCTGACGTGCAGAAACTTGGGGGAATGCTGGCCGGGAAGGCCTGAAAAGGCCAGGCAGAATGCGAGCCCACCCGCCATCGATGAACGCAGGCGTTGGTTGAGACGATTTGTCATGAGCCTTCCGGTCATTGTGATGCTCCTTGACCGCTCTTCACGATCGAGCCGGATTTGATCACTTGAATTTCCGGCTGTCCGGAGCCGCCGCTGAGAAGATGGCCAGCCGAAAGCGTATCGTTTTCCTGCGCATCGGCGACGGAGCGCAAAGCAAGCGTGAGACGGTCCGCCATTTGCTGCGCCACCGTTATGATCTTCGCCTGTTCCGGTGTGAGTTCGAGCGTGGCGGTTGCGCCGACCACCGCCGACGTTCCGTCCTCGCCTTCCTTGATCTGCTGATCGATTGCCAGGACACGAACATTGTTCAAAACATTTTCGGTCAGAAAGTTATTATTGTCGCCCTTGCGGACCATGATCACATCGACCCGGTCATTCGGCAGCACGAAACCGCCTGCGCCTGTCGAGACGGAAATCTCGGTGGCGACAGCGCGTTTCCCGGCCGGCAAAAGGGAGGACATGATGCGCGTGCTGGAATCGACCACTTTTTCCGGCCGTATCGGCTCACCTTCGAACAGAGGCAGCCGCACGACCGCACCGGTGAGTTCGGTGATGGCGTCAGGCCTTTTCGCTTCCGTTATGAAACTGCCGACCACATTGCCCTGTGGCCAGGGTGTCCAGCGCACGGAACTGTCGTTCAGGCGGCTACCGACGGGCAGATTGACCGAAGAGACGAGAACGTTGACCGTCGGTTCTTTCTGGATGATCGTTTCTGCTTTTTCGATGACCTGCTTCGTGCCGGAAATCTGCATGGCGACTAGGCCGGCAAGACCGGCGGCCACCAGAGCAACGGAAAGGATAACGATACGCGACGGTTTCATGCTCGATCCTTGAGGGAATCAGATTCTTGTCCCGTCAGGATGGCGCGCGATTGGTATAATTATGGTTAATATTATGCCTGGATTTGTAGTTAACCGATACTTAACGCTCAATGTTACTCAAGAAGGCCCGCAATGGCTGCCTTGACAAGTGGTGTTTCCCCATAGGTTAGAAGACCAGCTACCGCTATGCCGATACCGTAAGGGATTTTTTTTGCCACCAGCAGGGAATCTGGCACCGGAATGCCGGCCGCCATGATTTCTCTTGAGCGTGTTCGCAAAAGAAGGATGCCGACCGTCAAAGCACCGCCGATAAATGTCACCGCAAGTAGAAACTCGATGACGGAGATGTTGAAGCCATACCAGATCGCTGCGGCGGTCAAGAGTTTCGCATCTCCCCCGCCCATGACATTGGCGGCAAAGAGCGCAAAACAGGCGGCAAAAACTGCAGTGCCAGCGGCAAAACTAAGGGCAAAAGTTTGCCAGTCCATGCCTGAAACGGGCGCGACGATTATAAAGGAAAATAACAGGATGAGCGGTATCCTGTTGGGAATCGTCATGGTAAAGAGGTCGTTCAGCGCGGCGAAGCTGAGACATAATGGAAGTATAAGGAATATCGCCGCAACTGTCATAATTTTTAAATCTACCTATGGTTACGGATTGTGTTGCGCCGACGATGGCCGGCGCAACACAATCAAATTCAGTATCAACTAAATTACTCGTTTTTCTTCACGTTCATGTAGCTACCCAGGTTCGTGAACTGGGTGCTGAGCTTTGTGCCCAGAGTGGTGGCGCCGCCGATGATGGCGACAGAAATGAGCGCAGCAATCAGGCCGTATTCGATTGCAGTAGCACCGGATTCATCCTTGAGGAAACGAGCGAAAATCTTGGTCATAGGGTCTCTCCTAACTTGTGTTGGTTCAGCACGCCGACAACTGTTCTCCGTTGTTCGGTTGGGTTCAAACTACAGCGGGGCGATTTCCAAGCGCTTAAAAAAAACGATTAACTCAAAGTAAACGGCAGGATGAGTTTCTCTTGGTAAATAAAAACAAAAAGTATTGTCTGCATTTTTATATTTGCTGATAAACAAATATATTCAGACGCTGGCCATTTCTCTCGTCCGGCTAAGTTTCGGTTGAAAGAGGCGAAGCTGTTCAATTTTGACGCGGGGCGAAGAGACATGAAAATATCAATACATTACGAATGGTTACCATCCTCGTTCCGGATTTCCGCCATTTAACGCTTCATTCACTAAAACCGCGCATTCTGTGGAGCAACAAAGTGCGGGTAGTGAGCAAGGGCCAAACGCGTGTCATCCGGAAAACTGGCGAAAATTGTGGTCGGCTTGTCCGTCTTTCTATCGGGTTCGCTGCAGCCCGCCTTTGCTGAGGATGACATTTTGCGCGTTTCGATGAATCACGCCCGTGTCCTTCGTCTCGACCGCGCCGTCAGCAAGGTTATCGTCGGCAACTCCAAAGTCGCCGATGCTACCGTTGCCGATGCCACCACGATTGTTCTGACGGGTCGCAGTTTCGGCACGACCAATCTCGTGCTTCTGGATGCCGATGGTAATCCAATCGTGGATGAACGCATTCTCGTCTCCATCGACGAGGGCAATACGGTGCGTGTTTTCCGCCAAACGGAGCGGACCGTTCTGTCCTGTACGCCGAATTGCGAACAGCATTCGCAAAATAGTGGCGATAAAGACGCTCAGCCATAACAGGCAAGGTCGATCATATTTCAGACAGGACAACAGGCCTTCCGACAAAAACGGAAGCGGCCTGCTCGTAGCTTTTCTGTAAGTGGAAAAGGCGAAAAAGCAACACGCTTTCCGGCGTTCACCGGTCGGCGATATGTTGCTGTTTTTCGGCTAAGTTCTTGATCTGGCTAAGATCAAAAATGGAATGGTGCCCAGAAGAGGACTCGAACCTCCACACCCTTGCGAGTACCAGCACCTGAAGCTGGCGCGTCTACCAATTCCGCCATCTGGGCGACGGAGAGCGATGTACGAGGGCAGCCGCCCGGTGTCAACAGACTTTTTGAACTTTTATGACGATCATTGATTTTAAAGGGAAAAAACTTGGTTGGGGCTGTTGAAACATGTGGCCGGGTCAGGTGTCGAGCCCTTCATGCTTCGTTCTGTCCACATGACCGAGGCCGCGCTCCGGGTCGATGATGTCACGGATTCTCTGTTTGAGTTCTTTTGGGCCGGGAAAACCGCCATCGCGTTTGCGTTCCCATATGGTCGTGCCGTCGACGGTGATCTCGAACAGGCCGCCGGTTGAGGGAACGAGGCTGACTTCGCCGACATCGGAAGCGAAGGTCTGAAGGATTTCCTGCGCCATCCAGCCTGCCCGGAGCAGCCAGTTGCATTGCGTGCAATAGCGGATGGTTATGCGGGGTTTTGTCTCGGTCATCCTCAGGTCTCCTTCACCGCGCAGCGGCAATAATGTTCACGATAATGTCAACTATAATACTCATGTTTTTACCGGGCGTACGCTTGTTCTTATCATGCGGCTTTGCGAACAGAGAAGCTGTCGAAGGCTGAAACGTGGAGATCCTATGGCCCAGTTCGAGAATAATCGTCAGCGTCTTTTCGTTCCGGCGGTCGCACCGCTTTATAATGCGACACATGATCTGGCGGAGACGATCCTGCGCGTCACGGCCGGGCTTCTTCTTGTCACCCATGGTTTCGGCAAGATCGTCAATCCTTTCGGCGCAGTCGGCATGGTGGAGAGCCTCGGTTTTTATCCCGGCGCCTTCTGGTCGCCGCTGCTTGCCGCCACGGAATTTTTCGGCGGCATTCTGGTCGCCATCGGCCTGTTCACACGGCCGGCATCTTTCGCGGCCATGATCGTTCTTCTGGTAACGGTTTATTTTCACGGCATCGTAAAGGCGGAAGGTCTGGGCGGCGCGGAAAAATCGATCCTTTGGGCCGCGATTTTCCTGTTCTTTGCCGTTCGTGGCGGCAACCTGCATTCCGCAGACGCCAAGCTGGCGCGTGAATTCTAAGGCGCATAGGTCAGGTCATCCGCCTGTCGTCGCACTGACGACGCCGCGGCTCTTGAAAATCGATTTTTCTCGTGGTGAAGCTGGATTCGATCGGCACTCTTGGCCGGTTGAATCCATTGTCGTCTCCACGAGGTCTTATGCGCGTCGCAATCATAGAAAACATGGCGGGTACGCCGCATGGGCAACTCGGCGTAGCGCTGGAAGAAGCGGCGGCGGAAATCCATGTGATCCGCGCCTATGCGGGTGAGCCTCTCCCAACGGATGCCGCCGACCATGATGCGCTTGTCGTTCTGGGCGGCGAACAAAACGCGCTTGACGATGCGCTTTATCCCTATCTGGCTGATCTCGCCCTTCTCATGAAAGCCTTTGGCGATGCTGGTAAAGCGGTCATGGGTGTGTGCCTCGGCAGCCAGTTGCTGGCGCGCGCCTATGGCGGAGAGAATATTCTCTCGGGACCGCCGGAATTCGGCTGGCAGGATGTCTCCCTGACGGAAGAGGGCGTGTCCGATCCGCTATTGGCCGGGTTGGAAAAGACCTTTCCTATTTTTCAGTGGCATTGCGATACATTTACGCTTCCGCCGGACGCCACGCGGCTTGCGACCAATGGCGCGACACGAAATCAGGCCTTTCGCATCGGCCGGGCGGTCTATGGCACGCAATTCCATTTCGAGGCCTCGACCGCCGTGGTTGATGGCTGGTGCCAGGCGTTTCCTGCTTCCGTCGAAAGAATGTCGCCGGGCTGGCTGGAGAATTATCGTGACCACCGTGGCTTGCGCGCAGAAATGGCCGATGCAGCCGGGCTGGAGATCGCTCGAGCCTGGGTGCGGCTCATTCAGATCGGCGATTTTCCGTTGCGAAAGTGACCGAGGCCGAACAGAGTTGCGGCTGATGGACTACCGCGCGAAAGGAGGCGCAAAGATTATGTACAAATTCGAAATCTATCAGGACAAGGCCGGCGAATATCGTTTCCGCTTCAAGGCATCCAACGGGGAGACAATGTTCTCGTCGGAAGGGTACAAGGCGAAGGCGTCGGCCATCCATGCGATCGAATCGATCAAGAGAAACTCCCCCGGCGCCGACACTGTCGATCTGACCGCCATGACGGCCTGAGCCGCGCCACGACGCGAGAACTCGAACCGTTTCGCCTGCCAGAAATGACGGGCGCATCGGCGTGTGCCGACGTAAAGATAAGATTCAGTCTTTTTTGATAATCTTCCGTTAGCATTTGTATTTCGAGGTCTCCGGGCGGCATCAGAGTGCCCCCGATTTGTTTTGCGTACGGGTTCTCATGCGTTCATCGGCTGTGCCAGCACTTTTCTTCGGTTGCTTCCTGCTTGGAGGCTGCACGTCCAGTTCCGGGCCGGAAAGCCTGGTGGCCGGTTTGCCCTCGAAGGAAACGACGAGTTCGGTCACGCCATCCGCGCCGGTGCCGCAGGCAAGTGTCGGTACCCAGCCCATTTCAGCACAGCCACGGCAGGAAGTTCTGGCATGGGGCGGGCCGGTGCCTGACGAACCCAAGGCCTTTTCCGCTGTCACCCCCAGGGCGTCGTTAACGCAGAATGCGCCTGAAATCCGTTTGCCGGTTCCGTCACAGGCGGCGGGAATGGTGCGGCCGGCGGAGCGCCCCACGATCAACCAGATGGAGCGCCCGGTCCAGTTGGCCATGGCTGCGGCCCCGGCGGCGAGCGCCGGTGCGCAAATCCGCTCGCGCATTTTCCGCTCCAGCTTCAGCGATGCCAAGCCGATCAATTTCGGCAAGGTCCAGCCGCGTCATTTCCAGGTCCACGGGGTGGATGTATCCCGCTGGCAGGCCAATATAAACTGGCCGCAGCTGCGCACACGCGGCGCCAATTTCGCCTTCATCAAGGCGACGGATGGCGGCGACCATCTCGATCCGATGTTCCGCACCAACTGGCAGCGCGCGAAGGAGGCGGGCATTCGCCGCGGCGCTTACCACTTCTTCTACTGGTGCCGCAACGCCAGCGAACAGGCGGACTGGTTCATTCGCAATGTACCGCGCGACCCGGACGCCCTGCCGCCGGTCATCGACGTGGAATATAACGGCGAATCGAGCTGCAAGATGCGCCATTCCCGTGAACGCGTTCTGGAAAAGATGCGCGTCTTCATGGACAAGCTTGAGCGCCATTACGGCCAGCGGCCGATCATTTATACGGCGCCCGATTTTTACAAGGACAACCTCCAGGGCGAATTCCAGGATTATCCCTTCTGGCTGCGCGCCGTCGCCCAGCATCCATCGGTGGTTTATCCCGGCCGCAAGTGGCTGTTCTGGCAATATTCCGGTTCCGGCCTGTCGCACGGCGTCGATGGCCGCATCGATCTCAATGTCTTCAACGGCAGTGAGGATGCATGGCATCGCTGGGTGGACCGCCGTTCGAGCTGAGGATGGCAGCCGTCAACGCGCGAATTTTCGTGCGCCTGCAACACAGAGCACCACCACAAGCGTAACGGCGATCATGGCCGGGCTCACTTCCTCATGCAGCAGGGTCGCGGCAAGTGCCAGCCCGAAAAAGGGCTGAAGCAATTGCAGTTGGCCGACGGCTGCGATGCCGCCAAGCGCCAGCCCGCGATACCAGAAGATGAAGCCGATCAGCATGCTGAACAGGGAAACATAGGTAAGGCCGGCCCAGGCCTGCAGATTGATGCCGGCGAGTGTTTCCGGCCCGGTGAAGAAAGCAAGCGGCAGTATTACCGGCAGGGAAAGAACCAGCGCCCAGGAAATGACCTGCCAGCCGCCCAGCTTGCGGGAAAGGGCAGCACCCTCCGCATAACCGAGCCCGCAGACGATGATTGCGCCGAGCATCAGAAGATCGCCGGCAAGCGAGGCCTCGATCCCGGCGGCAAACGAATTCGACAGCGAAAACCCCGCAACAAGCGCGCTTCCAAGACAGGAAAAGAGCCAGAAGACGGGGCGTGGGCGTTCTCCGCCGCGCAGCACGGCGAAGATTGCTGTTGCGAGCGGCAAGAGCCCCACGAAAACGATGGAATGCGCCGAGGTGACATGCCGCAGGGCGAGTGCGGTCAGTAACGGGAAGCCCACCACGACACCGAGCGAGACGATGAAAAGCGATGTCAGGTCATCGCGCGCCGGGCGCTTTTGCCTGAACAGAAACAGCAGCGCCAGCGCCAGCGCGCCGGCAATGCTGGCGCGGGCGACGGTCAGGAACACCGGATCGAAACCCGTTACCGCAATGCGTGTCGCGGGCAGCGAACCGCTGAATATCACCACGCCTGTCAGACCGCTCAGCCAGCCGCTCGTCGTCTTGTCCATTGTCAACTCCTGCGTTTTGCCTTTCTTGATCCGGAATGGCTGGCAGGAACAGCGACAATCATATACAATTTCAACAAACTGTTATGGTATCATAAGCGGTACAGTTGGAGGAAAGTGTGGACGGACAAGTCGCTGCGGGCACGCGCATAGAGAAGGTGATGGCAAGTGTGCGGCAACGCATCGCCTCGCGCAGCCTGGTGCCTGGCGCGCGCCTGCCGTCGGTCAGGGCACTGGCGAAGACCATGCAGGTTTCCACCTCCACCGTTGTCGAGGCCTACGACCGGCTCGTGGCGGATGGTACGATAAGCTCGCGCCCCGGCTCCGGTTTTTTCGTTTCGGGCCCGCTTGCGCCCCTGTCGCTTGCCGATATCGAGCCGCAGCTCGATAGGGCGGTGGATCCCTTGTGGGTCTCGCGGCAGGCGCTGGATGAGGGTTCCGTTCTCGCCAAACCCGGCTGCGGCTGGCTTCCCGCATCGTGGATGCCGCAGGAAGCGTTGAGGCGGGCGATGCGCGGGCTTGCCCGCGCCGACGCCGCCCTGCTGACGGATTATGGCAGTCCGATGGGGCTGTTGCCGCTGCGCCAGCTTCTGTCGCGCCGGCTGGCCGAACACGGGGTGCAGGCGGGCGCCAGCCAGATCATGCTCACCGATTCAGGCACGCAGGCGATCGATCTTCTGTGCCGTTTCCTGCTGCAACCGGGGGATACGGTTGTTGTCGATGATCCCTGTTATTTCAATTTCCACGCCCTCTTGCGGGCGCATCGGGTGAAGATCGTCGGTGTTCCCTATACGCCGACCGGACCGGATCTGGCACTCTTCGAGCAGGCGCTGAAAGACCATCAGCCCCGGCTTTATATTACCAATTCCGCAATCCATAATCCGACAGGTGCAAGGCTTTCCGCCGTTTCCGCCCATCGCCTGCTGATGCTCGCCGAACAGGTGGGGCTGACCATCATCGAGGATGATATTTTTGCCGATTTCGAAACCCAGGCCGCGTCCCGGCTGGCGGCCTTCGACGGTCTTAACCGCGTCGTCCAGATAGGCAGTTTTTCAAAAACACTGTCGGCCTCCGTGCGGTGCGGTTTCATTGCAGCGCCCGTCGCATGGGTGGAAGCCCTGACAGATCTCAAGATCGCCACCACTTTTGGCGGAACGCATTTTTCGGCGGCGCTGATCCTGTCGCTTTTGACTGATGGCAGTTACCGCAAGCATGTCGAGGCGCTGAGGCAACGTCTTGCGGCAACGATGCCGGAGGTGGCGGCGCGTCTGAGGTCGGTCGGATGTGTGCCGTGGATCGAACCGCAGGCGGGCATGTTTTTATGGTGCCGTCTGCCGGACGGGGTTGATGCCGCCGATGTGGCGCGCCGCGCGCTTTCGCGGCAGGTGGTGCTGGCCCCCGGCAATGTGTTCAGTTCCTCGCAGAACGCCTCCGGTTTCATGCGTTTCAATGTCTCGCAAATGGCAGGTCCGCAGGTCATGACGGTGCTGGCGGAGGCGCTTCAGAAAACACCCGAACCTCGTCGGTTGTAAGCGTTCTGGAAGGAATCGGAACAAAATCCCGTGAACGTCGTTTTCTCCGCAGAATGAAGAGGAGGAAACACCATGACATTCGATCCCAACAACCCGCGTCCGGACCGCGATCTTCGTCCGGAAGTGAATATCAGCAATGAACCGCGTGCCCGCACGTCGTCGTCCTGGGTGCCGTGGTTGGCGATCATCGTCGTCGTATTGGTGGGCGTTTTCGCCTGGTCGCAGATGAGCGGCCCGACCACCGATCCGGCCACGACATCCTCCACCACGCCGCCTGCGGCAACGGATCAGGCACCGGCGCCCATGGCTCCGACCGCTCCGGCAACACCGCCTGCGAACAACACCGCACCGGCAAGCCCGAATACGGGCGGCACGCAGACCCAGCCGTAACGGGCCTACTGATATGATAAAACCGCCTGCCTCCGGGCAGGCGGTTTTTCTTTGCGGCCCTTTTCCGCGCCCTAAAGCTGCTCCATCGCGGAAGGGTGGTTGGAAACCCTGGACCAACGGCTGATGGATTCCTGTGCCAGTTGCGAAAGGGCAATGCTCCCGAAACGGGATAGCAGAATGTTTTCCGCCTCTTTCATGGCGTCGAAAAGTACTGCATTGACGGCCTGTTCAATAACGCAATTCGGGTTGTCGCCCGCCAGCCCGATTGAGAACAGTTCCGGTGCGCCAAGCGCCCGGTAAATGTCGAGCAGCGTGATTTCGCTGAGCGGCCGCGCCAGCACCCACCCGCCGCCATGGCCCTTTTCCGACGAGACATAACCATGCTCGCGCAAGCCGGCCATCGTCCTGCGCACCACCACCGGATTGGTCTGAAGCATCGCCGCGATGCTCTCGGATGTCGCCGCACCCTTATGATTTTCCATATGGATCAGAATATGCAGCACCCGTGAAAGGCGCGTGTCGTGTCTCATCGTCCAAACCCGTCTATTTACACCGACGCTATCACTTTCGAGGTGACGTAACAATATAAGTTGCGTGACTATTGACTCCGAAAATCACGTAACAATATAAGTATCGTGAAACGAACGGGCACTTCCGCCTCTTTCCTGAAACGATGGGTGCATCATGAAATTCGACGTCATCATTATCGGCGGCAGCTATGCCGGCCTCTCAGCCGCCCTGCAGCTGGGACGCGCCAGAAAAAACATTCTGGTGGTGGACGCTGGGGAACGGAGAAACCGTTTCGCCAGCCATTCCCACGGTTTTCTCGGCCAGGATGGAAAGGCGCCGGGTGAAATTATCGCCGAGGCGCGCCGCCAGATCGAACGTTACCCGACCATAGATTGGGCTGAGGGCAGGGTGACTGATGCCGAAGGCTCCTTCGACGATTTTGTAGTCGAGATCGACGGCAGCCGCCGTGAGACAGCGGACCGGCTGATCCTCGCCATGGGCGTCACCGATGAATTGCCTGCTATTGCCGGGCTGAAAGAGCGTTGGGGCTCTTCGGTCTTCCATTGCCCCTATTGCCATGGTTACGAGCTCAATCAGGAAAAGATCGGTGTCATCACCGCTTCACCTCTGGCCATTCACCACGCATTGATGCTGCCCGACTGGGGCGAGACGACCTTTTTCACCAATGGCGTATTCGAACCGGATGGGGATCAGCAAGCATTGTTGTCGGACCGGGGCGTGCGGGTGGAAACAACCCGCATCCGGGAAATTACGGGGCATGCGGATGTCGTTCTGGTGGATGGACGCAGCATCCCATTGGCTGGCCTTTTCACCCAGCCGAAATTGCGTATCGCCTCGAACTGGCTGGAAAAACTTGGCTGCGCCGTGGAGGAGGGGCCGATGGGATCGACCATCGTGACAGATCCCATGAAACAGACCACCGCCCGCGGTATCTTCGCCTGCGGTGATGTGGCAAGGCCTGCCGGCTCAGTCGCCCTTTCGGTGGGAGACGGCGCCATGGCGGGTGCTGCGGCGCACCGGTCAATCCTGTTTCCGGAATGATCAATGCGAAACAAGATTGAGCCAGCGGCCCGGCGGCATGCCGAAGGCATTTTTGAAATGTCGGGTAAAATGCGCCTGATCCGCAAAACCGCAGGCAAATGCCGTTTCCGCAAGGCCCGCACCCGCACGCATCATCTCTTTGCATTTTTGCAGCCGGCGCATGATGAGATAACGGTGCGGGCTGGTGCCGAACAGGAAGCGAAAGTGCCGAAAGAGCGTGAAGCGGTCGAGCCCGCTTATCCGCTCCAGCTCTTCGGAACCGACGGTGTCGGCGCTATTCTCCAGCAGATAGTCCCGGCACCGTAAAACGGCGATCCGGTCGATCCGTTTGATGGTTCTGGCGCTTCCGTTTGAATGTTTCCATAGCAAATCCGCCAGTCTCGACTGCCAGTCGGTGAGAAGCAGATTGTCCGGCTTGCCTTCCAGATTGCCAAGCGCCTCGATGAGGCATTGCCGGAATTCCTCATCCTCGATGACGGGATTCTGGGCGAAGGGCAGCGCGTTATATCCCGCCTCAGTCGTTTTTTCGGGCGGAAGATAAAGCATACGGTAGCGCAGGCCTTCATCGGTGCCTGCGCCGCCATCGTGAACTTCGTCCGGATGCAGCACGATTACCCTTCCGGGCGTGCTGAAATGCGATTTCCCCCGATAGGAAAATGTCTGGACGCCGGAAAGCGTGACACCCAGCGCATAGGTATCATGACGGTGCGGCGCATAGGCGTTGCCATGAAAGCGCGCTTCGATGCGTTCTATGCCTTCGCTGGAGGGTGCCTGCACGATCCCTTCGAATTTGCACGAACGTTCAAGATCGCCGACGCCCCGAGGCGCTAGGATCGCTTCTCTTTCGTAACCACAGCCAGATTGAGTTCGCATGTTTGATACCAAGATCGCCGTCATCCTTCGCGATGACCTTGCCGTGTGGCAAAAACTGAACGTTACCGCATTTCTCATGTCCGGGATCGTCGCCCAGACCAAGGAGATCATTGGAGAACCATACCGCGACGGGGCAGGCAACGTCTATAATCCCCTGTCCATCCAGCCGATTGTCGTCATGGCCACGGATCAGGAGGCGCTGCGCAAAATCCATCAGCGATCCCTCGAGCGCGACGTCACGACTTCGCTTTATATCGAGGAAATGTTCGCCACCGGGCACGATGTCGCCAATCGCCAGGTATTTTCGGAGTTTTCGCCGGAGAATGCCAAGGTGGTCGGCATGGCGCTGAGGGCCGACAGGAAGATCGTCGACAAGATCACCAAGGGCGCAAAGCTGCACGCGTGATAGAAGCCTAAACGCAAAAGGGAGGCTGTGGGCCTCCCTTCCATAGCGATGGCAATATGATTTTGCCGCTTATTCGTCGTTCATCTTTAGCGCAGCGATGAAGGCTTCCTGAGGAATTTCCACCTTGCCGAACTGGCGCATGCGCTTCTTGCCTTCCTTCTGCTTGTCCAGAAGCTTGCGTTTGCGCGTCGCGTCGCCGCCGTAGCACTTCGCCGTCACGTCCTTGCGCAGCGCGCGTACGGTTTCGCGGGCGATGACCTTGCCGCCGATGGCCGCCTGGATCGGAATCTGGAACATGTGCGGCGGAATGAGTTCCTTCAGCTTTTCGCACATGCCGCGCCCGCGCCGATCGGCCGCCGAGCGGTGCACCAGCATGGAGAGCGCATCCACCGGATCGCCATTGACAAGGATCGACATCTTGACGAGATCGCCTTCGCGATAGTCGATGATGTTGTAATCGAACGAGGCGTAACCCTTGGAGATGGATTTCAGCCGGTCGTAGAAATCGAACACCACTTCGTTGAGCGGCAGTTCATAGGTGATCATCGCACGGTTGCCGACGTAGGTCAGCTCCGTCTGCAGGCCGCGCCGGTCCTGACAGAGTTTCAGGATGCCGCCGAGATATTCGTCCGGCGTCATGATCGTCGCCTTGATCCAGGGCTCGCGGATTTCCTTGATCTTCACAACGTCGGGCATGTCGGCCGGGTTGTGAAGTTCCTTCTCCGTGCCATCGGTCAGCGTCATTTCATAGACGACCGAAGGCGCGGTGGCGACGAGATCGAGATTGAACTCGCGCTCAAGGCGTTCCTGAATGATTTCGAGATGCAGCAGGCCGAGGAAGCCGCAGCGGAAACCGAAGCCGAGGGCGGCGGAGGATTCCATTTCGAAGGAGAAGGAGGCGTCGTTGAGACGAAGCTTGCCCACCGCCGCGCGCAAATCTTCAAAGTCGGCCGCATCGACCGGGAAGAGGCCGCAGAACACCACGGGCTGCGCAGGCTTGAAGCCGGGCAGGGCCTGCGCCGTCGGGCGCTTGTCGTCGGTGATGGTATCGCCAACACGGGTATCGGCGACTTCCTTGATCGAGGCGGTGATGAAGCCGATCTCGCCGGGGCCGAGGCTGTCGACATTGACCATCTTCGGGGTCAGCACGCCGACGCGCTCGATGCCGTATTTCGCGCCCGAACCCATCATGCGGATCTGCTGGCCCTTGCTCAGCACCCCATCGATGACGCGCACCAGAACCATGACGCCGAGATAGGTGTCATACCAGCTATCGACCAGCAGCGCTTTCAGCGGTCCGTTTTCGCCGACTTCGCTCTTCGGCGGCGGCAGACGGTGGACGATGGCTTCCAGAACATCCGGAATGCCAAGACCGGTCTTGGCGGAAATCATCACGGCGTCGGAGGCGTCGATGCCGATCACCTCTTCGATCTGCTCCTTGATGCGGTCGGGTTCGGCCGCCGGCAGGTCGATCTTGTTGAGCACCGTCACCAGTTCGTGATTGTTGTCGATGGCCTGATAAACGTTGGCGAGCGTCTGGGCTTCCACGCCCTGCGATGCGTCGACCACCAGCAGCGAACCTTCACAGGCCGAAAGCGAGCGGGACACTTCGTAAGCGAAGTCGACGTGGCCGGGCGTGTCGATGAGGTTCAGCACATAGGTCTCGCCGTTATTCGCCTTGTAGTGCAGGCGCACGGTCTGGGCCTTGATGGTGATGCCGCGTTCGCGCTCGATATCCATCGAATCGAGAACCTGTTCCGACATGTCGCGTTCGGCAAGGCCGCCTGTCGACTGGATCAACCGGTCGGCCAGCGTCGATTTGCCATGATCGATGTGGGCAACGATCGAGAAGTTGCGGATATGGTCCAGGGGCGTGCGGGTCGAATTTGTGCTCATGTCCCGCGCTATAGCAGGGGCTTGTCACACCGCAAAGCGGGAATTTGGTTAAAAGCCTTTTAAAATGGGCTTTTCAGATCGCAAATTGCTCCGGCCAGTCGCGCCGGGTGGCCACCTGTCCTTCGGTGCGGAGCCTTGCGACGGCGGCAAGATCGATATCGGCGATCAGAAGCGTGCTCTGTGTCACCGCATCGCTTTCGCTTTCCGCAATGACGCCGGATGCCGGCATGCCATAGTCCGAAGGCACGTAAAGGGCGGCGCGGCCGCGATTTTCATCAACCGCAGGAGACCAAGGGGCCTCGCCCGCGGTGGGGGAGGAGAGGATGGCATATTGGTTTTCCAATGCCCTGGCCTGCGCGCCGATGCGCACCCGGTAAGCACCCGCCAGCGTATCGGTGCAACTCGGCGCGAGCACCAGTTCCACATCCAGTTCCGCCAGTCTGCGGCCCAGCATCGGGAACTCGTTGTCGTAACAGATGAGGATGCCCAGCCTGCCTATCGGCGTCTCGAAGGCTTTCAGGCCCTCGACGCCGGCATGAATGTTCCATTGCTCCCGCTCGAAGCGGGTCATGATCTGCTTGTCCTGATAACCGATCAGCCCATCCGGGCCGAACAGCCATGCGCGGTTGCGGAACTTGCCGTCCGGGTCCTTCACCGGCGCGCTGCCCGGCTGGAAGAGGATTTGATGTTGCCGCGCCAGCTCCTCGCAAAGCTCCACCCAGGACGGGATCAACGGCTGTATCTCTTCGATGGAACGATGCAGATCGGAGCGCGCGGCGGGCGGCAATTGCCCGGTCAGCGTCATTGCCGAATATTCCGGCAAAAGCAGCAACTCAGCGCCTTTTTCCTTCGCTTCGCGAACGATGGCGGAGAGATGCGCGGCATAAGCCTCCCATGTCTCGATCAGCTCGATGGCATATTGGCTGGCGGCAAGGCGTGTCATTTGTCTCCGTCTCCGGCAAAAATGGTCTTCATCCAGAAGGACAGCGGCTTCGGGCTTTCAACGCTTTCGTCGAGGTCCTGCCATGTGAAGCTGGTGCGCAGTTCCGGGTGATGGCTATAACCGCGCTTTTCCCAGAAAGCGTTCAACGGCACGTAGTCCGCCGGGCGTCGTGGATGGTCTGCGGGTCGCTCCACAGCACAGAAAGTGCACCTGTCGAAACCGAGCCGCTTTGCATGCGCCTCCCGTTCTTCGAAGAAGCGCACGCCAATGCCGTGGCCGCGATAGTCGGGCAGAAGTACGCTTTCACCGAAGTAGAATATCCGGTCCGGATCGTAACCTGCTTTGACGAAGGGCTCCTTTACCTCCTCGGTCTCTGCCGCCATCGGCATGCCGGTCGACATGCCGACCACTTTGCCGTCATCAAGCGCCAGCACGAAGACCGCGCCGTCCGTATCGGCATAGGTCGCGAGATATTTGCGCTCATAGTCCAGCGAGCCGTCATAGAGATAGGGAAAGGCGCGAAACACCTCGATCCGCAGGCGCGCGAGGTCATCGAAATAGGGTGTGGCGTCAATGCCGGAAAGAGACTTGATTTCGACGGTCATGGGCATTTTCACTTTCGGTTGCAATGGTTATACCGTCATGGAAAACCCGCGCAAGCATTGAACGGAGAAGACGATGACCGCTGCCGAGACCATCCGCGCCTACTACGAAGCCTTCAACCGTCAGGACATGGATGCTTTTCTGGCGCTTCTTCACGATGAGGTGGTGCACGACATCAATCAGGGCGAGCGCCAGACCGGCAAGGCCGCCTTCGCTTCCTTCATGGACCATATGAACCGCTGCTATAAGGAAAATCTCACCGACATGGTCATCATGGCGAGCGAAGATGGCAAGCGTGCTTCCGCAGAATTCATCGTCAACGGCGAATATCTCAAGACCGACGAGGGATTGCCCGAGGCGAATGGCCAGAAATACGTACTGCCGGCCGGTGCCTTTTTCGACCTGAAGGACGGAAAAGTTAGCCGAGTAACGAACTACTATAATCTGAACGACTGGATTGCCCAAGTCGGCGCCTGACACGTTCTTTTGCCGCAAAGCAACTGGCGGCAAAGACGGTGATAATTTCCATTATCATGGATATTGACACCATCATATGAGAGTGCAATTCTCATATGATGGAAAACGAAGATCATATTCTTGAGCGCTCCATCGGCGAGCGGATCAAAACATTGCGGGCTGAAAACGGCCTGACGCTGGACAGGCTCGCCGCCGAATCCGGCGTCAGCCGCGCCATGATTTCCCGGATCGAGCGTGGAGAGGCGAGCCCCACGGCCTCGCTGCTGGCCCGCATCTGCGCAGCCCTTGGCCTGTCGCTTTCCGGTTTCTTCGCTGAAAACGAAGAGGCTGTGTCCCCGCTTATGAAAAAGCGTGATCAGCAGCTCTGGAAAGATCCGGAGACCGGTTATGTGCGCCGCGCCATCTCTCCGCCGCGTGTGGGATCCGATGTCGATATCGTCGAAGTCGAATTTCCGCCCGGCGCGCGCGTCGGCTTCCCTCCGCATGCGGCGAGCCGGGGGATGACGCAATATGTCTGGCTTTTCGAAGGTGTACTGGAAATGACGAGCGGCGGAGACGTTCACCGGCTGGAACCCGGAGATTGCCTTTTCATGCCGGTTGGCGAGGGGCATGTTTTCCACAACCCCTCCGAAAAACCTGCCCGTTATGCCGTCGTGCTGGACCAAAGACAGCGCTGATTTCCCCGACAGGAGTTTTTATGACCACCATCCGCGTGTTGAACCGGGAAGAGACCATCGATGTCTTGCCCGAACTCTGTGAGGTTCTGGCTGCCTGCGTGAACGGCGGCGCGTCCGTCGGCTTCATGTTGCCCTTTTCTCCACAGGATGCCGAACCTTTCTGGCGATCCGCAGCGGAAACAGTGGGCGAGGGGGCGACCATTCATGTGGTGGCGGAAGTGGATGGCAAGGTGATGGGCACCGTGCAGGTCGGCCTTGCCTCCAAACCCAACCAGCCGCATCGCGGCGATTTGATGAAGCTTCTGGTGCATCCGTCCGCGCGAGGCCTCGGACTTGCCCGCAAGCTCATGCAAAAAGTGGAGGAGGAGGCGGCAAAACGTGGTCGTACCCTGCTGGTGCTGGATACGGCCACGGGCAGCGATGCCGAGGCGATCTATCCTCGCCTCGGCTGGGAGCGGGTCGGCGTCATCCCCGATTACGCCCTGTTTCCTGATGGACGCTTTTGCGGCACGACCCTTTTCTATAAGCGGATCGGCTAGGCCTTTCAGTCTGCCGCCTTACTGACCCGGCTTCAGTGTACGGTTGAAGGCGGCAGCGATAATCGTCTCCAATTGTGCGTGAATATCCGCGCGGTCCCGCGGTCCGGCCGGTTCGCAGATGGGATCGCGCTCGCCGACGGATTTGAGAAAGGCGTCGGCATCCGGTTTGCACAACGGCAGGAAGCTGAAATGATTGGCCTCGTCCACTTGCTGATAGGTCGCGCCGGGCACTTCGTTCGCGAGTTTATCTGCAAGCACGGCGGGTGGAATTTTGCCCTTACTGCCGAGATTGATGAAGGTGAGCGGAATATCGATCTGCTTCAGGCTGTCAGGCCGAAAGGCGAGCGCCAGACCGGGATCGACCAGTACGGCGGACCGAATACGGGGATCGCGGTTCTGCTGCTCGAAACGTGCCTTGTCGATGGTTCTGAGATCGAGCTTCGGCACGCTGACCGGCTCGCCCTTGAGATAACCCCGGGCACCGGCGAACCATTGGCAATCCATCATCGTGGCATAGTCTTCGCAATAGCGCGCATAGGCATCGAGATCGGCGCGCGCGCCCGAAATCTCCATCGCCGCGCTGCCGCCGAGCGAAAAGCCGAGCACGCCGATCCTTTGCGCGTAAATCGCACTCGACCATTTGCCCTTTGCCGTTAGAACAGTGACAATCGTGGAGAGATCGTCCGTTCGCTCCCAGATTTTCGGTGTATCGGCGGGTGTGGAATCGCCGCTGGTGGTGCCGGGGTGGTTGGCTCCGGCCACAATGAAACCTTCGCTCGCAAGTTTCGCGGCGATCCATGCCATGCCGGACACTCGTGAACCCGAGCCGTGAGACAGAAGCACAAGCGGCAGCCGACCCGGCTTCACCGCGCTATCCTTGAACACGGGCGTGCCCTGAAAAATCCGGTCATCGCCGGAAACCGTCTGCGTGCCCTTTCCGTCGGAGGGATACCAGATGGTGACGGCAAGGTCCTTGCCGCGTGCCGGCGAATGGATGGCGGTTTCGCTGACGCCGACAGCCTCGCCTGCAAGAACAGGCTGGCTGACGAGAGCGGAAAACAGGATGGCCGTGACGGTGGCGATAGGGCGCATGAAAACCTCGTGCGGTTGGAAAGAACGGGGTTCAATCTGCGCCGCCACATATGTTTTGCGTCCTTGATCGTGTTAAAGGTCGTCCCGAAACGCGATCTGGTCCATGAATTGGCAATATAAGCCGTTGTTTCGGGGATATTCATTCGTGCTGTTCATTCCGCTGCCTTTCGTCGTGGCGCTTCTGCTGGTTGTCATGTTCATCGTGTTCTTTCGAGGCGGAGACGATGTGCGAACCAATCGGGCCTTTCTGACGTTGATCGCGCTTTGTGCCCTTCAATCCGTCCTTGTCGGACTGCGCTGGGGGTATGGCGTCAGCGAAGCGCGTTATGTTTTGCCGGTCCTCGCCGCCTGCCTGCCGCCGCTCGTCTACATTGCTTTTCGTGGGCTGATGAGAGTGGCGGCCGAGAGCAGGATAGCGATGCTCGCGAACCTCGTCCTATCGCCTTTGCTCATCGTCATCATGGAATTCATCTGGCCGATGGCGATCGATCTTGCGCTGATCGTCATCTTTGTCGGCCACGCCATTGCCCTGCTTCTTCTTGGCAGAAAGGGGCCGGATGGGCTGGACGAGGCCCAATTTGCCAGCGTCACCTCGGCGCACCGGGCGCTTATTATCGCTGCAATCGCTCTTTGCGTTTCTGCCCTGTTCGATCTGCTCGTGTTTTTCGATTTCGAATGGGCGCATGGGCAGAATGTTGCAGCGCTGGTCAGTAACGCCAATCTTTTTGGCCTGCTGTTGATTGGCCTCATGGCCGCGCTGGCCGGCAAGAGCAAGGGACCGCAAACAGGCATAGAACCTGTCGCGGAATTGTCAGCATCGGCGGAGCCATCGGAACAGGACCGCGATATCGTCGCAAGGGTTGATCGGCTGATGGAGACACAGGCGCTTTACCGCGACGAGGATCTCAACCTGTCGCGGCTTGCAAGACGCCTCGGCCTGCCGAGCCGGCAGATATCAGGCGCGATCAACCGCTCGCTCGGCGTCAATGTCTCGCAATATGTCAATCAGTTGCGCATCCGCGAAGCCTGCCGGTTGCTTGAAGAGACGGAGCAATCGGTGACGGCGATCATGCTGTCCTCCGGCTTTCAGACCAAGTCCAACTTCAATCGCGAATTTCGCCGCGTCACCGGCATGAGCCCGGTGGACTGGCGGGAGCGTGAAGTGTGGAAGCTGGTCTCTCCAAACAAAACGGTCACCCGGCAGATGCCGGATGACCGTTTGAAGATCGTCGGGAAATGATGGGGGATCAGAGCGTGCCGTTGCGCTGCTGGATCATCATATAGGTGTCATAGGTATATTCGGCGATCTGGGCCCATAGATAGGCGTCCTTCTTGAAGGCCTGCTGGCTCTCGTAGATTTTCTTGAAGCTTTCGTTCTTGGCAGAAATCTCCGCATAGGTGTCCTGTGCCGCCTTGTGGCAGACATCGAGGATTTCCTGGCTGAAGGGGCGCAGGATGGCGCCCTGCGCCACGAGTTCCTTCAGCGCCTTGGGATTGCGGGCGTCGTAACGCTCCAGCATGCTGGCGCTGCCGGCGGCGCAGGCGTCTTTCAGGATGCGCTTGTAGTTCTCCGGAAGCTCGTTGAACTTCTGCAGGTTCACGAAGGCATGCACGGCCGGGCCGCCTTCCCACCATGCCGGGTAGTAATAATATTTCGCGACCTTGTAGAAGCCGAGCTTCTGGTCGTCATAGGGACCGACGAATTCGGTGGCGTCGATCGTGCCCTTTTCCAGAGCAGCATAGACATCGCCGCCGGCGATCTGCTGCGGCGTGACACCGACCTTCTGCATCACCTGACCGGTCAGGCCGGCGATACGCATCTTCAGACCCTTCAGGTCGTCGATGGTGTTGATTTCCTTGCGGAACCAGCCGCCCATCTGGGCACCGGTATTGCCGAGCAGGATCGAGTAGATATTGTGCTGGGCAAGGAATTCGTTGAGCAGCTCATTGCCGCCGGCCTGGTTGAACCAGGCATTCGTCTGGCGTGCATTGAGACCGAAGGGAACCGAAGTTCCGAGCGCGAAGGTCGGGTCCTTGCCGACGTAATAATAGGAGCAGGTATGCGCCATTTCGACGGTCCCGGCCGTCACCGCATCCGCCGCCTGCAGCGCCGGCACGATTTCGCCGCCGGCAAAGTGCTGAATGACGAAGTTGCCGCCGGAGGCTTCCTTGACATGGTCGGCGACGATCTGGCCCGCGCCGAAAAGAATGTCGAGGCCCTTGGTGAAGGACGACGTCATGCGCCAGGTGATCTTGGGGTTTTCCTGTGCGATGGCCGGAGCGGCAAGCGCCGTTGCGGTAACACCGGCGCCGAGAGCGCCCGCCTTGCGGATAAATGATCTGCGATCCATGTCGATAAGCCCCGTTATGTCTGCATATTGCAGGCGAACCGCACGGTACGCCTCCCGCAGGTTAATCATTTATCCCCGCAGCCATCAAGAGGGAATGTTCGAAACTTGCGTGATCTCCGGTGATGCTTGGCGAATGTTGCTTTGTCACGTCTTTCCGCGTCACTTGCTGCGCATCAACGCCGGGTCGTCCATTGCAGGATTATAAAACAGCGAAAGCGTCAGGCTTCTGGCGATGCGTTCCGCCGTTTCCATGAACCAGCCATGGGCCTCTCTGTTCGGCGCGATGTCATCCAGCGTGGCGGAAAAAAGCGCAAGCCATTGCGGGAAAAGCTCCGCCGACATGCCCTTTACGCCGAGATGCGCCTGCACCGGCTTGCCGCCATAACCACCATTCTTGAACGCGACAGCCGCCCAGAACTGTTTCATCCTGGCCATATGTTCCGGCCAGCGCCCGGCAAGCCGCGCATCAAAAACCGGGCCGAGCGTGGGATGTTCAAGAACGCGGCCGTAGAATGTCTCCACCAGCAAATCGATGAAACCGGCATCGACGCCAATCTCCGCCATGGCTTTTTCCGCCCTGTCCTGAATTTCCGCGCTGTGAGCGGCTCTGGCCGCAACGTCGTCCTGCATGGTGTTTCCTTTTTGCGAATTTACTCCGCTGCGATGCGGCCCGCAATGCGACCCTTTGCCTTATTAGAATTATTCTAAGAAGGCTTGATCCCGGTGCGATGCGGATGTATTTAGAATTATTCTAAAAAGGTTTCAGCCATGTTTCGCAGTCTTTTTTCCCTGTCCAAACGTCCCTTTTCCTCCCTCGGCGAACAGGAGATTCTCGCGCTCGCTATTTCATCCGAAGAGGACGATTCCCGTATCTATCGCTCCTATGCCGATCATCTGCGCGCGCAATATCCGCAATCGGCTAAAGTCTTCGACGATATGGCGGAGGTCGAGCAGCAGCATCGAAACGTGCTGATCGATATGCATCGCCGCCGCTTCGGAGAAACCATCCCGCTGATCCGCCGCGAACATGTCCGTGGTTTTTATGAGCGCACCCCGGACTGGCTGGTGAAGAATCTCTCGCTCGAAAAAATCCGCGCCCAGGCCGAATTGATGGAAGCGCAGGCGATCCGCTTCTACGATGAGGCCGTCAAGCGTACCAGCGATGCCTCAACACGCAAGCTCCTCGGCGATCTGGCCGAGGCGGAGCGGGGTCACGAAGACATTGCGCAGATGCTGCAAGAAAAACACCTTGATGAAAACGGCAAGACCGAAGAGGCGGAAACCGCAAAACGGCAATTTCTTCTGACCTATATTCAGCCGGGTCTTGCGGGGCTTATGGATGGCTCCGTCTCGACGCTCGCGCCGATTTTCGCGGCCGCCTTTGCCACGCAGGATACCTGGCAGACCTTCCTTATCGGCCTCTCGGCCTCCGTTGGTGCGGGTATTTCCATGGGCTTCACCGAAGCCGCCCATGATGATGGCAAGCTTTCTGGCCGCGGTTCTCCGGTAAAGCGGGGCCTGGCCTCGGGCATCATGACGGCCATAGGCGGCCTCGGCCACGCATTGCCCTATCTCATTCCGCATTTCTGGACGGCGACCGCGATTGCCGCCGTCGTCGTTTTCGTGGAACTCTGGGCCATCGCCTTCATTCAGAACCGCTTCATGGAAACGCCGTTCCTGCGCGCGGTGTTTCAGGTGGTCCTCGGCGGCTCACTGGTGCTTGCGGCCGGCATTATCATCGGCAATGGGTGAAAAAAGAAAGAGCCCGCAATAGCGGGCTCTTAATTCCTTCGAACCTGGCATAGGCGTTAGCGCAATGCGCCGACCAGCACGTCGCGGCCATCCTCAATGGAGACCCAGCGGCCCGTATTGAAGGACGCCTGCCGCTTCAGATAGGTGTAGTTGGTGTCGGTCCACAGCTTCACGTCGTCGGTGAGATTGTCGAGAATATAATCGCCGTCGGTGGTGCGAAGGGTCAGCACGGCATGGCCTTCGCCATCCGGCTTGCGCACGACGGTGATCAGAAGATCAGCCACGGAAAAACCACGCTCGACCAGCTTCTTTCGCTTCAGCAGCACGAAATCTTCGCAGTCGCCGGCGGTCGTCGGATATTCCCAGACTTCGTCCTTGCCGTAGATTTCCTGATCGGTCATCGCCACGATGGTGGTGTTGACGGACGTATTGACCTCGCGAATGACATCCCAGCCATAATCCGTGACGCGCGGCGGCGGCGTCGCCTTGCTGCGAATATTGCATTCGTCGGCATATTTCTGACAGAACTCATAATGGCCGATAGGCTGGGAGGTAATCCCCCCCGTCACCATGGAAGGGCTTCCCTTGGTTTCCGCCGTGGCGGAGGCAGCAGTCATTAGCCCGGCGGCAACTGCAAACAGCAGCGCACGCGCCAGCGGTGCGTTCATCATGAAACCCGTCCCTTAATTCTTAACGAAAAGTTAAGAGGGATAGGGGGCTTGAGTCAATCGCTAGCAATCGGCGGCGCGCAAGACTCGTCGAATATGGTTAAGAGCGTTGCGCAAATGCCTATATGGCAAGGGCTTTGACCGCGGCGAGCATCCGCTCGATATCCTGCGGCCGGGAAAGCCGATGGTCGCCGTCGCGGATCAGCGTCAGCACGACGTCGTCGGACGGAAGGTGTTCGATAAGCTTTAGTGCATGCTGATAGGGAACATCCGGGTCGCGCATGCCCTGCAGGATGTGAACGGGGCAGCCGGTGGTGATGATACCCTGCAGCACGCGGTTCTGCTTCCCGTCCTCTATCAGCGCGCGGGTGAAGATGTTGGGCTCGGGGCTATATTCCGAATGTTCCTCGAAATAACCCTTTTCCGCCAGAGAGGTTTTTTCCGCATCCGAAAGGCTGGGCTCTATCAGCTCCTGCGTGAAATCCGGCGCTGGCGCAATGAGGACGAGACCGGCGACGGATGGCGCGCTATCCGCCTTGCGCAACTCCTCGACCATGCGTAGCGCAATCCATCCGCCCATGGAGGAGCCGATGAGAACGACGCGCGACGGCGCCTTTGCGCGCACCACGGCAAGCGCCTCTTCCAGCCAGCGGGAAATCGTGCCCTTCCTGAAGTCGCCGCCGGAGGCGCCATGGCCGGAATAGTCGAGCCGCAGGCAGGCAAGACCGTTTTCAGCGGCGAAGCGATCGAGTTCAACCGCCTTGGTTCCGGTCATGTCGGAACGATAGCCGCCGAGCCATACCAGCATCGGTATATTCTCACCCGAAGCCGCCGGGCGATGAAGGAAAGCAATGTCGCGGGTGTCGTTGTCTGGGCCTACGCGCAGGAATTCAGCGGCTTGTTCGGTCATGTCTATGCAATTCTCCTGATTTTGGTGCAACAACGGCGGCGTATTTGCAAAAACCGTGACAACAGGTGATCTTTTCGGGCAGATATGCTATTGACTTCGCCACGGCAATAACGACATTTCCGCCGCTTGTACCAAACAAGCTGTTTTTTGCTGACGTGATCCAGAAACAGATCAGGAGAATACGACCATTCGCAGACCTTTCAAAGCCGATGCCCCCGTCAAGGAGGGGCCGCGCTCCAACCGGGAAATTCGGGTTCCCAGAGTTCAGCTTATTGATGAAGAGGGCCAGAACCTCGGTAGCATGCCGACGGATCAGGCTTTGAAACTGGCGGAGGAGGCCGGTCTCGATCTCGTTGAGATTTCGCCGAACGCTGAACCGCCGGTATGCAAGATCCTCGATCTCGGCAAGCTGAAGTACTCGACCCAGAAAAAGGCCGCTGAAGCGCGCAAGAAACAGAAGATCGTCGAAGTTAAAGAAATCAAGATGCGCCCCAACATCGACACGCACGACTATGACGTGAAGATGAAGGCGATGGGCCGTTTCTTTGACGATGGCGACAAGGTGAAGGTAACGCTGAAGTTCCGCGGCCGCGAAATGGCCCACCAGGAACTCGGCATGAAGCTTCTCCTTCAGGTGAAGGAAGACACCCAGGCGATTGCCAAGGTGGAGGCCGAGCCGAAGCTGGAAGGCCGTCAGATGATGATGGTTCTCGCCCCGAAATAATTTGCGCCAGCCTTTTAAGGCCGCATGAATCGCCATCGCAAGGGGAAGTTTGCTTTCCCCGTTGCGCTTTTAGCCGACTGCGGTTATAAGCGCGCGTCCGAACGGTCCGGCAGGGCATGCCGAGGCCGTTCCTGAATAGCTTGAAATAGGCCTCGTCTGCCTGTTTCGATACAAAAACGGAGTAGCAAAATGCCCAAGATGAAGACGAAGTCCGCTGCAAAGAAGCGGTTCAAGATCACCGCAACCGGTAAGGTTGTTGCAGCCGCCGCCGGCAAGCGCCACGGCATGATCAAGCGTACCAACAAGTTCATTCGCGACGCGCGCGGAACCATGGTTCTCGCCGACGCTGACGGCAAGAAGGTCGTCAAGAACTACCTGCCGAACGGTCTCTGAGACTTTTCCGCACATTTGGACACTTTAAGGAGATCATGACATGGCACGCGTAAAACGTGGCGTAACTTCCCGCGCCAAGCACACCAAGACACTCAAGGCAGCCAAGGGCTTCTACGGCCGCCGCAAGAACACCATCCGCGCAGCAAAGGCTGCCGTGGATCGTTCCAAGCAGTACGCTTACCGCGACCGCAAGGTCAACAAGCGCAACTTCCGCGCTCTGTGGATCCAGCGTATCAACGCTGCTGTTCGCGAATTCGGCCTGACCTATGGCCGCTTCATCGACGGCCTGAACAAGGCTGGCATCGAAGTCGACCGCAAGGTTCTGTCCGACATGGCTATCCATGAGCCGGCAGCATTCGGCGCGCTCGTCGAAGCAGCGAAGAAGGCGCTTGAGTACCTCAAGGATGCTGGTACGGCCAACGAGTTTGAAACCGCTGTAAAGTAATTACGGCGCGGACAATCTGTTGTTCATTTGAAACCCGCGCCGGTTCTCCGGCGCGGGTTTTGCGTTTGGCTGGTGCAACCGCCTGGTCGAGAATGTATCGTAGTTTTTAATTTAGAAATTTAGGAAAAATAGAGTATCCAGCGCGTCTGCCCTGAAAAATCTCCTGGTGGACGAGAATGCTGGTTAATGAAAATCAGGCTGATACAGCCGAAGGGTTTCGAGTACATCTTGATGATGCAGATATTGCCACTCTCATGCACGCTTTGTTAAAAAGCGAGCGGCGGGTCCAGAAGGTTGAGCTGTCGCAACTGACAGTATGGATCAAGCGCCAGGGCACGGAAACGCCGTCCTGGTGGATAAAGCTGCAGACCTTTCTCGCAAAGCTGCTTCCTTACACCTTCATGCGCCCTTCGCCGCCGCTCGACGGTGCCGGCCTGATGCGTCGCGAACTCGACACGCTGCAGGCCTTCAAGGCCAGTGGTTTTCCGGTTCCGCCCGTGATCTATTCTTCCCGGACCGCAGTTGTGCTGGGCGACGTTGGCCCCACCATCATCGAGCGCATGGACGCGATAAAGACAGCCGCGCCGGCGGAACATGATGCCCTGCTGGTAAAATCTGCCGAGGCACTCGGCGAATTGCATGCGGCAGGCCTTTGCCATGGGCGCCCGCATGTGCGCGACTTTTTTCTCGAAGACGGCCGCGTTGGTTTCATGGATTTTGAGGAGCGCCCGCAGGAAGTCATGCCGCTCGAGACGGCGCAGGCCCGCGATGTCTGGCTGCTGTTTTTACAGGTCGCGACCCGCGCCTGCGATGCGCGGAAAACCTGCGATGCCGCCTTTGCCCGCTGGCGCGAAAACGCCCCGCCCCGGGCGCTGGAAGAATTGTGCCGTCTGACCGGCATTCTGGGGCGTTTTTTACCGGTTGCCCGGTTGATCGGGCGCGTGCGGATGGGTAGTGATCTGCGACGCTTTATCATGGCGACCGACTATCTGATGAATGCTGTGAACCCCGAAGCCGCTGTTAAAAAGACCGGCAAGGCAGGAAAAGATGACTGAACTTGATACCTTGAAATCGCAATTGATGTCGGAGATCGCCACGGCTGCCGATGAGCCGGCCATTGAAGCCGTGCGCCTTTCCGCGCTTGGCAAGAAGGGCTCGGTTTCGGAGCTTCTGAAGACGCTTGGCAGCATGACGCCGGAAGAGCGCCAGACCCGCGGCGCCGCCATCAACCAGCTCAAGACCGAAATCACCGACCTCATCGGCGAGCGCAAGAATGCGCTGAAGGACGCTGCCATTACTGCCCGGCTGAAGGCGGAAACGGTGGATGTCAGCCTGCCGGTCCGCCAGTCTCCGGCCGAGCGCGGCCGCATTCATCCGATCAGCCAGATCGTCGATGAAATCACCGCGATCTTCGCGGATATGGGTTTCTCGATCGCCGAAGGTCCGGATATCGAAACCGACTATTACAACTTCACGGCGCTGAATTTCCCCGAAGGCCATCCGGCCCGCGAGATGCACGATACCTTCTTCTTCCAGCCGGATGAAAAGGGCGAGCGCAAGGTGCTGCGCACCCACACTTCGCCAGTGCAGATCCGCACCATGGAAAGCCAGAAGCCGCCGATCCGCATCGTCATTCCCGGCAAGACCTATCGCCAGGATTCCGACGCTACCCATTCGCCGATGTTCCATCAGGTCGAAGGCCTTGTCATCGACAAGAAGGCGCATGTCGGCAATCTGCGCTGGATTCTGGAAGAATTCTGCAAGACCTTCTTCGAGGTCGACAGCGTCGTCATGCGCTTTCGCCCCTCCTTCTTCCCCTTCACGGAGCCGAGCTTCGAGGTGGATATCCAGTGCGACCGTTCCGGCCCCATCGTCAAGTTCGGCGAAGGCAAGGACTGGATGGAGATCCTCGGCTGCGGCATGGTGCACCCGAACGTGCTGCGAGCCGGCGGGCTGGACCCGGATGAATATCAGGGCTTTGCCTGGGGCATGGGCCTCGACCGCATCGCCATGCTGAAATACGGCATGCCGGACCTGCGCGATTTCTTCAACGCCGATGTCCGCTGGATGAACCACTACGGCTTCCGCCCGCTCGACATGCCGACGCTGTTCGGCGGTTTGAGCGTTTAATCCGGTTAGCCAAGGAGCAAAGACATGAAATTCACTCTTTCCTGGCTGAAAGAGCATCTCGATACCGATGCGACGCTGGATGAGATTTGCGAGCGGCTGACGGCAATCGGCCTTGAGGTCGAGGACGTTGACGACAAGGCGGCCTACAAGCCTTTCGTCATCGCCAAGGTGCTCTCCGCCGAGAAGCACCCGGAAGCTGACCGCCTGAAGGTTCTCTCCGTCGACGCCGGCGACGGCAAGCCGGTGCAGATCGTCTGCGGCGCGCCGAATGCACGCGCCGGCCTCGTCGGTGCGCTCGCGCGTCCGGGCGTGTATGTTCCGGGCATCGACGTCACCCTTGCCGTCGGCAAGATACGCGGCGTGGAAAGCCACGGCATGATGTGCTCCGAAAAGGAGCTGAACATTTCCGAAGATCACGACGGCATCATCGACCTGCCGGAAGATGCGCCGGTCGGCACCTCCTTCGCCGCCTATGCCGGGCTCGACGATCCGGTCATCGAAATCAACCTGACCCCGAACCGCCCGGACTGCACCTCGATCTACGGTATTGCCCGCGATCTCGCTGCTTCCGGTCTCGGCAAGCTGAAGACGAGACCCGCGCCGTCCTTCAAGGTGGAAGGCGCAACCCCGGTCGACGTGAAGCTTGAGCTGGACGATGCGGCGCTCTGCCCCGGCTTTTCGCTGCGCGTCGTTCGTGGCGTGAAGAACGGCCCCAGCCCGAAATGGATGCAGCAGCGCCTGCTGGCAATCGGCCTGCGTCCCATCAATGCGCTAGTCGACATCACCAACTACATGACCTTCGATCAGGGCCGGCCGATGCACGTCTTCGACGCCGCCAAGGTCAAGGGCGATCTCACGGTTCGCCGCGCAAAAGAGGGCGAGACGATCCTCGCGCTCGACCAGCGTGAATATAAGCTCGGCCCGAACAATGTCGTCATCGCCGATGAGAAAGGTCTCGAATCCATCGGCGGCGTCATGGGTGGCGAACATTCCGGCTGCGATGACAATACTGTCGACGTGCTGATCGAATCCGCTCTCTGGGATCCGATCAACATTGCCAAGACCGGCCGTTCGCTCGGCATCATCACCGATGCGCGTTATCGTTTCGAGCGCGGCGTCGATCCGGAATATATGGTTCCGGGTCTGGAGCGTACCACCGAACTGGTTCTCGAATTGTGCGGCGGCATTGCCGGCGAGGCGAAGGTCGTTGGTTACAAGGGTTATGAGCTCAAGGTCGTGGATTTCCCGCTCGCGGAAGTAAAGCGCCTGACAGGTCTGGAAGTCTCGGCGGAAGAGAGCCTCGCCATTCTCAAAGGCCTGGGTTTCAGCGTCGAGGGAACGGGCGAGCGCGTCTCCGTCACCGTGCCGTCCTGGCGTCCGGATGTCGATGGCAAGGCCGATCTGGTGGAAGAGGTCATGCGCATCCATGGCGTCGACAACATCAAGCCCGAGCCGTTGGAAAGCTTCGGCGCGGTCAACGGCCGTATCCTGACCACGCTGCAAATCCGCACCCGCACCGCGCGCCGTGCGCTGGCAAGCCGCGGCATGCTCGAGGCCGTCACCTGGTCCTTCATCCCGGAAGCGCAGGCGAAACTCTTCGGCGGTGGTTCGCCGGCCCTCAAGCTCGCAAACCCGATTGCGGCCGATATGTCGGACATGCGGCCCTCGCTGCTGCCCGGCCTGCTGACTGCCGCACAGCGCAATGCCGACAAGGGTTATGGTGACGTCGCGATCTTCGAGGTTTCCGGCACCTATGAGGGCGATACACCTGATAAGCAACGCCGCGTTGCTGGCGGTGTTCGTCGTGGCACGGCCTCGCTCGCAGGCAGCGGCCGCATGTGGTCCAATGCTTTGAAGGGCGGTGGCAAGCCCGTGGATGTCTATGACGCCAAGGCCGATGCGCTCTCGGTGCTGGAAGCTTGCGGCCTGCCCATGGCCAATGTGCAGATCGAAGCCGGCGGCCCCGGCTGGTATCATCCCGGCCGCTCCGGCACCATCAAGATGGGTCCGAAGGTCGTGCTCGGCTATTTCGGCGAGTTCCATCCGAAGACGCTCTCCGAACTGGATGTCTCCGGCGCCTATTGCGGTTTCGAGATTTATCTCGACGCCATGCAGGAGCCGAAGAAGAAGGCCACCCGCACCAAGCCTGCGCTCGAGCTTTCGCCCTTCCAGGCCGTCAAGCGCGATTTCGCCTTCGTGGTCGACAAGTCGGTCGAGGCGGGCGCCATCATCAAGGCTGCGACCAGCGCTGACCGCAAGCTGATCACCGGCGTCAATGTCTTCGATATTTTCGAGGGCGCATCGCTCGGTGAAAACCGCAAGTCGGTCGCCATCGAAGTGCAGATCCAGCCGGTCGACAAGACGCTGACGGACGAGGATTTCGAGGCCCTGACGGCCAAGATCGTCGGCAATGTCGAGAAATCGACGGGCGGCGTCCTGCGCGCCTGAAATGAAAAAAGCCGCGGCACTGCCGCGGCTTTTTGTTGTTATCGGTTGGCCATCCGTGACATCTGTTCCGGGTAACGCGCGCCGGCGACTTTTGCGGGCGAAAGCAGTGCGCCGAGGCTGGCGGCTTCTTCTGCCGTCAGCGACACCTCCGCTGCGGCAACGTTCTTCTCCAGATTGGCGATTTTTGTCGTGCCGGGAATAGGAACGATGAAGTCGCCCTGCGCCAGAACCCAGGCCAGCGCCAGTTGTCCGGCGGTCACGCCTTTCTCAGTCGCCATGTCTTCCAGAAGCTTGATGAGCGCCAGATTGGCGTCGAAGTTTTCGCTCTGGAAGCGCGGCAGGCCGCGGCGGAAGTCGTCGGATGCAAGGCCGTCGAGCGACTTCAGCGCGCCCGTCAAGGCACCGCGCCCGAGCGGGCTGAAGGGGACGAAACCGATGCCGAGTTCTCGGCAGGTTTCCAGCACGCCGTTTTCCTCCACGTCGCGGGTCCACAGCGAATATTCGCTCTGAATTGCCGCAATCGGATGAACGGCGTGCGCTTTGCGAAGCGTTTCGGCACTCGCTTCCGATAGGCCGAGATGCTTCACTTTGCCCTGCCGGACGAGCTCGGCCATAGCGCCTATCGTGTCTTCGATCGGAACATTCGGATCGACGCGATGCTGGTAGAACAGGTCGATCTCATCGACGCCGAGGCGTTTGAGAGAGGCTTCGGCGACGGCGCGCACATTTTCCGGGCGGCTGTCGGTGCCCACCATCATCTGGCCAGCGGGTTTGCTGGTGTCGATTTTGAAACCGAACTTGGTGGCGATGACCACCTTGTCACGATAGGGCTTCAAACCCTTGCCGACAAGGATTTCGTTGTTGTAAGGCCCATAAACTTCCGCCGTATCGAAAAAGGTGACGCCGAGTTCGACGGCGCGGTGCAGCGTTGCAATTGCGCTGCTCTCATCGCCGGTCGGGCTATAGGCGTGTGTCATGCCCATGCAGCCGAGGCCAAGCGCGGAAACGGAAAGGTTGTTTCCAAGGGTTCTTTTTTTCATCTGTTCGTCCTTCCAAAGGAACCGCCCGTCATCAGGGCGTGATGAGAAAATAGCGTCTCATGGCGGCAAAAATAATCGCTGCAAATCCGCGTGGATTGTTCTATCATTTAGAACAATGAACCGTGTGCAACTCTCCCAACTGGCTGTTCTCGCTGCCGTTGCCGAAGGCCGAAGCTTTCGCAAGGCCGCCGCCGAACTTGCCATTGCCCCTTCCGCCGTCAGCCATGCGGTGTCGTCGCTGGAGGCGAGCCTTGGCTTGCGTCTGCTTCATCGTACCACCCGCAGCGTTTCGCCGACAGAGGAGGGCAGGCGGCTTCTCGAAACGCTTGGTCCGGCACTTGCCGATATCGATGCGGTCATCGAGACGCTTGCCGAGCAGGGCGGAAGACCGGCCGGCCCCCTGCGCATCACCCTGCCGCGGCTTGCTGCCGAGGACCTCATCGTGCCCCGGCTGGGTGAGTTCCTGCGGCTCTATCCCGATATTTCACTCGAAATCTCAACGGATGATCGTTTCGAGGATATTGTCGCGAAAGGTTTCGATGCGGGTTTGCGGCTTGGCGAGCACCTCGATGCGGATATGATTGCGGTAAAAGCCAGCGGCGCATGGCGCGGTGCGATTGTCGGCGCGCCCTCCTATTTCTCAGAAAATCCACCACCGCAGGATCCAAGGGATCTCATCCGGCATCGCTGTATCCGCCGGCGTTTCGCCAGCGGCCTTATCTATCGCTGGGAACTGGAGAAGAATGGCAAGCCATTGGTGGTTGATGTGCAGGGGCCGCTGATCCTGTCGGACCAGAGCCTCATTCGCCGGGCTGCCATCGACGGGGCAGGGCTTGCGTTCGTTTTCGAGCAGCGTGTTGAAGACGATATCCGGGCGGGCAGGCTTATCCGCGTGCTTGACGACTGGTGCGCCCCGTTCGACGGTTTTTACATTTATTATCCCTCGCGCCGGCAGATGAGGCCGGCGCTGAGGGCTTTCGTGGATTTCTTCCGCTTCAGGAATTGATCAGAACTTGATGCGATAGCGGATATGGCCGTCGCTCTTCACATAGCTGTCGTAGAGCTTCTGGGCGCGGTGATTGTCCTCGCCGGTGTGCCAGTAGAGCCGTGACCAGCCCTTGTCCTTGCAGATGGCGACAAGATCGTCCATCAGCGCCCGGCCCGTTCCCTTGCCGCGGATTTCGCCATCGACGAACAGGTCTTCCAGATAGCAGTCAGGCGTCTTTACCCAGGTGGAATCATGGAAGTGGTGAATGGCGAAACCGGCCATGCGGTCGCCGAGCATGGCCACGCGCATGGAAACCCGGGATGCGGGATCGAGAATGCGCGCCCAGGTATGCTCGGTCACCTCATCGGCAAGTTCGACATCATAAAAGGCAAGATAGTCGTTCCACAGGCGCAGCCATTCCGTCCGGTCAGCCGGCTGCGCATCGCGAATTCTGAGCTCCATGTTACGCACCCGCCTTGTCGAGCAGCGTCATCATCTCATCCGTCAGCTTTAACTCGACGGCGCGTTTGAAGCTTTCAAGCTGGGAGAGGCTGGTGGCGCTGGCGATCGGCGCGGTTATCGCCTTCTTTCGCAACAGCCAGGCCAGTGCGATATCGGCAAGCTTGGCCCCGGTTTCCACTGCCACGGCATCCATGGCGCCCAGAATGGCAAGCCCGCGCGTATTGACATATTCACCCACGCGATAGCTGCGGGCGACGCCTTCCGTATCCGCCTTGGCACGATATTTCCCGGTGAGGAAGCCGGCGGCGAGGCTGTAATAATTGATGACGCCGATCTCTTCCTTCTGGCAAAGCTCGGCAAGCGGACCTTCGAAATCCTTGCGGTTATAGAGATTATACTCCGGCTGCAGCACGTCATAACGGGGAAGATTGTTTTTTGCGGCCGTGTCCAGCGCTTCCTGAAGCTGGCTTGCGGAATAATTGGAGCAGCCGATGGCGCGGATTTTTCCCTGCTCCTTCAGCTTGCCGAAAGCGGCGAGCGTTTCCTCCAGCGGCACATCCGCATCCGGCTTGTGGGCGAGGTAAAGGTCGATATAGTCGGTTTGCAGCCGCTTCAGCGACGCTTCCACGGCCTCTTCGATCCACTTGGCGCTGAGGCCTGTCTTCTGGCCGCGATTGTCAAAACCGACCTTGGTGACGATTACCGCATCTTCGCGCTTCACGCTCGACTGCTTCAGCCATTTGCCGATGATCGTCTCGGACTCGCCGCCCACATGTCCGTCCACCCAGGCGGAATAGACATCCGCCGTGTCGATGGCGTTGAACCCGGCGTCGAAAAAGGCGTTGAGCAGCGCAAAGGAAGTCTTCTCATCCGCTGTCCAGCCGAACACGTTACCGCCGAAAACGATCGGGGCGATGGAGAGGCCGGTGCGGCCGAGGCTTCGTTTTTCCACGGGGAATGCTCCTGTTGCTGTCTTGGTGGCAAGGTTAGCAACTGCTCATCCGCATAACCATTCAATTCCTTTGATGGCATTCATCAGGCAGCGACAGGGTTTGAGATTATCAGGCCTGAAAACCGCGATAATGGCTGGGCGGGTAACGATTATGCTGCTGCCAGACACGCCGTAAATGCCGGGCGGAGGCAAAGCCCGCCCGTTCGGCAATGGCTTCCATATCCAGGCGACTGTTGGCGAGAATGTCGCGGGCGAGATTGACCCGCATCAGGTTGACGTAGTCGATGACGCTGATGCCGGTATGCTCGCGAAACAGTCGCGACAAATGCCTTTCGCTGAGCGCCGCAATATCGGCCAGCCGCTCCAGCGACCAGTCCTGCGCCGGCTCGGCCATCACACGGTCCTGAACCCGGTGAATGGCGGGGTGGATGTGGTTGCGGCCGGTCATCCAGGGGGAGATTTGCGGATCGTTGCCGCTGCGTCTGAGATAAACCACCATGGTTTTGGCAATACGCGCGGCGACAGCCGGGGATGTCAGCCGGGAAACCACATGCAGCATCAGATCGACGCCGGTGGAAATTCCGGCGCTTGAGAAGCGGTTGCCATCCTCGACGAAAAGGCGGTTTTCGGCCACCTGGGACAGCGGCGCGATGCGACGCAGCCCTTCAAGGCAATCGGCATGGGTCGTGCAGTTGCGCCCATCGAAAAGCCCGGCTTCGCCCGCCAGCAGCGCGCCGGAACAGATGGAAATGACTGTCGTATCGGGGCGCACAACACGGCGCAGCCATGCCGCCAGCACTTGCCGCTCTCGCCCTGTCTCCGGATCGTTGTCGAAGCGTGATGTGCTGCCGGAGATCAGCAGGAAAGCATTTTCCGGCAGGGTCGCAGGCAAGTTCTCCAGCCCTGAAAGCGCAAGACCGATGGAAGATTGCTGTTTGTCAGTCGCAGCAATGTAGCGGCAGTCGAAATGGATGTCCCGCTGTTCCCCATTGGCATAACGGATCACTTCGAGCGGGCCGGCAATATCGAGCAACAGCGCATGTGGCGGCACAAGCGTATAAAAGGGAATGGTGCGCGTGCCGCCTTTATCCATCAGGCGGCCTCTTTGACGGTGGCCAGTGCATCATCGACGGTCACGATGCGCGCGAAGCGGCCGGCCAGCACCAGCTCGGTTCGCTTGCGGATATCGTCCGGGCTGAAGACGGTGCCGGAAGCATGTGTCATCGGGAAAGTCAGCGTCGCTTCGGTGACGTAATCGACGCTGTAACCGAGATCGGAAGCGTGCCGGGTGGTGGTTTCGCAGCATTGTTCGGTGCGGATGCCGGAGACGATCAGCCGGTTGATGCCCTTCTGCGTCAGCCAGATTTCGAGGCCGGTGCCGGCAAAAGCCGAATGGCGGTTCTTGTGAAAAGTGACATCTGGGGCAATCCGCACACCCTCCAGCGCCCGGATATAGCCGCTGTCTTTTGAAAAGGCCCTGTCGCCATCGACGTGGAAGATTTGTACGACGGGAATGCCCGCAGCCCTGGCGCCGTCGATCAGTGCCTGCTGCTTCTCCAGATAGGCGGTAAGCTCGCTTTCCTCGAAGTAAGGGGCGTGCCGAAAGGATTCCTGAACGTCGATGACAAGCAGTGCTGTATGGGAAGAGGACATTTCATGTTTCTCCATTGGGTTCATGCATAGCATAATTCCCCTTATCCAGATCGGAGAAAAGCAGGCATACCGACAAAGACAGGACAAATTCAGCCATACATTATTCTGTCATTCATCTGCGGCTTGCCAGACCGTGTGACGATGGTAAGTTTCCGATGGATGGCAGAGCGGGAGAACGGAATGCTGCGCTTCGGAATAATCTCAACGGCGAAAATCGCTCAGGATCACGTCATTCCGGCGATACAGGATGCGCAGAACTGCGTGGTCAGCGCCATCGCCAGCCGTGACCATGCCAAGGCCCGCGCGGTGGCGGATCGTTTTTCCGTGCCACACGCCTTCGGCTCTTATGAGGAGATGCTGGCCTCGGATGTGATCGACGCCGTCTATATTCCGCTTCCGACCTCGCAGCATGTGGAATGGACCATCAAGGCCGCCGATGCCGGCAAGCATGTTTTGTGTGAAAAGCCGATTGCATTGAAGGCGGGGGAGATCGACACCCTCATCGCCGCGCGTGACCGCAACCGTGTTATCGTCTCGGAAGCCTTCATGGTCACCTATGCGCCCGTCTGGGAGAAGGTGAAGGAATTGCTGGCATCCGGCGCGATAGGCACACTGAAGCATGTTCAGGGCGCTTTCAGCTATTTCAACCGCGATCCCGGCAATATGCGCAATATTCCCGAACTGGGTGGCGGCGCCCTGCCGGATATCGGCGTTTACCCGACCATCGTTACCCGCTTCGCTACCGGCGCGGAGCCCCGGCGCGTACAGGCCACCGTCGAGCGCGATAAGGAGTTCGGCACAGATATCTATTCCAGTGTCAGGGCCGATTTCGGCGGCTTCGAACTGAGTTTTTATCTGGCCACACAGCTTGCCGCCCGTCAGCTCATGGTTTTCCATGGCACTGAGGGATACATTGAGGTCAAATCTCCCTTCAACGCCAATCGCTGGGGTGCGGAAGAGATCGAGCTGACCAATCAGGCCCATAACCAGTCGCAAATCTTCGGGTTTCAGGATAGCCGCCAATATAAGCTGGAGGCGGAGGCCTTTGCCCGTGCGGCGAAGGGCGAAGGCGACGTCGTGACGCTGGAAAGCTCGAGAAAGAACCAGCTTTTCATCGACGCTATCTACCGGGCGGCGGAAAAGGATGGCTGGGAGACGGTTTAGTCCTGATCTTGCCGTTGCTTTTGAAGCCGCCAATAGCCGTAAAGCGCCAGCGCCAGCGCTGCGATTATTGAAAAGGCAAGCGGGACGAGCGGCTGCACGAGAGGATTGCGCCATTGCAGCAGGGCAAACAGGCCGACACTGACGATACGTGAGGTGAGCGTGACGGCATTCATCAGAAAGCTGTTCAGCCCGGCTGATGCCTCACCATTTGCACGGTTCAGCCGCCAGCTTGTTGCAAGCCCCGTTGCTGCACCCGGTAAACGGGCGGCCAGCGGATCGACGCCGAGATAGAAAATAAGCAGACAGGTAACGGCAAGGTCGGCGGCCAGTCCGCAGATCTCGGTCAGCGCAAAGTCCGGACGCCTCAAGACCGTGGGCTTTTAGAGGGTTGGCTGGGTGGAACGCGGGCGCTGCAGCACCAGAAGGCTGAGGACGACACCCACGACACCGAAATTATAACCGGCGAGCGCCAGAAGCAGCGACATCAAGGGCACGGCCGTGGAAGAAAGTGCAATCGCCACGCCATAGGCACCGATAATCATCATGCAGATGAAAACGATGCTGAAAACCGAACGAAGCGCAACTGCGGTTACGCCGAGTGCTGTGGCGGTAAGAAAAATCATGATGCCGCCTCCTCTTTGGTTATCGGGCCTGGGGCAAGACGTAACGCCGTTTTCCCTAACGAACCCTTGTTTCCTCCTCCAATCCCCATTTTCCTAACTCGTTAGTTGAGGATATGGTTTCATCGCCGTTAAAATGAGGCTGGCCGGCGCCGGCATTTCCGAATCGACGGGTTTTGGTTACAAACGGGCATGAGCGATATCTTCTCCCACGCAGCATTGAGCAATCTTGCCGAGTTCTCGGTCTCCGAACTGTCGGGTTCCATCAAGCGCACGGTGGAGACGGCTTTCGAGCAGGTGCGGGTGCGCGGCGAGATTTCCGGCTATCGCGGTCCGCATTCTTCAGGACATGCCTATTTCTCGTTGAAGGACGACCGCGCCCGTATCGATGCGGTGATCTGGAAAGGCACCTTCTCGCGGCTGAAGTTCCGCCCGGAAGAGGGCATGGAAGTCATTGCCACCGGCAAGGTCACAACTTTTCCCGGCTCGTCGAAATACCAGATCGTCATAGAAAGCCTCGAGCCTGCCGGCGCCGGCGCGCTGATGGCGCTCTTGGAAGATCGCCGCCGGCGTCTGGCGGCGGAAGGGCTGTTCGATGCGGCCCGCAAGCGCCGGCTGCCCTTCATGCCGCATGTCATCGGCGTCGTTACCTCGCCCACGGGCGCTGTCATTCGCGATATTCTTCACCGCATTTCGGATCGATTTCCTGTCCATGTGGTCGTCTGGCCGGTCAAGGTGCAGGGCGAAGGTTCGGGCGAAGAAGTGGCGAACGCCATTCGCGGTTTCAATGCGCTTCAGCCCGGCGGTGAGATTGCGCGGCCGGATGTGCTGATTGTCGCGCGTGGCGGCGGCAGTCTGGAGGACCTCTGGAGCTTCAACGACGAAATCGTCGTACGCGCCGCTGCCGAAAGCGAAATCCCGCTGATTTCCGCCGTCGGGCATGAAACCGATACGACCTTGATCGACTACGCTGCCGATGTGCGTGCGCCGACCCCGACGGGGGCCGCCGAAATGGCCGTGCCGGTGCGGGCTGAACTGGAAGCGCAGCTTTCCGGTCTTGCCGCCCGTCTTTCAGGCTCTGTATCGCGGCAGATGGACAATCGCCGTCAGGGCGTGCGGGCGCTGGTGCGCGCGTTGCCGTCGCTCGATCAGCTTCTGGCCCTGCCGCGCCGCAGGTTCGACGAGGCCGCGAGCGGTCTCGGGCGTGGACTGGAATTGACAACCCTGAACAAGCGCCGCGCTTTTGAGCGGTCCGCTTCGGGTCTCAGGCCGGAAACCCTGCTGAACGGTCTCAAACAGCACAGGCAACGGTTTACCGAGCGCATGCACCGGGCTGAGACCCTGGTGGAGCGCCGTCTGCTGCAGGGTAAAGGCCGCGTCGATGCCTTCGATTCCGCGCTGCGTTCGCTTCCCGCCCGGCTGCTCGGCCAGGTGGAGCGGCAGAAGGAGCGGGTCGTCACCGGCGCGCGCCGGGCCGATACAGCGGTATTGCACCGCATGGCACAGAACCGTGCGGGCCTTGCCGCCCATGACCGCATCCTGCAATCGCTCTCTTATAAAAACGTGCTGAAACGCGGTTATGCCGTGATCCGCGATGAGGAGAACAGGCCGCTGACCCGCGCTGCCGCTATCGCTTCAGGTGCTGTGGTCTCGATGGAATTTGCCGATGGCCGCGTCTCGGCCATCACGACGGGGGAGGGCGCGCCATCCCCCGATAACCCAATAGTGCCAAAAAAGAAGCCGGCCAAACCGGCTTCTTCCGATCCGGGCAATCAGGGCAGCCTGTTCTGATCAGATCGACGCCGCATCCGAAAAACGGCGGCTGACGGTGAAGGTCTTTTCGATATCGGGATGTAGTTCCATGCCAAGGCCGGCGCCCGGCGGCACGGTGATCATGCCGTTCTTCACCTCAGGCAATGCGGTGACGAGATCGCGATACCAGGTCTTGTAGAAGGCGCGCACGCTCTCCTGCACCAGCGCGTTCGGCGCGTTGAGCGACAGATGGGTGGAGGCGCAGAGCACCACCGGCCCGGTGCAATCATGCGGGGCGACGGGCAGATGCCAGGCTTCCGCCATAGAAGCGATCTTGCGCGCCTCCGAAAGCCCGCCGCACCAGCTGATGTCCAGCATCACCACACCGGCAGCACCTGTCTCCAGCAGATCGCGGAAGGCCCAGCGGGAGCCGAGCGTCTCCGAGGCGGAAATCGGCGCGGGTGAAACGGCGGCATAACGCGTCAGGCTGGAAAGACTGTCCATCTTGATCGGGTCTTCATGCCAGAAGGTTTGGTAGGGGGTGAGTGCCTTGGCGATCTGCATGGCGGGCAGAAGCTGCCACATGGAGTGAAACTCCACCATGATATCCATCTTGTCACCCACTGCCTTGCGGATTTTTTCAAATGGCTCGAGCGCGCTTTTCAGGTCCGGCATCGAGACATATTGCCCGCGCGTCTTTTCCGCCGCCGCATCGAAGGGCCAGATCTTCATGGCGGTGATGCCGTCTTCCAGCAGCGAATGGGCAAGCTCGTCTGCCCGGTGCAGGAAGCCGTTCAGGTCGTCATAATCCTTGCCGCCGGAAAGGCCATAATTGGCGGTCTGCTGCCCGGTCGCCTTCTTGATATATTCGGTGCCCGCGCAGGTGTTGTAGGTGCGGATTTCCTTACGGCTGAAACCGCCGAGTAGCTGGGCGATGGGCTGGTTTGTCGCCTTGCCGAAAATGTCCCACAGCGCAATATCGAAGGCGGAGTTGCCGCGCACTTCCGCGCCCGATGAACGGAAGCCGAGATAACCGACGAGGTCCTGCGCCAGAAGGTCGATCTGCAGCGGGTCGCGGCCGATCACGCGGGGGGCGATATATTCGTGAACATAGGTCTCCACCGTCTCGGCGCCATAAAAGGTTTCGCCAAGCCCGGTAATGCCCTCATCGGTGTGGACCAGAACCCAGAGCAGGTTTGCCCGTTCCGCCACACGAACGGTCTCGAGTTTCGTGATTTTCATGAAAGTGTCTCCTCCAGAGATTTTCGTCTGGGATTTCGTTGAAAAAAATCAGGCTATGCCGGCGGCCAGAAGCGCATGCACGCTTTCATCGAAATGACGCGCCATCAGCGTTGAGGCCGTTTGCGGGTCACCGGCGGCAATGGCCTGCCCGATGGCGATATGAAGTTCCCCGGCTGCATGACGCTGCGCGTCGGATGTTCGGCTCTTCCATCCGATCGGCCATGTCTGGCGCGTCACGTTTTGAAAGGCGCCGAGAATGAGTTCGAAAACCGGGTTCTTCGAGGCTCGGGCAACGGCGAGGTGAAAAGCAAGGTCGTGTTCCATGACCTTGTCATTGTCACCGAAATCCCGCTCCATATTGTTGGCATGGTCGAGAATGGTGAGCGCTTCCGCATCCGTTCGCCTCAGTGCCGCGAGCGTCACGGTTCTGACTTCGATCGTGCGGCGCACGTCGTAAATCTGCTGGATGTTGATCTGTTCGGTGTGAATGCCATGTTCGAACATCAATGACATTGCACCGTGATCCAGCGTCGCCACCGTCGCGCGCTTGCCGGCACTCACGTCGATCAACCGCATGGCCGAGAGGGACCGGAAAGCCTCGCGAACGACGGTGCGGGAGACACCTAGCTGCTGCGAGAGCGAAAGCTCGCTGGGGAGCTTTGCTCCCGGTGCAAGTTCGTTTTCGCGGATATGGCGGGTGATAGCGCCGATCGTGCTGCTGACGAGACCGGATTCATGCGAAATGGCAGTTAACATTTTTCCTCCAACCTGTAGTACAGGTTTATGGAAAATTGCTTACAAGATTTTTTGGAGCGAAACAAGCGCCATCACGGAGCCATTGTGTGTTTGTTGGGCCGAAAAGCCTATTCTTCGAAATCCCGCAAAAACCGTTTCAGCAGCCGGTTCAGCGTCACGCGCTCTTCTTCGCTGAGACCGGCGACCAGGCGGTGCTGGTTTTCGACGTGAGCGCCTGCCGCTTCCTCGACAATGGCAAACCCCCGCTCCGTCAACGATATCAGGACGCTGCGCCGGTCGTTTGGGTTATGGATACGCTCCACCAGCCCGGCTTTCTCGAGCTGGTCGATCCGGTTGGTCATGGTGCCGGAACTCACCATCGTCATGGCCAAAAGATCGCCGGGGGAGAGCCTGTAGGGCGAGCCGGAGCGCCGCAATGTCGCCAGCACATCGAAAGCGGAAGAGGAAAGCCCGTGCTTCAGCAGCACCGCCTCCACCTCCCGGCCGAGATGGGTGGCGAGCCGGTTCAGGCGCCCTAGCAGCCCCATGGGACCGACATCGAGATCGGGCCGCTCCCTGCGCCATTGCGCCAGAATGTGATCGACATGGTCCAACGGTTCTTTGCTCATCACCAAGGCATAACAATTGATGTCTTGACGTCAAGATAAAATCGGCTAGATTGCATTTATCTTGATATAGAGATTCTTGAAATGAAGAAAAATCCGACTTATGCCGCCGATGTGCTGGTGACCGCCCTTGCCCCCGCCATCTGGGGAACAACCTATTTCGTGACGACCGAATTTTTGCCGCACGGCTATCCCTTTCATGTCGCGATGCTGCGCGCATTGCCGGCCGGCGTGCTTTTGCTGCTTTCCGTGAGAAAGCTGCCGCACGGTATCTGGTGGCCGCGCAGCTTCATTCTCGGGGCGCTGAATTTCTCGTTCTTCTGGGCGATGCTTTTTGTGTCGGCCTATCGGCTGCCGGGCGGCGTGGCGGCAACGGTGGGTGCGGTCCAGCCCCTGATCGTGATTGGCCTTTCCCGGCTGTTTCTCGCCGCACCCGTCCGGCCGCTTGCCATCGCGGCCGGTTTTCTGGGCATTGTCGGCGTCGCGCTTCTGGTTCTGGCGCCGGGCGCTGCGCTGGATGGTATCGGTGTGGCGGCAGGTCTTGCCGGTGCCGTCTCCATGGCTTTCGGAACGGTGTTGACCCGCAAATGGCGGCCGCCGGTGTCGAACCTCACATTCACCGCCTGGCAATTGACGGCGGGCGGCCTTCTGTTGCTGCCGGTCGCCTATTTCCTGGAGCCGGCCCTGCCGACGCCGACAGCGGCCAATATTCTTGGCATGGCCTATCTGGGACTTGTCGGTGCTGCCCTGACCTATTTTCTGTGGTTTCGCGGGCTTGCCCGCATCGAACCTTCCGCCGCCGCATCGCTCGGCTTCCTAAGCCCGGTCGTTGCAACCCTGCTCGGCTGGCTGGCGCTCGGCCAAAGCCTCACGCCAGCGCAGATCGTCGGTTTCGTTGCGGTGCTTTTCAGCATCTGGCTCAGTCAGCGCAGCCAGTTGCCGAGATAGGTGTCGTCAGGCCCATTCGCCCTTGCGCATCACCGGAACCGTGGAGCCGTCCGGCTTCACACCGTCAATATCCACCTTGTCGGAGCCGATCATCCAGTCAATGTGGATCAGGCTTGAGTTGCCGCCCTGCGCCTTGATTTCATCCTGCGACAGCGAAGCACCGTCGAGGAAGCATTTCGAATAGCATTGGCCGAGCGCAATGTGGCAGGAGGCGTTTTCATCGAACAGCGTATTGTAGAACAGGATGCCGCTTGCAGAGATCGGCGAGGAATGCGGCACCAGCGCCACTTCGCCGAGACGCCGCGCGCCCTCGTCGGTGTCGAGCACCTTGTTCAGCACCGCTTCGCCCTTCGAAGCCTTGGCTTCGACGATGCGGCCGGCTTCGAACTTCACCTGGATGTCGTCAATCAGCGTTCCTTGATGCGATAGCGGCTTGGTGCTGGAGACGTAACCGTCGACACGCAGCGCATGCGGGGTGGTGAAGACCTCTTCCGTTGGGATATTCGGGTTGCAGGTCACGCCATTCTTGGCGGTGGAGGCGCCGCCATGCCATTCATGGCCGTCGGCGAGACCGATCTTCACATCCGTGCCGGGGCCGGTGAAATGCAGCGCAGAGAAGCGCTCACCGTTCAGCCATGCCGAACGTTTGGCGAGATTGGCATTGTGCTCGGCCCAGGCCGCGACCGGATCGGTCAGATCCACCCGCGACGCGGCGAAGATGGCGTCCGCGAGCTTGCGGACCGCTTCGTCTTCCGCGAGACCGGGGAAAACCTGCTTTGCCCAGGAGGGGTTCGGATAGGAGATGATGTTCCAGTTGATGTCGAAATTGGAAATCTTCTCCAGCGCCGGCTTGTAGGCCGTGGAGTTGGCCTTGTTGGCGCGGGCTACCTTGGCGGGGTCCTGTTCGGCCAGCAGCATGGGATTGTCGCCGGCAATCGCCAGCCGCGCCGCGCCATTGGCATAGGCCTTCGCCATGCCTTCATAAAGCCAGCCGGAAGCCCGGTCGAAATTGGCGTCGCTGGCGTGGCGATAGCGGGCAAGCGTGGTTTCTTCGTCGGAATAGAAAGTGGTGACCAGTCCGCCACCCGCCATATAGGCGTGTTTGGTCAAAAATCGCACCAGCGGCAGGGCTGCCAGCGGTGCGGTAATCACCAGATCCTGATCCTTCTGCAATTGCAGGCCGACCTTGACGGCGACTTCGGCCAGTTTTTCGAGTTTGACGGGATCGATGGGGGAAACGGTCATGATCTGCCTTCGTCTATTTCAATAGGAGGCGCCGACCATAGCCCATTCCTTCCGAAAGCCAAATGCTTTCAGGCGCGCATCCCGCGCTTCAATCGGCGACCAGCGGCGCGGCAATCGCCTTCAGTGCGCTTTGGGCATCGCGGGGCGAAAGCCTAACCTGCAGGCCGCGTTGTCCGCCATTCATGTAGACATAATCATGCGCCATGGCCCCGGCCTCAATGGCCGTTGGCACCTGTTTCTTCTGCCCGAAAGGGCTGATGCCACCGACATGATAACCGGTGGCGCGCTCCGCATCGGCAGGCCTCATCATGCTTGCGGATTTGCCACCGAAGGCGGCGGCCAGCTTCTTCATGCTGACCTCGCGATCCGAAGGGACGACGACGCAGACCGGCTTGCCATCCAGCTCCGCCATCAGCGTTTTCAGCACCAGATGCGGTGGTTCACCGATCGCCTCGGCCGCCTGCAGGCCGATGCGGTCGGCATTCGGGTCGTAATCATAGGTGACGGTGGTGAAGGCAACGCCGGCCTTGGTCAGCATTTGGGTGGCACGGGTTGTTTTGGACATGGCGGGCTGCGTTCACGCAAAAAGGGTCTGATAGGTTTCAGGCTTGAAACCGACGGTTATCCTGCCCTTCGCTTCCAGCACGGGACGCTTGATCATGGAGGGCTGTTCCAGCATCAGCCCGATGGCCTTCTCACGGGTGAGATCGGCCTTCTGGCCGTCGTTGAGTTTTTTGAAGGTCGTGCCGGCGCGGTTGAGAACCGTTTCCCAGCCCGCGGCATCGCACCATGTTTCCAGATGAGCACGGTCGATGCCGGCCGCCTTATAGTCATGGAAAGAATAGTCGACACCGTTTGCTTCCAGCCAGCTTCTGGCCTTCTTCATCGTGTCACAGTTCTTGATGCCGTAAATCGTGACCGTCATGCCTTCTGCCTCTTCGTCTCTAAAAGCACTTCCGGCATAACAAAATATCCGTCTTATTCAACCCGCCTCCTGAAGTGCCCTGCGCATATACCCGGTCGCGGTGCCTAAGCCATGCAAAATCGCAATGGCTGATATCCAAACGAGCGCGAGCAAAGCTGCATGGCTTCCCTGCTGCATCATGAGTTGTAGAATGGGCCGGAAATGCCCATTATCTGGGCATCAAAGATGGAGAGAAAAATGCGTCAGGTTGCAAAGACATCGCGTAACTTCTTCGGTGAAACTTTCGCCGTTCTCGGTGCAGCGCTCTCGGTTTCGGCCGCTGTTCGCGCACATCGCAAGCCCGCCCGCGCCGATCTCGAAGCCCTCGGCATCGACGGCAAGGCTTTCGACAAGGTACAGCTCTAAGCTGGTCATTATCCGTTGCGAGGCGATAGCGCCTCGCTTGCGCTCAGGATCGATAACCGGATCGGTTTTCGGCTGGCGCGGCGGGTGTGCAACTGGCGCGAAAAGCGTCGGATTCGCACAAGAAGGTTCCGCATAGTTCCCAATGGAGAATGCGGAAAAATTGTCGGCATGGGAGTGGTGCGCCGCTTCAGGTGCATGTTATCGCACCGATGCCCTTTGTGTCGGCCGTTTCGAAGGTCCGATCACTTTTTCCGGCAAATGGAGCTGGCTTTCAGGCCGTTCATAACGCTCCGCTTTCGGCGAGAGTGCGAAGCGCCCGAGCAGTTCATGCCGTGTTTCGCCATTGTGGCTGAAAACGAGTTCGAAGCTCCCCGCAAGCCAGCTATAGGGTTTGTCAGCCGGCATCAACTCAATTTTCCCGCAGCCGTAGATAACGGTGAGATGTGGCGTAAACGACGATGCGGCAACATAGGGCAGGTTTGCCCGCCGCAGGGCGCGCTGCACCATTTTCGCCAGAGCCCTAAGTTCCTGCATCTCGCGGCTGCTGTGTAGCGCCAGACTGTTGCGATTGCCGAAAAGCGATGTTCCATCGAATGTGATCGGAACGGGCCGAGCCTTGATCTCCCCCAGCGCTGCCTTCAGCCTTTCTACTAGCCCGTGAGGCACGGTCTCGAAACCTCCGATACAGAGCAGGGTTATGTGCAGAAGCTCCGGCGGATAGGCCTCACGCTTCGTCCGCCCTGCGGCATGGCGCGCCGCATCGGCAAAAATTCGTTCCGCCAGGGCGGCCGGCGGTTTCACCGTGATCAAGAGCTTGCTGCTAAATCGCGGATTGAAACGCCGTATTTTCTCCGGCTCCCATCCTTCGAAGAAAAGCTGCCTTAAACCTCCTTCATTTGCCAACCCAAAACCCATAGCGATGCTCCACGGCCTTTGCCTGGGCCGGGATATTATCACCAGCGGCAATAATTAAAAGAACAAAAAGAGAACAAAAGCCTTGGGTGCTTACCCGATGCCGGGAAATAGCCGGGAGCGCCTTTTCGCAGCCGCAGGTTAAAACCGCCTGATATTGACATTCTACCTACTAATTGGTAGGCAGCTCTCATGAAAAATCCACAGACCAAAGCCGATGAAATCCTCCGTTGCGCACGCTCCCTGATCATAAAGGGCGGCTACAACAGTTTCAGCTATGCCGACGTTTCCGCCGTGGTCGGCATTCGCAATGCGAGCATTCACCATCACTTTCCCAGCAAGTCCGATCTGGTCCAAAAACTCGTTGCGCAATACAGGCAGGAGGCGGAAGCGGGTATCGCCGAACTGGAGCAAAACATTTCCGACCCGCTCGAACAGCTCCGCGCCTATATCGGCTATTGGGAGGGCTGTATCGCCGAGGCCACTCACCCCTTCTGCGTCTGCGCTCTGCTCGCCAGTGAAATTCCGGTTCTTCCTGAAACAGTCGCTCTTGAAGTGCGCACGCATTTTCGAAGTCTCTCCGACTGGCTCACCGCCGTTCTGGAACGTGGCGTTGCCCAGGGGCGCCTCGCGCTGAACGGAACCGCCAGAGCCAATGCTGAAATCTTCATGGCTACCGTGCATGGCGCGATGCTTTCCGCCCGTGCCCATGGTGATGCGACGACTTTTGGCGCAATAACCCGCCCCATGCTGGAGCGCATGGCCGCTTGAAACTGCAGTTTCGCGAGGGAGCTCGATGCATGACCCGAGCGGCACGCCACCGAAAAAATAGACCGTAGTAAGCTGGCAGATTTGTCGATGACGGACTGCTTCCCGGACCACCACGTCCTTTTGGACGAGAAAGGCAATCTCTCATGTTCGGAATTTCTCCGCTCGGCTGGATCCATACGCTTGGAAGCCTGCCGGCCATTCCCGCCGCCATTTACATGTTTGCCCGCCACGGCCGAATCGTTCCCCGATCAGCGCCAGGCACTCTTTATCTTGTCTCCATGCTCATTGGCGCTGCGACGGTCTTCCTCGTGGCGCATCAGCCGATCAGTTACGGCGTTGGCGTCCTGACCATCCTGTTCCTGCTCGCAGGTTACGGCATCGAAGGCGTTCTGGGTTCAACGCGCATGGCCAGATATATCGAAACCATCTGTCTCAGCATCAGTGCGTTTCTTTTGATGGTCCCGACGGTGAGCGAAATCCTGCGTCGTGTTCCAGACGGTCACCCTCTGGTTACGGACCTGAAATCGCCGCTGCTTCTCGGCGCTCAGGCAGGGTTGCTGGCGATCCTCGTGGTTGGCCTGACCGCCCAGATCATCTATCTCGCACGGCAAAACAGAAACGCCGCGAACTAGTCGCGGCGCCATCTTTATAGGACCTGTCGAGTATAGTCCTTATTCCCACTCGATCGTGCCGGGCGGCTTGCTCGTCACGTCATAGACGACGCGATTGATGCCGCGCACTTCGTTGATGATGCGGGTTGCTGCGCGGCCAAGGAAATTCATGTCGTAGGGATAGAAATCCGCCGTCATGCCATCCACCGAGGTCACGGCGCGAAGCGCGCAGACGAAGTCATAGGTACGGTAATCGCCCATGACGCCCACGGTCTGCACCGGCAGCAGCACGGCGAAAGCCTGCCAGATGGTGTCGTAGAGACCGGCTTTGCGGATTTCATCAAGATAGATCGCATCCGCCTTGCGCAGAATATCGAGCTTCTCGCGTGTGATCGCGCCGGGGCAGCGGATTGCGAGACCCGGACCCGGGAAGGGGTGGCGGCCGATGAAGCTGTCCGGCAGGCCGAGTTCACGGCCGAGCGCGCGCACTTCATCCTTGAAGAGTTCGCGCAGCGGCTCGACAAGCTGCATGTTCATCCGCTCGGGAAGGCCGCCGACATTGTGGTGACTCTTGATGGTGACCGAGGGGCCGCCGGAGAAGGAGACGCTTTCGATGACGTCAGGGTAAAGGGTGCCCTGCGCCAGGAAATTCGGTGCGCCCTTGCCATCGGCAGCAATCTTGGCCGCTTCGGCCTCGAAGACCTCAATGAACAGGCGGCCGATGGTCTTGCGCTTCACTTCCGGATCGGAAACGCCCGACAGTTCGCCGAGGAACAGGTCGGCGGCATCCACATGCACCAGCGGAATATTGTAATGGTCGCGGAACATGCCGACGACCTGCTCGCTTTCGCCAAGCCGCATCAGGCCATGATCGACGTAAACGCAGGTGAGCTGGTCGCCGATCGCCTCATGGATGAGGATGGCCGCAACCGAGGAGTCGACGCCGCCGGAAAGCGCGCAGAGCACGCGGCCGGTGCCGACCTGTTCGCGGATCTTGCGGATCATTTCGGCGCGATAGGCCGCCATCGTCCAGTCGGATTTGAGCCCGACGATCTTGTGCACGAAGTTGGAGAGCAGCTTGCCGCCGTCCGGCGTATGCACCACTTCCGGGTGGAACATGGTGGTGTAATAGTGGCGCGTCTCGTCCGCGGCGATGGCGAAAGGTGCGTTCTCAGAGGTCGCGATGACCTCGAAACCTTCCGGCAGCTTCGTCACGCGGTCGCCATGGCTCATCCAGACGGGATAGCTCTTGCCCTGCTCCCAGAAGCCTTCGAAAAGCGGGCTCGCCTTCTTGATGTCGATATCGGCGCGGCCGAATTCCGCCGCATGGCCACCTTCGACCACACCGCCGAGCTGCGTGCAGAGCGTTTGCTGGCCGTAGCAGATGCCGAGGATCGGAACCTTGCTGTCGAACACCGCCTGCGGTGCGCGCGGGCTTCCTTCCGCCGTGACAGATGCGGGGCCGCCGGAGAAGATCACGCCCTTGGGCTGAAGCTTCTCGAACGCCTCTGCGGCATTCTGAAACGGATGGATTTCGCAATAGACCCCGGCTTCGCGGATGCGGCGCGCAATCAGCTGCGTCACCTGGCTGCCGAAATCGATGATGAGAATGCTGTCGGGATGGGCTATCTGGGTCATGGCGAGCCTTTAAAGAAAATGGCGGCTTTAGGCAACCCGGAAGCGGGCGTCAAACAGCGGAAATTTACGAAAATCGCAAGGTTCTAAAGGGCAATCACGCTGTCCTCGATGGCGCGGCAAAGCCGGTGGACGGCATCCGCCAGCTTTTCATCGATGATGTGCAGGTACTCCGTCCAGTCGTCCACATGGTTCACATCCACCTTGCCATCGGAAATGCCGCGCAGACTGACGAGCGGTACGCCGAAGCGCTGGCAGGCTCTTAAAACCGCAAAGGTTTCCATTTCCACCATATCGGCGTCGATCAGCCCATAGGCCTCACCCGAAACGACATTGGCGCCCGTGGAAAGCCGCGCCTCGGCAATTTCAGGTATTCGAAAAGGCAAGGCCACTTCGGCGGGCAGATCGAGCAGCGGCGTGCAGCCCTTTTCGAAACCGAAGGCGGAGGCGTCCATGTCGCGATAGGAAACCGAAATCGCTTGATAGATGCCAGTTTGCTCCAGCGTCCGCGAACCGGCCGAACCGAGCGAAACGACGAGGTCCGGCAGGTGATCGGCCGCATCGAGACCGGCAAGAACGGCCGTGACCGCAATCGCCGCCTCGACCGGGCCGATACCGGTCATCAGCGGCGCAATGCGTGCCTGAAGATGGGGACCGTATTCGGGGGAAGCGGCCATGACAAAGAGGACGGATTTATCCGCAACATGCAAAAGCCGGTAGCTCATCCGGTAATATCCTCGCGACCCTTTACCACCATCATCGTGCCCGTCATGGAGGCGATCAGCTTCGCCGGTCCGTCGGACAGCGCATAGGCGCGGCCATCGGCGACGATCAGGTTGTTCCCTGGCTTGATGATCTCGCCGCGAAACAGGAACCGCTCGCCGCGTCCCGGCGACATGAGGTTGACCTTGAACTCGATGGTCAGCAGCGAGGCTTCCGGCTCGATGATCGTATAAGCGGCATAGGTGCAGGCCGTATCCAGACCGGCGGCGATGACGCCCGCATGCAATATGCCGTGCTGCTGCGTCAGCTTTTCATGAAAAGGAAGCTCGATTTCCACCAGCCGGTGTTCGATACGGGTGATCTCGGCGTTAATCGCCAGCACCACGCCCTGCCGCGCAAAGCTTCTTTCTATCCGCTGACGAAAATCGCCGGGATCCGTGATCTCCATGGCCTACCTGCCTGCTTCTGCCTCATCGCAAACTGACATGGCGCGTGGCGGCAGGCAAGGCAAGGGCGGTGCGGGGATTTAGTTCAACATGCCGATGCTTGCATTCAGCACCGTGGCAAAGGCGACCCATACGGCATAGGGCACGAAAAGCCACATGGATATGCGGTCACGGCGGCAGGTGAGCGCCATAAAGGCGACGATACAGATCAGCATCGGAACGATGATGACGAGCGCACCTGCCGGGCTTTGCATTCCGAAAAAAATCGGAGACCACAGGAAGTTCAGCACCATCTGCGTGAACCACAGCCGCATGCGCGTTCCCATCGGCTTGCGGATCCATGTCCGTGCGCCGGCAATGCCGATCAGCACGTAAAGCGCGGTCCAGACGGGCCCGAAAATCCAGTTGGGCGGATTGAAGAAAGGCTTCTGCAGCGATTGATACCATTCGCCGGGCACATTGTTGACGCCGATCAGCGCCCCCACGGCAACAACAGCAACCACAAAAACGACATAGACGGCAAGGTTTCTCATGATCCGTCAAATGCGCCGGCCGTGCTTTTGTTCCCCTGTCTTTTCAGTATTTTAGCTGGACAGACGCACGATGTGCTGATCCCACGCCACGTCGCTGCGCCGGGTCTCGAAAAATCCGTCATAGGAAGAAACCGCAATGCCTCTCGCGGCGGGCGCGACGCCTGCCGCTTCCCGCACGGTCGTCTCTGAAACGACGCGCCCGGTTTTCGCATCCAGCGTCACGGCGGCGTTGCCGTTGGGCGATGTCAGGCCCACCAGCCCATCGCGCCGGTTGACGGCAATGGCCCCGACATAATTGGCAAGGCGCACCGTCGTTTCTTCCGGCAAATCGACGAAGGTGAGAGCTTCGCCCCTGGAGAAATGGCCGACAAGCGGCGGGAGATCGTTGCGCGGTCCCTCATATTGGCAGGCGAACCAGATACGCCCGTCATCGCCGAGATCGACATGGCGGGTGGAAAGCTGCCGCAGATGCGCCGGCATGGCTTGTTTCTGGATCACTTGCCCGGTCGCCGCATCCAGAAGCACGAGGGACGGCTGCATATTGTCGATATTGAGCTTGGTTCGGCCGAAATCCGGATGGGTTTCGATGCCGCCATTGGCGATCACGATCAGCCGCCCGTCATCGCTCACCGTCATGTCATGCGTGCCGATGCCATGCGCATCATATTCGCCGATGCGGGTAAAGCCGTTGCGGGCGTCATAGAGCCCGATAACGCCGCGATTGCCGTCGAAGTCGTTTTCGCTGGCATAGAGGATTGCGCCGTCAGGGGAGAATTGCCCGTGGCCGTAGAAGTGGCGGTTTTCCGGCGTGTGCATCACGATCGGTTCGCCGCGTCGCGCGGGGTCGAAGGCCATGAAAAAGGTGCCGGGCCGGCGCGCAAACGCCACGGTCATGCCGGTTGCATGGCTCGTCGCCATTCCATGGGCGCGGGCAGGAAGCGCGACGCGGTCGATGATCTCGCCGCGTTCGCTTACCGTCGCAATGCCGTAGGACCCGTCACGGGCGCGGAAGGCGGAGGCAAAGACCGCGTCCGTCCGCTCCAGCGCATAAAGTGAACGGGGAGCCAGCGCGGCGAGGAAGGGAACTCCCGCCGCTTTGATGAAGCTGCGGCGATCTATCAGCATCCGTTTGGTGCCGGAGATCATCGGCTCAGTCCCCATCGGCGAAGGAGAAGCCGGAGCTGAGGCCGATCGCGCCGCCATATTGATCGTTCAAGCGGTAGATCAGGTCTTTGCCATTGAGCAGCAGATAATCCACCTTGGCGCGCTGATCGTCCTGATCCAGCGCCTTTTGCACATCCGTATTGATGGTCCCGGCAACGCGGATCATCGATTTGGCGATGAAATCGATGGAGTTGACGATGGAGCGCTGATCGGGCGGTACGAGTTCGACCATATCCGCCGTGTGCAGCAGGGTCTGAACCGCCTTGATATTGGTGGCAATGCTCTGCCATGTCAGGCCGGAGCGCCAATAAATGGCGGTGCGGGGAAATCTTGCCTTGTCCGGTCCCTTGTAGAAGGTTTCGATCCGCTGGTCGCGAATGGCTTCGGAGCCATGGACGAGAATGCCGAGCAGGGCGACCAGCGCCTCGCGCTCGTCACGAAAGACGGGGTTGTCCGCTCCGGGCTGCGTCCAGTTTTTCTGCGCGCCGTCAGGCGCATTCCAGCTGTCAGAAAGTTCCGTTGCCACATTGGCGATATTGCCGGCGATAGCAGCGCCATAGCGGCAGCGGAAATCACCCTTCCTGTCGAGCAACTCTTCCGCTCCGGTTCCGTAAAGCACGAACTCAAGAGCGCCGAGCCCCTGCGCCGCAACGCTCTTGCCGCTCAGGCCATCCGCACTCGTGACGCTTTCATCCTTTTCGGTGAGATAACGCTGCACCTGTTTCAGTCCGAGACCCTTCTTGTCGGGATAATAAAGCACGCGTTCGAAACGGTTCTTCTCGATGACGGGGCCGACACGCACGATCTCGATGGTCGACCAGCTTGAGACCGTATCGACAAAGGCAGCCTTGGCCGCCGCTGCGGTCGTTTCGGAGGGAGCGGTGCAGAAAGCTTTCATGCGGCCTTCCAGCGTCTCCGCCGACTGCCGGAAGCGGTCATAGCCGGGACGGATGAAGCCGTTCACCGCCTTTTCCATCACGCCCCGCACCTCAACCGGGTCGAGCGGCGGCGGCGGCATCAGCTCCACATCCTGCGCCTTTGCCGGCGGCGTGGTCAGAAGCAGCAGCACGGACATGACGCCGGAAATTTTTCGCATGGCATTTTTCATCAAAGGGACTCCAGAAAGGCCAGCAAAGCCTGCCGGTCGGATTTTTGCAAGGCGGCAAAGGCGTCGCGCGCTTTTTGCCCTTCGCCGCCGTGCCACAATATCGCTTCCGTCAGGCTGCGCGCCCGCCCGTCATGCAGGTAAAAACCGTTGCCATTGACCTTTTGCGTCAGGCCTATGCCCCAGAGCGGCTGGGTTCGCCACTGCCGTCCGCTGGCTTCGCCCACCTGCTGGCCATCGGCAAGTCCTTCGCCCATGTCATGCAGCAGAAAATCGGAATAGGGCCAGATCAGCTGGAAAGCATGCATTGGGTCGGCGGTGTCGCGGCGTGTGACGAATTTCGGGGTGTGGCAGGCCGTACAGCCGGAGGCGTAGAAAAGCTGCTTTCCCCGCAGAACCGTCGGATCATCGACGTTGCGGCGGCGCGGCACGGCGAGGTTTTCGGTGTAGAAGGTCACGAGATCGAGAACCGGATCGGGCGCCTCCACCGGCCCGAGCCGGGGCTGCACACCGGTCGGCATGGCAAGACAGTCCTTCTGGACGTCCGTGCAGTCGCCATAGGCATTCGGCGCATCCGGTGAGGAAATGCCGATATCGTGGGAGAAGGCGCTGGCGCTCTGGTCTCGCACGCTCGCATTCTGAGCTTTCCAGCCAAACCGCCCGAGTTTCACCTCGCCGGTGCGATGGTCTTTGACCCATGCGGGACGCCCGGCAACGCCGTCGCCATCATTGTCGTCCGGGTCGGCCTGGGCCAAAATATCGGCCTCGGCAATGGCCTCGATCAGGCCAAGACCGAGGGTGGGCATGGCAATGCGCGCCGAAAGCGTCGTGTCGGCGCCAAGCGGACCATATTGCAGGTTCTCCACGGCATAGCTGGGCTTGCGCAGCATCACCACCTCACCATCCGCCAGCTGAACCGGCTCTTCCGTATAGGTGATGACCGGCTTGCCTTCGGCGGCGAGGCCGGGAATGGCCAGGTTTTGAAGCTGCCGGCCATAGGTCTCATCGGGAAAATTTAAGGTCTGGTGGCTGGCAATGGCCTGTCGTTCGGCTTCATTGCGCGCCGGTCGCGCCAGCCGCAGAAACAGCGAGACGGCGTCTTCTCCGGCAAGAGGCGGTCGACCCCTGCCATCCTTCACATGGCAGGTCTGGCAGGATCGGGCGTTAAACAGCGGTCCGAGCCCGTCCGAGGCCTGTGTGGAGGACGGAGAGGAGACCCAGAGCTTCTGGAACAGTGCGTTGCCGAGCTTGAAATCCTGCTTCCGTTCGAGCGGCATGGTGGCGGAAGGATGGGAGAACGCGCTGCTGTCGGCCTTGCTGGTGCTGGTCGTCGCTCCACCGGACATGGCTTCGAAAGCTTCCGGCCCGGTAAAATCTGCCGTTGGCGCAGTCACGGCCAGCACGCGGCTTCGATCTTTCTCCGTCAGATCGTTGCGCAGCGGTTCGGCAAGCGCCATCGACGCCACAAGGCAGGCTGCCCCGGCGAAGAAGAATGGCTTGCGGATCGGCGGCAGCAAAAATTGCATGACAATAAGGGCGGGTGAAAAGTGACGGGCCGCAGCGACCTGCGACCCGTTTTACCGCTTATTTGAAGACGGCGTTCGGATTGTCGAGGCTGTCGGAGCCTTCAAGCTCGATCTTGCCGAGATCGAGCGCCGCGATGACGCGTTCGACAGTCTTCGTCTGGTCGAGAAGGCCGTCGATGGCCGTCTGAACCACTGCGTTGCCTTCCTTGTTGCCTTCGCCAATCATCTGGTCATAGGCCTCGACGGTCTGCGCGCGCTTTTCCATGGCATGCATGGCGTCGAGCGTCTTGTTCAGCTTCGCCAGCATCTCGTCGTTCAGCGCCTTGTCCTTGGCGCCGACCAGTTCCGACAGCGAGGCGCCCGTCATCTTCGTTCCGTCCACGCGGGTATAGTCGCCGGTATAGGCCGAGGCGATGCCGATCGCGTCGTAAAGATGCGAATTGTAGGTGTTGTCGGAGAAGCAATCATGCTCCTCTTCCGGATCATGCAACAGAAGGCCGAGCTTCATGCGCTCACCCGCCAGCTCGCCATAGGAAAGCGAACCCATGCCGGTGAGAATGGCGGTCAGGCCGGCTTTCGGATCGGCTTCCACCGTTTTCGTGGCTTCGCCTTCCGGCGCCCAGGCATCCACCATCTCCTGAAGATCCTTGATCAGCAGGGTCGAGGCGGATTTCAGGTAATCGGCCCGGCGGTCGCAATTACCGTTCGTGCATTTCGCCTTGTCGTAATCGGTGTAGGGGCGGTTGCCTGCGCCCGGTCCGGTGCCGTTCAGATCCTGGCCCCAGAGCAGGAATTCGATGGCGTGGTAACCGGTCGTCACATTGGCTTCGACATCGCCCGCCTCGTGCAGGCTTTCGATCAGTTCCGGGGTAATCTTGGAGGCGTCGACCTCTTCACCGCTGATCTTGATCTTCGGATTGGCGATGATGTTGGCAACGTAAAGCTCGTTCTCGTCGCTTTCCGTGCCATAAGAACCGTCGACATAGTCGATCAGGCCTTCATCCAGCGGCCAGGCATTCACCTTGCCTTCCCAATCGTCGACGATCGGGTTGCCGAAACGATAGACTTCCGACTGCTGATAGGGAACGCGGGCCTTGATCCATGCTTCCCGGGCGGCCTTCAGGGTTTCTTCGCTCGGCGTTGCGATCAGCGCATCGATGGCCTTGTCCAGCGCCTTCGCCGTGGTCAGCGAATCCCCATACTTCGCATGCGCGACATCGGCATAATGCTTGACGACGGCGGCCGCGTCGGTGGCGGCCCGGGCGGGAAGCGCGGTGAAAGCCGCAGATGCGGCAAGAAGCGCAAAAGAAGCGCTGAGAATGGTTTTGCGGATCATGATCCCTCTCCTTCGGCAGGCGTGAAATGACTTCGCGCCGCGGCAAGCGAGTTCTGACCCAATCACAAACTTGTGTCAAACATTCTAGTTTAGAATGCTTTGAAACAAGACCTGGTGTTGTTTTCCAAGTAAAATCAGTGCTTGCAAAGACGGTGTTATGCTTTGCGTTTCATCAAGCAGAAGAAGAAGCCATCCGTATCTGTGGTTGCAGGCGTCAGCGTCACTGTCTTGCCGTCGGAAGAATGCGGTTTATTCGCGTTGCCGCCGAAAGTCGTCTGCCAGCGTTCCAGTGCGGAGCCTATGGAAAATTCCGGATTTTCCGCGCAGAAACGCCTTACCTGCTGTTCGTTTTCTTCGGGAAGTACGGAACAGGTGACATAAAGCAGCTCTCCGCCCGGGCGTACGAACCCCTTGGCCTGCGAAAGCGCCTCGCCCTGCTGCTGCACGCGCTCTTCCAGATTGCGGGCCGTCAGCCGCCATTTGGTGTCGGGCCGGCGACGCCATGTCCCGGTGCCGGTGCAGGGCGCGTCCACCAGAACGCGGTCGAATTTTTCCTGGAACGGCGCAAGGCCGGAGGCGCGGTCGTGCACCTGCACATTGCGCGTGCCGGCCCGCTTCAGCCGTTCGATGATCGGCGCAAGGCGCTTGCGGTCGGCGTCAAAGGCGTGGACCTGACCCTTGTTGTTCATGCTGGCCGCCATGGCCAGCGTCTTGCCGCCGCCGCCGGCGCAATAATCGAGGATCTGTTCGCCTTCATGCGCGCCGGCAAGATCGGCAACAATCTGCGAGCCTTCGTCCTGTACCTCGAACCAGCCCTTCTGGAAGGAAAGTTCGGCGGTAACGTTCGGCAGGCGGGAAGGACCTTCGCCGGCGGGAATGCGCACGCCCTGTCGGGCGATATGCGTGGCTTCCGCGCCGCTTTCCTCCAGAGCCTTCAGCACCTTGTCACGCGTCGCTTTCAAGGTGTTGGCGCGCAGATCAAGCGTGGGCCGCTCGTTCAGGGCCTGCGCCTCGGCGAGCCAGCGATCGCCAAAGGCGGTTTCGAAGGAGGATTGCACCCACTCGGGTATGTCGCCCTGAATATGGGCCGGTGCATCGCTGAGGGAACGGGACAGAAAGGCCTGCTGCCTTTGTTCATCCGGTGCGGCGGGGGCGAATTTGTCGCCGTCGAATTCCGCCGAAAGGTCCGAAAAGCTCTTTCCCCATTGGCGCAGCAGCACGGCATAACCCAGCGAGGCAGCGCTGTCGTCATCCATCAGCCAGGCGTGCGACAGTTTCATGCGCAGCGCGTCATAGACGATGTTGCCGATTGCAGCCCTGTCGCCGGAACCGGCGAAACGATGGGCAAGGCCCCAATCTTTCAGAGCATCGGCGACGGGACGCCTGCGTCCCTCAATATCCGCCAATACTTCGATTGCTCCGGCCAAACGCCCGCCTAAACGCATTGTCTACCTCGTTCTTGTGCTAAGCCCGGTTGGTAGACGCGAATGGCGGCGAGGGCAAGGCTCAATCGGCCTTGACGACCTCGTAGCAGACCTTGGCGGTGCCGGAGTTGATCATGCCGATGTTCTTGGCGGCTGCCTTGGAAAGATCGAGAACGCGGCCCTTGATGAACGGCCCACGGTCATTGATGCGCACCACAACGGCCTTGCCATTGCGCGCATTGGTCACCTTGACCTTGGTGCCGAACCGCAGCGAGCGGTGGGCGGCGGTCAGGTTGGCGGCGTTCATGCGCTCGCCCGAAGCAGTCTTGGAGGTCAACGCATACCACGATGCGCCTCCACAACCATTTGCCGCATTCGCCTGAAGAGGCGCAATGATGGAACAGGCGGCGATAGTTGCAGCGGTGAAAGTTATACGACGGATATTCAACAAACTGTGCTTCCCTGAAAATCGGCCCCGCGCCGATTGATTGTGCCCTTGCTAAACGGCCACGAACTGGCCTGAACGCCTTTTGATGCGAGATTGTAGGGCGAGGGAAAAATGGCGAAAAAAAGCTGACCTCAAATCACGAACTGTTACAGTCTGTAATATTCGTGATCGTTAGCCGGAAAGCTGTCGGCAGGGCGTCCCGGCCAAAAGCTGGAAAAAATAACGCAGAATCAATGGATAACGGAAATGCTGTTGCGGGTCACGGCTTCGTGAATCCAGTTCACGAAATGTGAGTGAAATATTTTTCTAATGACTACGATTTTAGTGATTTTTGGATGGTTAATAAAATCCTAATTGGCTGAAATAAGACGAAAACCATCCGCAAAAGCGGGATTGGAAGGATTTTTCATCGCTTTTCAGGGTGGGATTTTTCAGCCTCGCCAGAGGCCGTTTTCCCACAATTGTCTCAGGGAGAACCTGTACTCTGGAAAGCGGAAATCGAAGCCGAGATTGCGTATTCTGGCGTTGGAAACGCGCTTGTTCTCGCCATAAAAAGAGCGCGCCATCGGCGTCAGATCGGCGGTCTCGAAGGCCTGCTCGGGTGGCGGTTCCACACCCATCAGCGCTGCTGCAAAGCTCACCACATCCTGCGGCGGGCAGGGTTCGTCGTCGGTCACGTTGAAGATGCCGCGTTCGTTTTTCCGTGCCAGAAAGGCAAGTGCGGCACCGATATCCTCGACCCGGATGCGATTGAAAACCTGGTCTTTCTTGACCAGCCTCCGCGCCGTTCCCTTCTCGAAATTCATGAAGGCATTGCGTCCGGGGCCATAAATTCCGGAAAGGCGCAGGATGGAAAGCGGCACATCCGCCTTTTCCGCTGCCGCAGTCCAGGCGGTTTCCGCAGCCACCCGTTCCACGGATCGCGCGGAAACCGGGCGGCACGGTGTTGTCTCGTCCACCCAGGCGCCGCCATGGTCACCATAAACGCCGACGGTGGAAAGATAAGCGACCCATTTCAGATTGGGCATGAGCTTTTTCAGATCGCCGCCCAGAAGCGCAAGCAGCGGATCGCCATCCTTGCCCGGCGCGACGGATTGTACGAGATGCGTGACATTGCCCATTGCGGCGACGAGCGCGTCACTGAGCTGAACGCCGTCAAAGAGGAAGGGCGTCATGCCTGCGGCGGTGAGGTTTGGAAACTTGTCCTGGCTGCGTGTGGTGCCGGAAACGCTCGCTGCTTCGGTTTTCAGCGCGTTAGCGATGGCTTTCCCCGAATATCCCGCGCCGAAAATCATCACATGCATGCGTCACGCCTCTGCCAGTTGCCATTCCATTTCCGCCTCCGGATCAGGCTCCGGCGCGCGACCGGCAGAGTATGTACGGAATTCGTCCCTGTCCATAAGCCGTGACAAAGCCCACGCGGCCATGCCGCGTACTTCGGGCGAAGGGTCGGTTTCGGCAAGCGCCTTGCATCGTTCCACGAATTGCCGGTCGGCCGAGTTGCCCGCCGCGATCAGCACATTGCGGATGAAGCGATTGCGGCCGATGCGCTTGACGGGTGAGCCGCTGAAGAAACCGCGAAAGGCTGCGTCATCGAGCGTGAGCAGGAAGGCGATGGAGGGTTCCTTCAGATCCTCGCGCGCCTGCAATTTCATCTCGGAGGCGCTCGCTGCAAACTTGTTCCACGGACAGGCGGCAAGACAGTCGTCGCAGCCATAGATGCGATTGCCGATCATCGGCCGGAATTCGTGCGGGATCGGCCCCTTGTGCTCGATGGTGAGATAGGAGATGCAGCGGCGCGCATCCAATTGATAGGGCGCGGGGAAAGCGGCCGTCGGACAGGCATCGAGACAGGCGCGGCAGGAGCCACAATGGTCCCTCTCAGCCTCGTCAAGACAGAGTTCGGCCGTGGTGAACATGCTACCGAGAAACAGCCACGAACCATGGGTGCGGCTGACGAGATTGGTATGCTTGCCCTGCCAGCCGAGACCGGCGGCGGCGGCAAGCGGTTTTTCCATTACGGGTGCGGTATCGACAAAGACTTTCACATCCTCGCCGGCACGCGCGGCAAAACGGGTGGCGATTTCCTTCAACCGCCCCTTGATGATGTCGTGATAATCGCGATTGCGGGCATAGACCGAAATGGCCGCCTTGTCGGGTTTGGAAAGCAGGCCGCGTGGGTCTTCCTCGGGACCGTAGTTCAGCCCGAACATGACGATGGAGCGCACGTCTCCCCAGAGCGTTTTCGGCTCTGCCCGGCGGGCCTCGGTTTCTTCCATCCACGCCATCGTACCGTGATAGCCCTTGTCGAGAAACTGTCTCAGCCGTTCGGGTGCGAGCGGAATGCTGTCCGGCGCGGTGATGCGACACAGATCGAAGCCAAGCGAAAACGCTTCCTGACGAACGAAGTCCGTCAGTTTACGCGCGCGTATTCGCTGCTTTTCGCTCGCGACGTCGATGGTCGTCTCTCCTGCGGGTTATTCTGCGGCATATATAATGCATGTCGCCCGAAAGTGTGCAGCGGTTTCGGGACAACGACATGCTTTAGATACAGCCGCAGGCCACAGCAAATAACCGGAAGGCCAGACCTCAGAAGTCCAGATCGGCGTAGTGGGAGGAAGGGGCAAGGCGCGGAATGCGTTCGCTGAGGAACGGCCGGAAGGAAGGACGGGATTTCACCCGCTGATACCATTCCTTGGCAATCGGCGCTTCGAGCCAGTTGATCTCACCGAGATAGTCCAGCACCGAGACCGCGGCAGCAGCGGCAAGATCGGCATAGCTCAACCGGTCGCCGGCAAGCCAGGTGCGTGAGCCAGCCAGCCATTCCAGATATTTGATGTGCTGGCGAATGTTGTTGCGGGCCGTGCGCAGCAGCTTGGAATCCGGCGGTCCGCCACCCTGCGCCGCCGTCATCTGCAATTTATAGACCCTTTCCCGCACCAGCGGCCGGGTCACGTCGTTTTCCATCTTCTGCAGAAACCATTCCGTCAGCCGGCGGATTTCCGCACGCTGAAACGGGTCTTCGGCGAGAAGCCGACGGTCGCGCTTCAGAACCCCATGCGTTTCGTCAAGAAATTCCGCAAGCACATAGGGCCCGCTCAGCGAGCGCATATTGTCATCCAGATAGACCGGCAGGGTGCCGGCCGGATTGAGCGCCAGAAACTCCCGCCGTCTTTCCCACGGCTGCTCCTCCACGAGATCGGTCTGGAACCCGTATTCCGCGAGGATCAGACGAACGAACCGGGATGCGGTCGACATCGGAGAGTGATAGAGAGTTGGCATCGGTACTCAATTTTTACGATTGGTTGTCATGATCGGCATTTGCCGAAAAACTTTTTCAGTTTCGCTTCATCAAGACGCTATAAGAGCTTGGCTACTTTAAAACAAGTTTAACGCAATTGCCTTCCATTGCCACTTTCCCCCTGAAAAGAAGGATACCTCATGGGTGACCAATCGATCATCAGCGCGCTTCTGCTGGGCATTATCGAGGGTCTGACGGAGTTCATACCCGTTTCCTCCACGGCGCATGTGCTGCTGGCCGGGCATTTCCTCGGCTTCAAATCACCCGGCAACACCTTTGCCGTTCTCATTCAGCTCGGCGCGATCCTTGCGATCCTTCTTGTTTATTTTCAAAAGCTTGTGTCGATTGCGCTCGCTCTGCCGACAAGCGCGAAAGCGCGCCGTTTCGTGCTGGCCGTCGCTCTCGCTTTCCTGCCGGCGGCGATAATCGGCGCTTTGGCGCATGACTTCATCAAGACCGTGCTGTTTGAAACGCCGATGCTCATCTGCGTGGTGCTGATCATCGGCGGCGTCATTCTGCTCGGCGTCGACCGCATGCCGCTGAAGCCGAAATATACCGACATCATGGATTATCCGCCGTCGCTTGCCTTCAAGATCGGCCTCTTCCAATGCCTTGCGATGATTCCCGGCACGTCGCGGTCCGGCGCCACAATCGTCGGGTCGCTGCTGATGGGAACGGACAAGCGCTCCGCCGCCGAATTTTCGTTCTTCCTGGCGATGCCGACCATGCTCGGTGCTTTCACGCTCGATCTTTACAAGAACCGCGATGCGCTGAGCTTCGATGACGGTGCGCTGATCGCCGTCGGTTTCATCGCCGCTTTCGTCTCCGGCCTCTTCGTTGTTCGCTCCCTGCTGGATTTCGTGTCACGGCGGGGCTTTGCACCCTTCGCCTGGTGGCGCATCGCCATCGGTTCGCTGGGACTGGTGGCACTTCTGGTTCTGGGTTGAACCAGGGGCGGGAATAATCTCCGTTCGTGACGAACGAACAGAAAAAGAAAAAGCGCCCCGGAGAACCGGCGGCGCTTTTTCTTTGAAACTTTTAAAGGCCGATCAGTTGGTGCTGATCGAAGCCGTTGCGCAGGGGTCGACGCCATAGGCGGGAGCGCAACCGCTCTTACCCGCTGCAACCGTTCCCGGCGCCATGAAAGAACCCGCCAGAACCACCAAAGCCGCACACGCAAAAAAGAGTGCGATAGATCTGCCCATTTTATGATTGCCTTTCAGACGTTCGTTTGCGCGGATCATGCCGCCGTGTGTGAATTGAGTGGTCGGGATATGTTTGGAATGTGGCGAATATCAATAAAGCAGCTTGTTGAATACCGGGTTAATACGAAGTCTTTTCCACAGTTGCGCTTGTGCCACGCTTGCCTGTGGAGGCCGGACCACGGTTAACTTTTACCCGGCTTTGCAAAGCAGCCCTGGTTCATTCAACACCTCCCCTGCAGTTGAGGGGAAAATGCACGAATAGCGGTTTGGTTGCGATTGAATTGCGCAAAAACAAAAAGCGGGAATGGCTCCCGCTTTGTTGTGTTCGATGAGGCTGAAGATGGGCTTCAGGCCGCTTTTCCGGCATTTGAGAACTGGCCGTGCGGGCGGTATTGCACCATGTAGGAAGGCAGAATGGACGCAACGCGAACGGGAGTGATGCCAATGCCTTCCAGCGTCAGGCCGTTCTTTTCGGCGTCAGTGGAAACGACATTGTCCTTTTTCAGCATGGTCACCTGATCGGGCGTCAGCGGCGGCGCAATCAGCGGCACCATTGAAGCGATCTTGCCAATCATCGACGCGACGCCGAAGGGCAGGTTGACGAAGGGACGCTCCCGGTAGGTCGCGGCAAGAACCGCCTCGAGACAGTCACGGAATGTCATGACATCCTGACCGCCGAGTTCATAGATCGCGCCGGGTTTCAGCTTGCCATCGACGCCAAGGGCGACGGCTTCCGCGACATCCTCGACATAGACCGGCTGGAACCTGGTTTTCCCGCCACCGATCAGCGGCAGGAACGGCATGCTGCGGGCCATTTTTGCGAACTTGTTGAAGAAATCGTCTTCCGGTCCAAAAATGATCGACGGGCGCAAGATCACGGCGCCAGGCAGGATGGAATGGATGGCGGCCTCGGCGCGGCCCTTCGTGCGGCCATAACCGGTCGGCGAACCGGCATCCGCGCCGATGGCGGAGATATGCGTCAGCGTGGCGCCGGCATCGCGGGCCGCCTCGGCAATGGCTTTCGCGCCGAATTCCTGTACGGCGTCAAAGGTGTTGCGGCCGCTTTCGGTCAGGATGCCGACGCAATTGACCACATGGTCGGCGTCTTCCACGGCTTTGACGATGGAATCGCGATAACGCAGGTTCGCCTGGGCGAAGGAAATCTGGCCGACATTGCCGAGCGGCTGCAGGAAACCGGCGAGATCCGGGCGGCGAACGGCGACGCGGATGCGGTAACCGCGCTTCGCAAGTATCCGCACGACATGCCGCCCGACAAAACCCGAACCGCCGAAAACGGTGACGAGGGGTGGAAGGTTGGCCAAGGTCATGGGAGGCTCCTCAGAAGCTGTCGATAAAGCGTTTTTCAGTCTCTTAGCCCAAAGCCGCGCGCGCGTGAAGAGATGTTGTCGCGAGGCTGGAAGACGGTTTGGGAAATGCGGTTGACGGACGTCAAATTCCTTCGACGATCATCATCTCCGCATCCGCGACTTCCTGGCGGATTTTGGCCGCGGCCTGATATTCGGGAGAATTATAGCAGTCGATGGCGTGCTGCACCGACGGGAACTCGATGATGACGTTGCGCGCACGCGCCTTGCCCTCCAGCTCGGTCAGCGCGCCGCCACGGGCCAGGAAATTGGCGCCGAACCGCTCGAAAGCGGGCTTAGCCGTCGTGACATAGTCCTTGTAACGCTCACTATCGCGCACATCGACGCGGGCGATCCAGTATCCCTTTGCCATTTCATCTCCTCCGATTGTCGTTACTGATTGGCCGGAAAGCTGGCGCGCAGCATGTCGTCAAGAATGGCGCGGGCCGCCGCTTTCGGGTCTTCCGCCCTGACGATCGGGCGGGCGACCACGAGATGGCTCGATCCGGCCTTGATGGCGTCGTAGGGCGTCATCACCCGCTTCTGATCGCCGAGATCCGCGCCGGCCGGGCGAATGCCGGGGGTGACGACGGCAAGGTCCGGGCCGAGGATTTCGCGCACGGCGGTCGATTCTTCCGCCGAACAGACGATGCCGCCCATGCCAGCCTCGCGTGCCTGCTCCGCCCGGCGCAGGACCAGCGAACGGGCGTCAGAGGCATAACCCGCCTCGGCGAGATCGACGTCGTCCATCGACGTCAGCACGGTGACGCCCAGCAGGCAGAGACCGGAGCCTTCGGCGGCCTTGACGGCGGCGCGCATCGCTTTGGGATAGGCATGCAGCGTCAGCATCGACATGCCCATGCGGGCGATGTTTTCGACACCGGAGGCGACGGTATTGTCGATATCGAGCAGTTTCATGTCGAGAAAGACCTTCTTGCCGCTCTGGACAAGGTCGCGCGCGAATTCGAGACCGCCGGCAAAGACCAGCTGATAACCGATCTTGTAGAACAGAACCTCGTCGCCGATTTTCGACACGATGTCTTCGGCTTGCTGCACAGTCGGAACATCCAGCCCGACGATGAGTTTTTCGCGCGCGGTCATTGTCTTATCCCTGCCATGTTTCCATTGCCGTCCAGTCGCATGTGGGGGACGCGGCTGCAAGTGAAAAGTCGGCGATGGAGAAGCGAAAGAGATTGCCGCCGCCGGACGGCTGGTCCTTGCTGCGGCTGATGCCGCGGCCTTCGATATGGCATTTCAGAAGCGTACCTACGCCACCATGTCCGACAAAGGCGATTGGCTGCTGCGGGTCGTGCCGGCCGAGAACGGCTTCGACCGCCCCGACGATCCGCGCCTGCGCGTCGATTGCACGCTCCCAGCCGTGAAAGCTTTCCTCGGGATGGGCGAAGAACCAGTCCGCCGCCTTTTCGAATTCCGGCGGCGGCAGAAAACCGGTGGCGGACCGGTCGTTTTCATGCATCGCCTCGACGATGTCCATTTCCGCCCCGGAGGTTTCAGCCAGGATGCGGGCGGTTTCGATCGCCTTGGTCTCGGCGCTGGAAACGATGCGGCGTAATGACCGCGCCCAGGGCAGGCGGCTTGCCTCGCGCGTCCGCTCGGCACCCCTGTCCGAAAGCCCCCATTCGGGAACGGGAACAGCCGGATCGATCTTGACCTGGGGATGGGTGATGTAGAGCGCATGCATGGCAATCGGTCCTCAAGGACGATGGAAAGGGCAAATCGACACCCTAACCATTCGTCACGACCGGGAAATGACGAGTTCCCGCCCTCTGTCGAAGATCAGGCCCGCGTATAGGTCCACAATTGCGCCGGCGGAATATTGCGCACGATGAAATCGAAATGACGGATGTGGTAGAGATGCGGCTGCGCGACGATGGGGGAAATCGGACCGTAGGATATCTGCACGACGGGGCGGCCATGAGGCACGCGCTTCAGCAATTCATCGAGAAGCTTGATACGGGCGGCCATGGGGAAATTCAGCATCGGCACGGCGGAAACGACGCTGTCGAACATCTGGCCCGTGTGTTCGCCAAGCGTCGCATCGAGATCGAAGGCGTCGCCATTGACGAAATTGACGCCCGGATAGCTCCTGAGGAGCTGATTGTAGAAATCGGTCGAATATTCGATGGCGGTCAGGTTCTCCGGCTTGATGCCGCGCGCCAGAATGGCCTTGGTGATGACACCGGTGCCCGGGCCGAGTTCGAGAACCGGCAGGCCGGAATGGGGATTGATGACACTGGCCATTTTTTTCGCCGTGATGGACGATGTCGGTACAATGGCCCCGACTTTTTTCGGTTGGCTGACCATGCCTTTGAAAAAGCGAATTTCTTCTTCAAATTTCTGTTCAAGCCGTTGCTTCAGGTTAAGTGCCATAGTTCCCTCAGATGCTTTTGGTCATTGTCAAAAAACTGTTACGCAATGTTGATCCCATTTGGCGCAAAAACAAGGCAAAATGTCGTAACTGGAAAAATTCGCTTACGGTTTGAAAGACACCGTCGCCGAATCAAAAAAAGCCGGTGAAGCGTTCCACCGGCTTTTTTGATGAAACCTGCAAAAAAGTCCCGTTTCAAACGCGCATCGGCATCAGAACATAAAGCGCATCGTCGCCAGCGGTGTCGCGAACGAGCGTCGGCGAGCCGGCGTCGGCCAGCAGGAAAATCGCGTCGTCGCCGGAAAGCTGCGAGGTGATGTCGAGGAGATATTTGGCGTTGAAGCCGATTTCCATCGAATCATTGTCGTAACCGACAGCCACTTCTTCCGTAGCACTTCCCGAATCCGGGTTGTTGACGGTCAGCGTCAGCTGGCCGTTGGTGAGCGCGAGCTTCACGGCGCGGCCGCGCTCGGAAGAAATGGTCGAGACGCGGTCGACAGCCTGCGCGAAGGTCTGGCAATCGACGCGCATTTCCTTGTCGTTGCCGGTCGGGATCACGCGCTGATAATCCGGGAATGTGCCGTCGATCAGCTTCGAGGTCAGAACGACCGAACCGATGGTCAGGCGGATTTTCGCATCCGAGACTTCGGCGGTGACTTCCAGCTCGGGGTTGTCCATCAACTTCTGCAACTCGCCGACGGTCTTGCGCGGTATGATGATACCCGGCATGCCTTCGGAACCGGAAGGCGCATCCACATCGGCGCGCGCCAGGCGGTGGCCATCGGTCGCGACGGCGCGCAGCTTCAGGTCGCCATTGCTTTCGATGGTATGGAAGAAAATGCCGTTCAGGTAATAACGCGTTTCTTCGGTCGAGATCGCAAATTGCGTCCGGTCGATCAGCATCTTCAGATCGGTCGCCTTCAGTTTGAAGGTGTGGCTGAAGGTGCCGGCCGTGAGGTCGGGGAAGTCCCCTTCCGGCAGGCATTGCAGCGAGAATTTCGAACGGCCGGAGGCAACCGTCATCGAGGAGCCGTCCGGATTGGTGGCCAGAAGCACTTCGGAACCGTCCGGCAGCTTGCGCACGATTTCATAAAGCAGATGCGCCGGCACGGTGGTGGCGCCTGCCTGCTCCACCATGGCCGGTGTCGCTTCGGTGATTTCGAGATCGAGGTCGGTCGCCTTCATGTCCAGATTGGCGCCGGATGCGCGCAGCAGGACGTTGGACAGGATCGGGATCGTGTTGCGACGCTCGACGACCCGGTGGACGTGGTTCAGCGATTTCAGAAGGTTCGACCGCTCAAGAGTAATACGCATGGACGCTACCGCTTTCAACCGTTGCGAACCGGCCACCGCCGGATCGGCAAGAAGAGTCTTCACCGGCCAGAAAGCCGGACAATGTGGACGGGCAAAATGGCAGAGTTATTGCAGGAAATGCAAGAGCCGAGTGCATCTGCCACGGGTCATTTTGCTGCTATACAGCATGATCCACAGGCTGGGGGCGTCCGTGGACCTTGTTCGCCGGTTTTCTATTGCCCATAAAGAGAGGAAACCAGAGCGACCGGCCGCGAATAATCGGCCAGAATGATTGGAAGCCGTGTGACGGAAGAAATATCGAACAGCGACTTGAGAGATGCAACAAAGAGCTTCAGGATCGGCACGGCCACCATTCCGGCCCGGCCGCTGGAGCCTGCGCTTTATCTCGTGGCCACGCCCATCGGCAATCTTGGCGATATCACCATCCGCGCGCTGGAAACGCTGGCCTCGGCCGATGTTCTCGCCTGCGAGGATACCCGCGTCACCCGCATCCTGCTCGAACGTTACGGCATCCGCACCCGCCCGCTCGCATATCATGAGCACAACGCAAACGAAGCGGGGCCGAAGCTCATTGCGGCGCTTGAGGCGGGAAAATCCGTGGCGCTGGTCTCGGATGCCGGAACGCCGCTCGTTTCCGATCCCGGTTACCGCCTCGGCCAGCTCGCGCTCGAGGCCGGGCATCGTGTCGTGCCGGTGCCGGGGGCATCCGCGCCGCTCGCCGCCCTCGTGGGTTCGGGAATGCCGAGCGATGCTTTCCTGTTTGCGGGCTTCCTGCCGGTGAAGGATCGGGGCAAGCGCGACCGTTTTGCCGAACTCGCAAAAATCCCGGCCACCTTGATCTTCTTTGAATCGCCGCATCGCATTGGCGCTTCCGTCAAGGTCGCGTCCGAAGTGCTCGGCCACGACCGCCGCGCCGTGGTCTGCCGCGAGCTGACCAAGACCTTCGAGGAGTTCCGGCGCGGCACGCTTGGCGGGCTTGCGGATTATTACGGTGGTGACCGTGTGGTGAAGGGTGAGATCGTGCTTCTGGTGGAGCCGCCCTCTTATGACGAGATTCCCGATATCGAGGATGTCGAGAAGCTGCTGAAGGACCTCGTCGCCACCATGCCCGCCGCCAAGGCGGCAGGCGAAGCCGCCAAGCTGACGGGCCTGCCGCGCAAGGAGCTTTATCAAAGGCTGCTGGATATGAAGGAAACGGATGGCCGCTGACGGGCGAAGCAATAACAGGCGCAAGGCCGAGCGACGCGGCCATGCCGCGGAATATTGGGCGGCACTTTATCTGCTGCTGAAGGGATATCGCATCCTCGCCATTCGTTATCGTACCCGGCTGGGGGAAATCGATCTCATCGCCCGCAAGAAGGACCTCGTCGCCATTGTCGAGGTCAAGGCGCGAACGTCCGGCGAAGGTGCCGTGGATGCCGTCGGTTTCCATTCGCAGCAACGCATTCGGGCGGCGGCCGATCTGTGGCTCGCCCGTCGCAAGGATGCCGCGCGCTTTTCGCTGCGTTTCGATATCATCGCCGTTTTGCCACGACGCCTGCCGCAGCATTTTATCGACGCCTTTTAAAGGGGAGGGAAACATGTCCACCGAGCGGGAAAAAATGGCCGCGGGCGAATGGTACAGCTGCATGGATGCCGAGCTGGATATATTGCGCTGGCGGGCACGAGGGGCCGTCCACCAGCACAATACGATGCCGCCGGATGAGCGCGGGGCAGTGGCCCCGTTGCTAAGGGCTCTGTTCGCTTCTGTTGGTGAAGGGGCATTTATCGAAGCGCCGTTTCATTGCGCTTACGGCTTCAACATCACACTTGGTAAAAATGTTTATCTCAATGCCGGCTGCACCATTCTGGATTCCGCGAAAGTTACGATAGCCGACGGCGCGATGCTCGGGCCTGCGGTGCAGATCTATTGTGCGGAACACCATCTGGACCCGGTGCCGCGAGCGCAAGGCATTGAAATCGCAAAGCCCGTGACGATCAGCCGTGATGTCTGGATCGGCGGCGGAGCGATCGTTCGGGCTGGCATCACTATTGGTGACGGCGCGATTGTCGGCGCCGGTTCGGTGGTGACGCGCAATGTGCCGCCGGGCGTGACGGTGGTCGGAAATCCGGCTCGGCCGATAAAGCGCATGACCGACTGAGATTTTCGTCAGTCGCTGTAATAAATCTGACATGGAACTGTCAAAGAGGCGTCATGGAACGTCTCTATTCGCATCCTCATCCCAATAAATGGTGGAGAGGATTTAGTAATGTTGAAGAAGATTTCCATGGCCGCAGTGGCCGTCAGCATTTCGGCGACGTCTTCCATGGCTGCTACCAACATCACCTGGTGGCACGGCATGGGCGGCCGCAATGGCGAAGTCATCAACGAAGTCGCCCAGAAGTTCAACGAAGCCCAGAAAGAATGCGCTCTGACGCCGGTTTCCAAGGGCTCCTACGAAGAAGCCCTGGCCAGCGGCATCGCTGCTTTCCGCTCTGGCGAACAGCCGAACATCCTCCAGGTTTTCGATGCTGGCGCCGCGACCATCATCAACGCCAAGGGCGCTGTCATTCCTGCCGAAGATCTCATCAACAAGGCCGGTTACAAGTTCGACCGCGATGCCTTCATCAACGGCGTGCGTTATTTCTACGCTGCCGCTGACGGTAAGTTCGTCGGCATGCCGTTCAACTCCTCCGCTCCCATCATGTACGTCAACGACGAAGCCCTGAAAAAGGCCGGCGTCGAAGCGCCGAAGACTTGGGAAGAGTTCGAGCAGGTTGCGCCGAAGCTGAAGGAAGCCGGCTACATTCCGCTCGTTCAGTCGCAGCTCACCTGGCAGTTCACGGAGAACTTCTTCTCCCGCAACAACATCCAGTTCGCCACCAACAATAACGGCTATGACAGCGTCACCGACACCAAGCTCAAGGTCACCGACCCGAACCTCGTCATGATGTTCGACAAGCTGAAGGACTGGAAGGACAAGGGCCTGTTCGCCTATTACGGCGCCGGCTGGAACGACAACCAGAAGCCCTTTGAAGAAGGCAAGGTCGCGTTCTGGATTGGTTCTTCGGGCTCCTTCGGCGGCCTGCAGAAGACGGCGACCATGCCGTTCTCGGCAACCTTCCTTCCTTACTGGGGCTCCATCAAGGGTGCCGGCACCAACTCCTTCATCGGTGGCGCGGCGCTTTTTGCAATGTCGGGCAAGTCTGAAGCCGAAAACAAGTGCGTGGCCGACTTCTTCCAGTTCCTGACCTCGCCGGAAATCCAGGTCTTCTACCACAAGGCAACCGGTTACGTCGCTATCACCAAGGCCGCTTACGAAAAGGCCAAGGCTGAAGGCTTCTACAAGGAAAAGCCGGTCGCGGAAGTCGGCATCCAGCAGCTCTCGCTGCCGGGCGGCGAATGGTCCAAGGGTTACCGCCTCGGCTTCTACCCGCAGATCCGCGCCGTCATGGAACGCGAATATAACCGCATCTTCTCCGGCGAAGTGACCCCGAAGGACGCCTTCGACATCATCGAGAAGGAAGGCAACGACCTGCTCGCCCGTTTCGCCAAGACGGCCGGCTGATCGTCTGTTTCGAAACCAATGACCATTGCCGAGCCTCCTTTCCCACGGAAGGGAGGCTCGCTCTCGGATAAGGAAGCGCAAGCGTGGCCTATACATCGTCTCAACCGCGCCGGTTTTTGTCCGGCTGGTCCGCAAAGGCTGGAAAGCCAGCCAAACCTGCCGACGCCGGCATGAAGCGCGTGCAGTTCTCCTCGTCCTACGTACCTTACCTGTTTCTGGCGCCGCAGCTTGCGGTGATTTTCATCTTCTTCTACTGGCCATCGGTTCAGGCCATACATTCGTCCTTCTATATCGAAGACCCGTTCGGTTTCGGCGCTTCCTTCGTCGGACTTGCCAACTATTCGGATGCGATCTTCAGCCCCGAATATCTCAGCATCGCCAAATTCACGGTTGTCTTCACCGTGCTGGTCACCTTCTTTTCGCTGGCGCTCGGCCTGCTGCTCGCCGTCAAGGCCGACGCGGTCATTCGGGGCAGCTCGACATACAAGACGCTGTTGATTTCCGTCTATGCCATCGCGCCGCCGGTCGCCGGTCTCATCGGAATGATGTTTTTCGACCAGCATATTGGCCCCTTCGTGAAGATGGCTGCATTCCTCGGCTGGGACATGAAGGTCGGCCTTAATTATTTCGATACGGCCTTCGCCATGATCGTTGTCGCGGTCTGGAAGCAGATCCCTTACAACTTCATTTTCTTCCTCTCCGGTCTTCAGGGCGTTCCGGTCTCCGTGCGGGAAGCCGCGGCCATCGACTGCCGTTCTGGCTTTCGCAGGTTCTGGACGGTGATCATGCCGCTTCTGGCGCCCACGGCCTTCTTCCTGCTGATCATCAACATCACCTATGCGCTCTTCGACACATTCGGCGTCATCGACGTGATGGTGAAGGACAAGGCTGCCAACAACCCGATCACGCTGGTCTACAAGGTGTTTCTGGATGGTTTCCGCGGCAATGACATCGGTGGCTCTTCGGCCCAGTCCGTCATCCTGATGCTGGTCGTCTTCGTTCTCACCATCATCCAGTTCCGCTTCATCGAAAAGCGCATCCATTACAATTGAGGGAAAAGACCATGTACAAGACAAAACCCCTCGATCATCTGGTGCTGATCATCGGCGCGCTGTTCCTGATATTGCCGGTCATCGTGGCCTTCATGACCTCCACCCATACCGCTGCGGAAATCCACCGCAGCGGTCTGACGATGGTTCCCGGCGACAATTTCATCGAGACTTATGAAAAGGTCCTGACCCAGAAGGGCGGCTTCACCGGGCAGATAACGGGTCTCAACATGGTGCTGAATTCGTTGATCCTCGGCATCGGTTTTGCCGTCGGCAAGATCGTCCTGTCGATGACGGCGGCCTATGCGATCGTTTATTTCCGGTTCCGGTTCGCAACGCTCGCCTTCTGGATCATTTTCACCACGCTGCTTCTGCCGCTCGAAGTGCGCATCATGCCCTCCTACGAGGTGATGAGCAAACTTGGCCTTCTGAACTCCTACACCGGCCTCATCGTGCCGCTTCTCGCTTCGGCGACAGGCACCTTCTATTTCCGGCAGTTCTTCAAATCCGTGCCGGAGGAGTTGCTGGAGGCTGCCCGCATTGACGGCGCAGGGCCGGTGAAATTCTTCATCGACGTTCTCATCCCGCTGTCCCGCACCATGATGGCGGCGATCTTCATCATCATGTTCGTTTACGGCTGGAACCAGTATCTCTGGCCCATGCTGATGACGACGGATGAGGGCTTCTTCACCCTGATGCGCGGCATCAAGTCGATCCTGCAGGTCTGGGTCGGTTCGCAAATTCCCGATTACAACGAAGCTTTCGCGCTCGCCGTGCTGGCCATGCTGCCGCCGGTGCTGATCGTCGTCATTTTCCAGCGCTGGTTCATCAAGGGCCTGACCGAAAGCGATAAATAAGGAGACCGAAATGGCCGCGATAGAAATCAGTCAGGTCTGCAAGGATTATCACGGCGGCGTGCGCGCCGTGCATCACGTCGATATCGACATCAGGGACGGCGAGTTTATCGTTCTGGTCGGCCCCTCCGGCTGCGGCAAATCCACGCTTCTGCGCATGGTCGCAGGGCTTGAGGATATTTCCGAAGGCACTGTGAAGATCGGTGACCGGGTGGTCAATCAGGCCGATCCGGCAGACCGGGATATCGCCATGGTGTTTCAGAACTACGCGCTTTATCCGCATATGTCGGTGCGCCAGAACCTGGAATACGGGTTGAAGAACCGCAAGACGCCGAAGACGGAGATCGATGCGCGTGTGGCCGAAGCCGCGCGTATGCTGCAACTTGAGCCCTATCTGGACCGCAAGCCGCGCGCCCTTTCCGGCGGCCAGCGGCAGCGTGTCGCCATGGGTCGCGCCATCGTGCGCAAACCGGCGGCCTTCCTGTTCGACGAGCCTTTGTCCAATCTCGATGCCAAGCTGCGCGTTTCCATGCGCGGCGAGATCAAGCGCCTGCAAAAGCGTCTCGGCACCACCTCGATCTACGTCACCCACGATCAGCTGGAGGCCATGACGCTCGCCGATCGTCTTGTGGTGTTGAATGGCGGCCGTATCGAACAGATCGGCGCACCGCTGGATGTCTATCATACGCCTGCCTCGACCTTCGTTGCGAGTTTCATCGGCTCTCCCGCCATGAACCTGCTGAACGCCGAGTTGCATGGCGATAGCCTCGCTATCGGCCCGTCGCTCTTTGCGCTCAACGGTTTCGCGCCTGCCTCCGGCCCCGTGACGGTGGGCATGCGGGCGGAAGATTTCCGCCTCGCAGCGGCAGGTGAGCAGAGCTTTCCGCTTCGGGTCGATTACATCGAGGAGCTGGGGTCGCAGCGCCTTATCCACGGCATGATCGGCGACCAGAGCCTGACAGTTGCTTTCCCGCCGGATGTCGAGGTTCCGTCTGCGCTCTCCGTCACGATCGCGCCGGAAAAACTGCATTTCTTCTCCAGCGAAACCGGCAAGCGCATCGCCGGCAAAGCGGAGCAGCTGGCGGCGCAGCCCGCGCAAATGGCGACAGCCTGAGTGCTTCGCAGAAATCGGCGCGATGACTAAAATTGCGCCGATTGTCAAAACCGCTTCGTTACGATCCCGATGATAGAAGACCTCCAATATTTCACGGGGGTTTTCTAATATGTCCTTCAAAATGATGTTCGCTGCCGCAGCAACGATGGCGGTCCGCACCGTGCCGATATTGCCGGCCTATTTGCGCCGGTCAAAAGACGAGGCTGTCATCAGCGCATCCTGCACCGATCTGCGGCTTCAGCCGGCCCCCATCAATCCGGAATGGATCATTTCCGGCAACCCCCAGGCGCGCGCGGCGGATCATTCCAGAAGCGGCGACCGTGCGTCCAGCACCGCCATGTGGGATTGCACGGCGGGTGAGTTCCGCTGGTTCTTCGGCTGGGATGAAACCGTCTATATTCTCGAAGGCGAAGTGCATGTGACCGCGGAAGACGGTTCCATCAGCATCCTGCGGGTCGGCGATGTCGCTTATTTCCCTGCGGGAACATGGGCCACCTGGCGGGTGGATGATTATGTCCGCAAGGTCGCTTTCATGCGCCGTCCGTTCCCCAAGGCGCTGGCTTTTGCCTATCGCGTCAAGAACAAGCTGTTTGCCGGCCGTTCCTATAAGCTGGCGGCTTGAACCCATAGAACATTCCAGTCGGCGGGGACCTGCATGGCTTCGCCGACGGAATTGTGAAGGTTCAATAAAACTCACACAAACCACCGCTTGCAGCAGTTGCCTTTGAATGGTCGCTGCCCTACATCTTCAGGGTTTTCTGAAGCATTTCCGGGTTTCTACCGGTCCTGCAGGGAAGCTTGAAAAGGCGAGGCAATGGGCACCGCGGGCCAACAAAGCGCCCGCATGCTGCAAGAGGAACATGCGCATGGCGAAGATCAAGAACGTCGCGATCCAGATGGATCATGTCTCCGGCATCAATATCGCCGGTGACTCCACCTTCGCCATGAGCCTTGAGGCGCAGGCGCGCGGATACCGGCTGTTCCATTATACCCCAGAGCGCCTCTCCATGCGCGATGGCAAGATTTACGCCACCGTCGAGCAGATGGAACTGCGTGACATCAAGGGCGACCATTTCTCGCTCTCCGAACCGGAGCGCGTCGATCTGTCGACCATGGATGTCATCCATCTGCGTCAGGATCCGCCATTCGACATGGCTTACATCACCTCGACCCATCTGCTGGAGCGCATTCATCCGAAAACGCTGGTGGTCAACGATCCCGCCTGGGTGCGCAACTCGCCGGAAAAGATTTTCGTCACCGAATTCGCCGATCTGATGCCGAAGACGCTGATCACCAAGGATGTGGCCGAAATCGCCCGCTTCCGCAATGAAATGGGCGATATCATCCTCAAGCCGCTTTACGGCAATGGTGGTGCCGGCGTCTTCCATTCCGCGCGCGACGACCGCAATTTCTCCTCGCTGCTGGAAATGTTCGGCCAGATGTTCCGCGAGCCTTATATCGCCCAGCAATATCTGCCTGACGTCCGCAAGGGCGACAAGCGTATCCTGCTGGTGGATGGCGAGCCGGTTGGCGCAATCAACCGTGTGCCGGCGGAAAACGACGCCCGCTCCAACATGCATGCCGGTGGCCGGCCGGAACCGACGGAACTGACGGCGCGCGAGAAGGAAATCTGCCGCCGCATCGGCCCTGCCTTGCGCGAGCGTGGTTTCCTCTTCGTCGGTATCGATGTGATTGGCGACTATATGACGGAAATCAACGTCACCTCGCCGACCGGCATTCGCGAAGTGCGGAAATTCGGCGGTGCCGATGTCGCAAGCCTGCTGTGGGATGCGATCGAGAAAAAGCGCGAAGCCCAGGATTTCTGAGGCGGGCTTTCGCCGGTCCAGCTTTGTTCCGCGAGTACAACTAGACACAACTAAAATACATCGTCAGCGAGAAATTGTTCGCTGGATGTTCTTGTTTTATTCTTTGCCCTGTGGCACGTTGCTTGCGGGTGGCCGTGATAAGGGTATGAAGCTCTGTTGATGCGGCCGGTTTGCGGGGGCAGGCCATGGTGGCAAGGGTCAATACGGTTGCATTTCAGGGCATAGAGGGTGTGCCCGTCGAGGTGCAGGTCATGGTCGCGCCGGGAAAGGTGGGCATCCAGATTGTCGGCCTGCCCGATAAGGCGGTGGCCGAAAGCCGCGAGCGGGTGCAGGCCGCCCTGCATGCCTCCGGTCTGGCACTGCCGGCAAAAAAAGTCACCGTCAATCTCGCGCCTGCCGATCTGCCCAAGGAAGGATCGCATTTCGATCTTCCCATTGCGCTTGGCCTCATGGCCGCTTTAGGCGCGATACCGGCAGAAATGCTGGCACGTTATGTGGTTCTCGGCGAACTCAATCTCGATGGCACCATCGGTATGGTTTCGGGCGCCCTGCCGGCGGCGATCGGCGCAAATGCGCTTGGCAAGGGGCTGATCTGCCCGGCTGAAAGCGGACCGGAAGCGGCCTGGGCCGGCGCCGGTATCGATATTCTCGCCCCGCGCAGCCTGATTGCGCTGGCCAATCATTTTCGCGGCACCCAGCTTCTCTCGCGCCCGACGCCCGCCATTCGCGCCAACCCGGTCAATCTGCCGGATTTAGCGGATATCAAAGGACAGGAGAGCGCCCGGCGCGCGCTGGAGGTGGCAGCCGCCGGCGGCCACAACCTGCTCATGGTCGGTCCACCCGGCTCCGGCAAATCCATGCTCGCAGCCCGCCTGCCTTCCATCCTGCCGCCGCTGGAGGCGGCGGAATTGCTGGAAGTGTCGATGGTCCATTCCATCGCCGGCCAATTATCCGGCGGCAAGCTTTCGGACCGCAGGCCGTTCCGCACCCCGCATCACTCCGCCACCATGGCGGCGTTGATCGGCGGAGGGCTTCGCGCCAAGCCGGGTGAGGCTTCGCTTGCCCATCACGGCGTTCTGTTTCTGGATGAGTTCCCGGAATTTTCGCCGCAGGTGCTGGATGCACTGCGCCAGCCGCTGGAAACGGGCGAATGCATCATTGCGCGGGCCAATCACCGCGTCAGCTATCCGGCGGAAATCCAGCTCGTTGCGGCGATGAATCCCTGCCGTTGCGGCATGGCGGGAGAGCCGGGTTTCACCTGCGCCCGAGGCCCGCGTTGTGTGACGGATTATCAGGCCCGCATTTCCGGCCCGCTGCTGGACCGTATCGATATCCGCATCGACGTTCCCGCCGTCTCCGCCGCCGATCTCATCCGCCCCGTCGCGTCCGAGCCGAGTGCCGCGGTGGCCGCCCGTGTCGCCCGGGCACGTCTTGCGCAGCAAGAACGTTACGCGTCGGCGGGATTTGCCGCCATTCGCACCAATGCCCGCTGCACGACGACCCTGATAGAAAAATATGCCGAGCCGGATGCGTCCGGGCTGCAATTGCTGCGCGATGCGGCCGAGCGGCTGAAGTTCTCCGCGCGCGGTTATCATCGCATTCTCAAGGTTGCCCGCACCCTGGCCGATCTGGATGGCAAACAGACGGTCGGCCGTATCCATGTGGCGGAAGCCGTGTCCTATCGTATCGCTGGCGAGAGGCTGACGACGGCGGCATAGAACATTTCCAGTAAACGCACGAAGCGGTTTTTGGTGGGGAAGTGTGTAAAAACAAGTAATTAGAGCACATCTAACGATTCCGTTTAAACCGGATATGCTCCAGAAGGTCGCCTGTTGTACCTTCCCTGAAAAAACACTGTGCCGCCAGCGGAAGCCGGCGGCACATAAGAATATTCGCTACTCTGGCGCGCGATCCTTACCGCGCTTGAAAGCCTGGCTTAAAGCCCGAGGCCTTCGAAAAGCGCTGTCGAAAGGTAGCGTTCCGCAAAGGAAGGAATGATGACGACGATGTTCTTGCCGGCATTTTCTTCCCGCGCGCCAACCTTGATTGCCGCCGCCAGCGCCGCACCCGAGGAGATGCCGACCGGCACGCCTTCCAGCCTTGCCGCCAGACGTGCGGTTTCGAAAGCCTCGTCATTGGTCACGGTGACGATCTCGTCATAAATGCCGGTATCGAGGATAGCGGGTGCAAAACCGGCGCCGATGCCCTGAATCTTGTGCGGGCCGGGGTTGCCGCCGGAAAGAACCGGGCTGTCGGCAGGTTCGACCGCAATGACCTTCACCTCGGGCTTGCGGGATTTCAGCACCTGACCCGTGCCGGTGATGGTGCCGCCGGTGCCGATACCCGAGACGAGAATATCGACCGTGCCTTCGGTGTCGTTCCAGATTTCTTCAGCCGTCGTCTTGCGGTGAATATCGGGATTGGCGGGGTTTTCGAACTGCTGCGGAATGATCGCGTCAGGCAGGGTCTCGGCCAGTTCCTGCGCCTTGGCGATGGCGCCCTTCATGCCCTTGGGACCTTCGGTCAAAACCAGTTCGGCGCCGAGCAGGGCCAGCATTTTCCGGCGCTCAACCGACATGGTTTCAGGCATGGTCAGGATCAGCTTGTAGCCCTTCGCAGCGGCAGCGAAGGCAAGCGCGATGCCCGTGTTACCGGAGGTCGGCTCCACCAGCGTGGTTTTGCCGGGGGTGATCTTGCCCTGCGCTTCCAGAGCTTCGATCATGGCGACGCCGATGCGGTCCTTCACGGAAGCGATGGGATTGAAAAATTCGAGTTTGGCGAGAAGGTTGGCCTTCACGCCCTTCTCCTTCGCCAGCTTGTCGAGCCGCACGATCGGTGTGTCGCCGATTGTTTCCGTAATCGAGGAATAGACGCGTCCGCGTCCGGGCTTTCTGGCTTCGGGCATGATGCTCTCCTGTGTAAAGACCGCAAGATTTGAGCGGCAGAATAGGAGCAATAGCTTTCGCAAGCTAGCGAACGTTCGTCCTAATATCCCTAAATTGCAGGAATAATTTCACGATAAATCGCATAAATGCACGAATTTGTTTTACGTGCTGCGGATCGCGATCATGGTCGCGGTTCCGGCCAGAATACCCGCCGCCGTACGGTTGAGGATCGTCAAGGCGCTCGGCCTTTTCAGGAGGTTACGCGCCTTGGCCGCAAGCAGGATGTAAGGCAGGAGAACCGCCATCAGCACGATGAAGGTGATGGCGAGAAGTGTCGCATAGTCCGAAGGGCCGATCATGCGGATATCGATCAGTGTCGGCACCAGCGCCACATAAAAAAGCATGGTTTTGGGATTGCCGAGGGTGATCAGCAGGCCGGACAGGAAGGACATGGACATGCTGGTGCTTTTCTTGGCCTTCAGCTCCTGCGGCAGCAGGCCGGCGGTCCAAAGCTTCCAGGCGATATAAAGGAGATAGGCCGCGCCCGCGAATTTCAGCACCATGAAGGCTTCCTGAAAGGTCTGCGCGACGAAGGCCAGGCCCAGGATCACAGCGGTCAGGTAAATCATGTCGCCCAGCACCAGCCCGAGACCCATGAAGAAGGTTTCGCGAAAGCCCGAACCCAGCGCCCGCGCCACGATCGCCGTCATGCCGGGGCCGGGAATGGCAGCGGCGATGAAGAGGGCGGTGGCATAGGCGAAAAGGGTCGTCAGCGTCATGATCGTGTTTCCCGAAAAATCCGCTAAATCCATAACGAAATTGCCGGGTAAAGACAATCAGTCCACGCGTCTGTACCAGCGACGTCGCTAAACGCCGGTGGAGCCGAAACCGCCGGCGCCCCGCGCCGTCTCAGAGGTCTCCGTCACCTCGCTCACAACAACCTGGGTTACCGGCGCGATCACCATCTGCGCAATGCGCATGCCGCGCTCGATGACGAAAACCTCCTGGCCAAGATTGGCGAGGATGACTTTCACCTCGCCGCGATAATCGCTGTCCACCGTGCCGGGAGAGTTGAGGCAGGTGATGCCGCTCTTGATGGCGAGGCCGGAGCGGGGGCGGATTTGCGCCTCGTATCCCTGCGGAACCTCGAAGATGAAACCGGTCGGGACCAGGGCGCGTTCGCCCGGTTGCAGGGTCAGCGGTTCACCGGCAGGTACGGCCGCGCGCAGGTCCATGCCGGCAGCGCCACGGGTTTCGTAGGACGGCAATTCGAGGTCAGCGCCATTGGCGAGGCGGACGAGCCGGAGAGTGGGGCGATTGTCGTTTTGAAGGGTCATCCGGCATTAGTTTGCCGAGATCGCGGCAAGGTCAATTGCAAATGCGGGCCTGAAACGCTAGATAGCCCGCAATTCCACAGGATTTGTCAGATGGCCGAAACACTTGCCGAGGCGGTCTCCCGCCGCCGCACCTTTGCGATTATCGCGCACCCGGACGCGGGTAAGACCACGCTCACCGAAAAACTGCTGCTGTTCGGCGGAGCGATCCAGCTTGCCGGTGAGGTGAAGGCGAAGAAGGATCGCATCCAGACCCGTTCGGACTGGATGAAGATCGAGCGCGAGCGCGGCATTTCGGTCGTCACCTCGGTCATGACCTTCGAATATAACGACCGGGTCTTCAACATTCTCGATACGCCCGGCCACGAGGACTTCGCCGACGACACCTACCGCACGCTGACGGCGGTGGATGCGGCGATCATGGTCATCGACGCCGCCAAGGGTATCGAGCCGCGCACGCTGAAGCTGTTCGAAGTCTGCCGCATGCGCGATATTCCGATCATCACCTTCATCAACAAGATGGACCGCGAAAGCCGCGACCCCTTCGAGATTCTGGATGAGGTGGAAGAGAAGCTCGCACTCGATACGGCGCCCATCACCTGGCCTGTCGGTCGGGCAAAGACCTTCTGCGGCGCCTATAATCTCGCCGACAGCACCTTCCGTGGCGTCGATACGCAGGTGGAAGCCATGCCGGTCAACGGTCCGCAGGCGGTTGCCGATCGCCTGCCGGAAAATGAGCGCCATCTTTTCGTCGAAGAAACGGAACTGGCGCTGGAAGCCTGCCGTCCTTTCGATCGTCAGGCATTTCTCGAAGGTCATATGACGCCGGTGTTCTTCGGCTCGGCGCTGCGTAATTTCGGTGTGCGTGATCTCATCAATGCGCTTGGCGATTTCGCACCGCCGCCGCGCGATCAGGTGGCGGACACCCGCACCGTCCATGCAGCTGAAGAAAAAATGACGGCCTTCGTCTTCAAGATTCAGGCCAATATGGACCCGAACCATCGCGACCGCATCGCTTTCGCCCGCATCTGCTCCGGCAAGCTGGAGCGCGGCATGAAGGCGCGGCTTGCTCGCACCGGCAAACAGATGGGCCTCACTGCGCCGCAGTTCTTCTTCGCCTCGCAGCGCCAGCTTGCCGATACGGCCTTTGCGGGTGACGTGGTGGGCATCCCGAACCACGGCACGCTGCGCATCGGCGATACGCTGACCGAGGGTGAAAACCTCGTCTTCCAGGGCGTGCCGAATTTCTCTCCGGAAATTCTCCGCCGCGTGCGTCTTGAGGACGCCATGAAGGCGAAGAAGCTGAAGGAAGCCCTGCAGCAGATGGCGGAAGAAGGCGTCGTGCAGCTGTTTTCGCCGGAAGACGGCTCGCCGGCCATCGTCGGCGTTGTCGGCGCGTTGCAGCTCGACGTGTTGAAAGAACGGCTGATGGGCGAATATGGCCTGCCGGTCTCCTTCGAAATGTCGCGCTTTTCCGTCTGCCGCTGGATTTCTTCCGATCAGCCGGCGGAAATGGACAAGTTCCTCAACGTCAAGCGTGGCGATATCGCCCGCGATCTGGATGGCGATCCGGTGTTTCTGGCGCAGGATGCCTTCTCGCTCCGCTATGAGTCCGAGCGTTTTCCGGCGATCAAGATGGTCGCGATCAAGGAATATCACGTCGCCAAGGCGGCGTGAAAAAGGCGTGATTGCACTTTGTATGCCAAGGGCTTAGTTTCCCCTCAAACGGGAAACTGGTCCGGCATCATGACGCTTTCAGGCAAACATATTCTCCTCATCATCTCCGGTGGCATCGCAGCCTATAAAAGCCTCGATCTCATCCGCCGCCTGAAAGAGCGCGGCGCGAAGGTAACGCCGGTGATGACGAAGGGCGCCCAGGAATTCGTCACGCCGCTTGCCGTCGGTGCACTTTCCGCCACCCATGTCTTCACCGAGCTCTTTTCCCGGCAGGATGAACAGGATGTCGGCCATATCAGGCTGGCGCGTGACTGCGATCTCGTGCTTGTGGCGCCCGCCACCGCCGATCTGATGGCGAAGATGGCGCATGGTCTTGCAGACGATCTTGCCTCCACCATTCTTCTCGCGACGGATCGCAAGGTGCTGGTGGCACCCGCGATGAACCCGAAAATGTGGGCTGCGAAGCCCACGCTGCGTAATGTCGAAACGCTGAAAGAAGATGGCGTGTTTTTCATCGGCCCGATGGCCGGTGAGATGGCAGAGAAAGGCGAGGCTGGTTTTGGCCGCATGGCCGAGCCATTGCAGATCGTCGAAGCCGCCGCCGCACTGCTGGATGAGGGGCCAAAGCCCCTGAAGGGCAGAACGGCGATCGTCACCTCCGGCCCCACGCATGAACCGATCGACCCGGTGCGCTACATCGCCAACCGCTCCTCCGGCAAGCAGGGCCATGCCATTGCGGCGGCTCTGGCGGAACTGGGGGCAGAGGTCACGCTGGTTTCCGGTCCGGTCACCATCGCCGATCCTGCCGGGGTCACGACGATCCATGTCGAGCGCGCCGAGGAGATGCGCGATGCGGTGATATCGAGACTGCCGACGGATATCGCCGTCATGGTCGCCGCCGTCGCCGACTGGCGGGTGACGGGCTCGTCGGAGCAGAAGATCAAGAAGCAGCCGGGCGATGCCCCGCCGGCGCTGCAACTGACGGAAAATCCCGATATTCTCAAAACCGTCGGCCATCATGAAAAGCGCCCGAAGATTGTCGTGGGCTTCGCCGCCGAAACGCAGGATGTCGAGAAGAACGGCCGGGCGAAGCTGGAGCGCAAAGGGGCGGATTATATCGTCGCAAATGATGTTTCGGCGGAAACCGGCATCATGGGCGGAGACCGCAACAGCGTGAAGATTATTTCCGCAGATGGCATCGACGTCTGGCCGGATCTCGATAAGGCCGACGTTGCAAAACGTCTGGCGGCCCTGATCGCGGAGAAACTCGCATGAGCCTGTTCGATCGCAAGACTTTCGACAGGGTGCTCGGCAAATGGCCGGGCGTGCGTTTCGTCGACCAATGGGATTCCCATGTCGCCAAGGTGGGCGACAAGGTCTTTGCCGTGCTTGGCGAGCGGGAGGACTGGCGGCTGGTCGTGAAATGCTCGGAAGAGAGCTTCGAAATATTGACCTCGCTGGAAGGCATAGGGCAGGCGCCCTATTTCGCCAAACGCAAGTGGATATCGATTGGCGATCATTCCCCGTTGGAACAGGAAGAACTGGAGCATTATGTGCGTCGCTCCTATGAGCTTGTCGCAGCCGGTCTGACCAAAAAACTGCGGGGCGAACTGGGTATCGTGATCGATACTGCGCGTGCCCTGTAATTTTTCGATTCAGTCGAGCTTGGTGTCCTTGCCGATGATCTGGCGTACGCCTTCCTTGGTGAAGGGCTGCAGGAGCTGCGGCAGGAATCCTTTCGCAATCTTGCCCTTGATGCCGATATCGGTGGAAGAAGGCCTGTCGGGATTATGGTAGGAGCCGAAGATCAGATCGAAGAAGACGAGATTCTCACCGTAATTGGTGTTCCCTTCCGGAAGCTGTTTTGAGTGGTGCCAGCGGTGCAGGCGCGGGGTGCTGAACACGTAATCGAGCGGCCCCGTTTTCATATCGACGTTGCAATGGGTCAAAATACCGATGAATGCGGTAACGGCGCCCAGCCACCAGAAAACCTGTAGCGGCGCCCCCATGAAATAGAGCGGAATCTGGCTGAGCGCGATCTTGAACAGGGAATCGGCCACATGGAACCGTCCCGTATTGACGACCCAGAGCCGCACGACGCTGTGATGCAGCGCATGGAAACGCCAGAAGAATACGGTTTCATGCGCAATACGGTGAGACCAGTAGAGGCCGAATTCGGCAATCGTCACCGCAAGGGCGACCTGAACGATCATCGGCAGATGAGACGGCCAGAGGTCGAACCGCATGGCGGCGAGCGGCTGCAGCACATTGGCGGTCACCATCGGGAAGATTGCCGCTGCGGCGGCTGCGAGCTGGACCAGCCCTTTCGTCAAAAGCGTGTGGCCGATGCTGTTCACGGTTTCGCCGTCACCCTCAAGCCATTGGATTTCGTAGGGAATATAACGTTCGAGAAGAAACAGGCTTAAAACCGCGCCCGCATAAACGGTCAAAAAGGCCGCGATGGGATGGCTGCTCGTGAAAGCGAAATAGGACCCCACGAGGCCGCCGACGAACACCAGCGGCCATGAAGAATAGGAAAGGGCCTCTTTCAATACTTGCGCTTTTGCCATCAAAATCAAATCCCGTCCGGCATCGTCCGTCTATACCGCCGGCGCAATTCCGCGCAGGCATCAAAGCAGCCCTTACCCCGCATCGATCACCTGTCTCGATTGGAGATCAGGCCCTTATCGCTCCAATGCATTACACAAACATGGCACTCACTGGTGCCGAGATGCTCAGCTTATCCTGATGGCGATGTAAAGAAGCGTCAGCGCTATGACCCAGAGTGCCGCCCGTCCCCATTTGGTGTGGCGCGCTTCCGCCTTGCCGATGGCTTCCGCCGCCTGCGCGTCGAAACGCAGGCCGTTCTCGCTCATATACATCAACTCGGAATGCAGCTTTTCGGTCTTGGCGGCGATCTCCGGCGCTGCCTCGGCAAGCTTGAGGGCCGCCTTCACGCCGTCCTTCAGATCGGTGACGATGCGTTTCGGGCCGAGATTGTCCCTGATCCAGCCACCGACGACGGGGTCTGCCGCCTTCCACATGTTGAAGCGCGGATTGAGCATGCGCGACACGCCTTCCACCACCACCATGGTCTTTTGCAGCATCACCAGTTCCGGCCGCGTTTCCATGTCGAAAAGCTCGGTCACTTCGAACAGCAGCGTCAAAAGCTTGCCCATGGAGATCGTTTCGGCCGGCTGGCCGTGGATCGGCTCGCCAATGGCGCGGATCGCCTGGGCGAAGCTTGCTATATCGTGATGGCCCGGCACGTAACCGGCTTCGAAATGCACTTCCGCCACCCGCATGTAATCGCGGGTAATGAAGCCGTAGAGGATCTCGGCAAGGAAGCGGCGTTCCTTTTTGCCGAGACGTCCGGCAATGCCCATGTCGACGGCGACGATCTCGCCCCCAGCATCGACGAAGAGATTGCCGGGATGCATGTCTGCATGGAAGAAGCCATCGCGCAGCGTGTGCCGCAGGAAGGACTGGATCAGCGTGTCGGCAAGTTTGTTCAGGTCGTGGCCGGCGGCCTTCAACCCTTCGATATCCGACATCTTGACGCCGTCGATCCACTCCATGGTGACGACATCGCGCCCGGTGCGTTCCCAGTCGACCTCGGGCACTCGGAATCCGGGATCGTCCTTGGTGTTTTCCGCAAGTTCGGAGAGGGCGGCGGCCTCGAGCCGCAGATCCATCTCGATCTTGGTGGTCTGTTCCAGCGTGCGTGTCACTTCGACGGGGCGCAGGCGACGGGCGGAGCGGACGAAACGCTGCTGCAGATCGGCGATCAGATACATCGCCTCGAGATCGTTCTGGAAACGCTGGCGCACGCCGGGGCGGATGACCTTGACGGCCACCTTGCGCGGCCCCTTCGGCGTATCCACAATTGCCGGGTGAACCTGGGCAATGGAGGCGGCGGCAATAGGATCGCCGAATTCCCTGTAGAGATCGGACACCGAACGGCCGAGCGAACCTTCGATATTCGCTTTCGCCGCAACCGCCGGGAAAAAGGCCATGCGGTCCTGAAGGCTCGCAAGATCGTCGGCGAAGTCGGCGCCCACCACATCCGGTCGGGTGGCGAGAAACTGGCCCATCTTCACGTAGGAAGGACCAAGCCGCTCGACAGCCACCGCCAGACGGTCGCTGCGCTGCGCCCTTTTCGCCTTGCTGCGGGCGAATGGCTTCAGCAGCGCTTTCAACAATTGGGCGGGAGCAGGCAGGTCATCGGAAGGCAGGGCCAGCACGACGCCTTCGCGCACGAGAACCCAGCCAACCCTTGCGAGGCGGAAATATGCGCCCAAAGTACTCATGCTTATGCTTGTCTCCTGCGTCTGCCGGTCATGGTCTTAAAGCTTCCAGCCGGAATGCAGGGCGGCGATGCCGCCGGTGTAATTGGTATAGGTGACGCGGGAGAAGCCGGCGGTGCGGATCATCGTCGCGAAATCCTCCTGATTGGGGAATTTGCGGATCGACTCGACCAGATATTGATAGGGCTCGGCGTCACCCGTGATCATCTTGCCGAATTGCGGGATGGCGTTGAACGACCAGGCGTCGTAAACGCGGTCAAGCAACGGCATTTCTACCTCGGAAAATTCCAGCACCAGCAGCCGTCCGCCGCGCTTCAGCACGCGATGCGCCTCCTTCAGCGCGACGTCGATGCGCGGCACGTTGCGGATGCCGAAGGCAATCGTATAGGCGTCGAAACTGTTTGCCTCGAAAGGCAGTTCCTCGGCATTGGCCTCCACGAAGGTCAGATTGTCGGAAAGCTTCTTTTTTGCCGCGCGTTCTTCGCCGACGGCAAGCATCGAGCCGTTGATGTCGAGAACGGTGGCATGCGCCAGGCGGTTGGAGGCTTCGATGATACGGAAGGCGATATCGCCGGTGCCGCCGGCAACATCCAGAACCTTGTAGGACGCGTCCTTGCGCGGCGAAAGCGAAGAGACCATGGCGTCTTTCCACAGCCGGTGCAGGCCGGCCGACATCACATCGTTCATGATGTCGTAGCGTTTGGCCACCTTGTGGAAGACTTCGTTGACCAGCCCCTGCTTTTTGCCTTCGTCCACCTTGTGGAAGCCATAGGACGTTTCCATGCCGCCTTGGGCAGTGGTACGGGCGTCGGTCATCGTCTGTCTCCATATTTATTGCGTGGCGGACCATAGCGGAAACGCCATGGCAACGCTATCTGTTGCCGCATCGCCTGGGCGCGACATTTCGCGTGCATTGTATAGACCACATGGTCCTAACGATAAACTGTCGGATAAGCCAGATGCCAGAATTGCCAGAAGTCGAAACCGTCAGACGTGGCCTTGCGCCCGCCATGGAAGGCGCAAGGGTCCGCAGGCTCCATCTCGGCCGCCCCGATTTGCGCTTTCCATTCCCGCAGGATTTCGCAGCGCTTATCGAAGGCAAGACGATCCTGTCGCTCGGGCGCAGGGCGAAATATCTTCTGATCGAACTGGAGGATGGGCTGACCATCGTTTCCCACCTCGGCATGTCCGGCTCGTTCCGCATCGAGGCGGAGGCGGGTGAGGCCGGCGATGCTCCAGGCGTGTTTCACCATGCCCGGTCCAAAGACGGCAAGCATGACCATGTCGTCTTTCATCTGGATAAAGGGGAAGAGCGCGTCTGCGTCATCTATAATGATCCGCGCCGCTTCGGCTTCATGCATCTGGTGGAGCGCAACAAGCTCGACCTTTACCCCGCTTTTGCCGAGCTCGGCCCGGAGCCGACAGGCAATGCGCTGAGCGCGGATTATCTGGCGAGCCGGTTTGAAGGCAAAAGCCAGCCCCTGAAAAGCACATTGCTCGACCAGAAGGTCATTGCCGGTCTCGGCAATATCTATGTCTGCGAGGCGCTGTGGCGCGCGCATCTTTCGCCTTTGCGGGCGGCGGGGACGCTGGTGACGAAAGGTGGCAAGCCCAAAGCGCAGCTCGTCGATCTGACGGAGAAAATCCGCGACGTGATCGCGGATGCGATCGCCGCTGGCGGCTCCTCATTGCGAGACCATATACAGACGGACGGAACGCTCGGTTATTTCCAGCATTCCTTTTCGGTCTACGATCAGGAAGGCCAGCCTTGCCGGACGCCCGGCTGCCGGGGTACGGTTGAAAGGGTGGTGCAGGCCGGTCGTTCGACCTTTTATTGCGCCGCCTGCCAGAAGTAACGGAGCCGGAGTGCCGGAAGGGGAGATTGCCGTGGACTATGAAACGATACTGGTCGAGAAACGCGATGAGGTGGGTGTCATCACCCTCAACCGCCCCAAGGCGCTCAACGCTCTCAATTCGGTGCTTCTGAAAGAGCTGCGGCACATTCTGTCTTCGTTTTCCGCCGATGATTCCATCGGTGCGATCATTATAACCGGTTCGGAAAAGGCATTTGCGGCAGGCGCCGATATCAAGGAAATGCAGGGGCTGGATTTCGTCGATGCCTATGTCGGCGATTTTCTCGGCGGCTGGGACGAGGTTGCGGCCACCCGCAAGCCGGTCATCGCCGCCGTATCCGGCTTTGCGCTTGGCGGCGGCTGCGAACTGGCGATGATGTGCGATTTCATCATCGCTTCGGACACGGCAAAATTCGGCCAGCCGGAGATCACCCTCGGCGTCATCCCTGGCATGGGCGGCTCGCAGCGGCTGACACGGGCGGTCGGCAAGGCGAAGGCCATGGACCTGGTTCTGACCGGGCGCATGATGGATGCGGCGGAAGCTGAGCGCGCCGGTCTCGTGTCGCGTGTCGTGCCGGCTGCAAATCTCATGGACGAGGCGGTGGAGGCGGCAACCCGCATCGCTTCCCTGTCGCGTGCTTCCGTTCTCATGGCCAAGGAAAGCGTCAATCGCTCCTTCGAGGTGCCGCTTACGGAAGGACTGAGATATGAAAGACGATCCTTCCAGTCGCTCTTTGCGACAGCGGATCAGAAGGAGGGCATGGCCGCCTTCGTGGAAAAGCGCAAACCCGCTTTCCGGAATCGCTAAGGATTCGGAATATCGGCGCTTTTAAGCGTTTTGCGCGTTGACGGGCGTAAGCTTTAGCGGTATATGCCCGCCCACGGTTAAGGAAAGCCATCCGGCTTGTCCGAAATTACTCCCGCATTCTTGGGTTACGTGAGGTCTTCGAACGACCCGATCCTATGGTTGCGGAATTTGGTTTGAATTCGAAGAGAGGCATACATGGCCAATACAACTTCGGCGAAAAAGGCGACCCGCAAGATCGCTCGCCGTACCGCAGTCAACAAGGCTCGCCGTTCGCGCGTTCGCGGCTTCATCCGCAAGGTCGAGGAAGCCATCGCTTCCGGTGATCTCGCAGTCGCTACCGAAGCTCTGAAGGCAGCTCAGCCCGAGATCCAGCGCGCCGCCACCCGGGGCGTGCTGCACGGCAACACCGCATCCCGCAAGGTGTCGCGTCTCGCACAGCGCGTTAAGGCTCTTTCCGCCTAATCCGGCTAATCACAAATAATTATTCAAAAAGCCTGGTCTTTTGACCGGGCTTTTTGTGATTCTAACTGCCCGTTAACCATTGCTGCCGTAACGTGACAAACGCATGTCAGATGGACGACAGGAAATTTGCAATAAAAACAACAGCTTGCTGGAGGTCTCTGGAAAACTCGGGGGCTTTCTCTACGGAAGTCGCGGCCAGTTTTGAGTCAAGAAGATTTTTATTTTTTTGCCAAAATCAGCTCTCAAAAATTGCCAAAATTGAATCTCATTGATTCATAAGCGATTCTGCTTCGCACCTCGTCGGTGATGCAAAACGGCCTTTGCGAGTCAATGGCCGATCTGAGTTTTTGCAGAAAAAACGCCATTGATCTCTCCCCACGATCCTGCCTAAATGCATTTCAACAAGGGGTGCGGATCTCAGTCCACAGATTATCTCGATGATCGTATCGACGATATTCACCTTCTTGCTGGCGGGTCTTTCGGGGTCCGTTTTTTCAGGTCATGGAGCTTTTTGTGCCGTTTCGGTCTCCGGAACGGGCGGGAGCTTTTGTCCTCAAGAATGCGCCTTAAGGTTGTAACGAAAGGAGCGTTTTAGCGTGTCGCAGGCCTCTCCATGAGGGGGAGGGAAATGGGATAACCGGCTCGCAAACGAGTAGTCGCCTTTGACGTTCTTTCGAGGGGAACGCTGGAGGCAAAAATATACGAGGGGGATCTCTGGCGATCGATCTTTGATCGTCAGGCTATGATTGGCAATTTGAAAGGCGGCAATATGCAATTGAATTTGGCGATGGGTGCGGTGGCTGATGGGGACCGCGCACCGAAGACGCGTGATGCAGCTTGCTCAGATGCGGCAGGGGACAAATCGGCAATGACGCACGATGCGCTGTTTGAACGTTTTAGCGCGCGGCTCAAGGCACAGGTTGGTCCGGAGGTCTATGCAAGCTGGTTTGCACGGCTCAAACTCCATTCCGTTTCGAAAAGCGTCGTCCGTTTTACCGTTCCGACGACCTTTTTGAAGTCCTGGATCAACAACCGTTACATGGATCTGATCACGAACCTCGTCCAGAGCGAGGATCCGGATGTGCTGAAGGTGGAGATTCTGGTCCGCTCGGCCAGCCGCCCGGTCCGTCCGGCACAGACCGAGGAAAGGGCGCAGCCCGTTCCGGAAGTCGGCGCGGTTCAGCGTAACAAGTCCTTCATTCCGTCGCAGCCCGCGACGCCTGTCGCACAGCCTGCGGCTTCGCAGGCGACCTTGCGTCAGGGCGGTTCCGGGCCGTTATTCGGTTCGCCGCTCGACACCCGTTTCACCTTCGATACCTTTGTCGAAGGCTCGTCCAACCGTGTCGCCCTTGCGGCGGCAAAGACGATCGCCGAAGCCGGTGCCGGCGCCGTGCGCTTCAACCCGCTGTTCATCCATGCGGGTGTCGGCCTCGGCAAGACACATCTTCTGCAGGCAATCGCCAATGCCGCCATCGACAGCCCGCGCAATCCGCGCGTGGTCTATCTGACGGCCGAATATTTCATGTGGCGTTTCGCCACTGCGATCCGCGACAATGACGCGCTGACGCTGAAGGACACACTGCGCAACATCGACCTGCTCGTCATCGACGACATGCAGTTCCTGCAGGGCAAGATGATCCAGCACGAATTCTGCCATCTGCTGAACATGCTGCTCGACAGCGCCAAGCAGGTCGTGGTCGCGGCTGACCGTGCGCCGTGGGAGCTGGAATCGCTCGATCCGCGTGTCCGTTCCCGTCTTCAGGGCGGCATGGCCATCGAGATCGAAGGTCCCGACTACGACATGCGCTATGAAATGCTCAACCGCCGCCTCGGCTCGGCACGTCAGGACGATCCGTCCTTCGAGATTTCGGATGAAATCCTGACCCATGTGGCCAAGAGCGTGACGGCAAGCGGACGCGAACTGGAAGGCGCCTTCAACCAGCTGATGTTCCGTCGCTCCTTCGAGCCGAACCTCTCGGTTGATCGTGTCGATGAGCTGCTGTCGCATCTCGTCGGGACGGGTGAGGCCAAGCGTGTACGCATCGAGGATATTCAGCGCATCGTCGCCAAGCACTATAATGTGTCGCGACAGGAGCTGGTGTCCAACCGCCGCACCCGCGTCATCGTCAAGCCGCGCCAGATCGCCATGTATCTGGCAAAGATGCTGACGCCGCGGTCTTTCCCCGAGATCGGTCGCCGTTTCGGCGGTCGCGATCACACCACGGTTCTGCATGCCGTGCGCAAGATCGAGGAACTGATTTCCGGCGACACCAAGCTCGGCCATGAGGTTGAGCTGTTGAAACGCCTGATCAACGAAAACAACGCATGAAAAAAGCGGCCTTCGGGCCGCTTTTTTATTGTCGTCTTGTCTATTGGGCTAAAGCTGGGGTGGAGGCTGGCGTCAGCAGGCGAGATCGGCCACCACCGCATCCAGAATAAGCATGCCGGACGGCGTGCAGCGCAGGCGGGAATTGCCGAGCCTCTCCACGAAACCGTGCTGGAGGAGGAATTCCTCCTTTTCCGGATCGAGATCGCGGCCGGAAAGGTCGCTCCAGCGGGCGAGATCGATACCTTCGCGCAGGCGAAGTCCCATCAGCAGCAATTCATCGGCCTGCTCATCGACGCCAAGCAGCTCCTGATCGACCATGCCGTGGCCTTCCCGCTCAACGGTTTCGAGCCAGTTTTCCGGGTGGCGCTCGGTGGCGGTTGCGAGCTTGGAAGCGCCTCTCGTCAGGCGTCCATGCGCGCCGGGGCCGATGCCGGCATAATCGCCATAACGCCAGTAGGTCAGGTTGTGGCGGCTTTCAGCACCCGGCCGGGCATGGTTGGAAACCTCATAGGCCGGCATGCCGTAACGCTCGGTGATTTCCTGCGTCGCCTCATAAAGCACAGCCGAATGTTCGCCATCCGGCACGATGAGCTTGCCGGCCTTGTGCAGCCCGTAGAAGGGCGTGCCTTCCTCGATGGTCAGCTGATAGAGCGACAGATGGTCGACAGCGTAGGAGACAGCCTCTTTCAGCTCTGCGTCCCATTCGGCCACCGTCTGGTTCGGGCGGGCATAGATGAGATCGAAGGACATGCGCGGAAAAATCTCCCGCGCCAGCCGGATGGCTTTCAAAGCATCGGAAACATCATGCAGGCGGCCGAGGAACTTCAGGTCCCGGTCGTTCAGCGCCTGTACGCCGAGCGAGACACGGTTGACGCCCGCCGCGCGGTAACCGCGAAAACGCTCCGCCTCGACGCTGGAAGGATTGGCTTCCATGGTGATCTCGATACCATCCGGCACATGCCAGAAGCGCGAGACGCCATCGAGAAGTGCGCCCACCGTCTGCGGGTCCATCAGCGACGGCGTGCCGCCGCCCATGAAGATGCTGGTCACGACGCGCGGACCGCTCAGCGTCCGCATATGTTCCATTTCACGGAGAAAGGCCGCCGTAAACCGTTCCTGATCCACCGGCCGGTGGCGGACATGGCTGTTGAAATCGCAATAGGGACATTTGGCCGCACAGAAGGGCCAATGCAGATAGATCCCGAAACCGGGATCGCCCGTATCCGGCAGAAGCGACGCGCCGGGGGCAGAAAGTTGATGCTCCCCGACCATCGGGTTCATGCCTCCAGGCAGGTTTCTACGAATTTTTTAAACGCCCGGGCACGGTGCGAAAGCGCGAAGGCGTCGCCATGTTTCCAACCGTGTTTTTCATCCGCGCTCATCTCGCCGAATGTGGTGTCGTATCCTTCCGGTTTGAAGACCGGATCGTAACCGAAACCGCTCGTTCCGCGTGGCGGCCACACCACCGTGCCTTCCACCTCGCCGCGGAAATATTCGAGATGCCCATCCGGCCAGGCGAGGCACAGCACGCTGACGAAGCGGCCGGTGCGGTCTTCCGGCTTCGATGCGCCCCGCTCGGCCAGCGCATCTTCGACCTTCTGCATCGCCATGGCAAAGTCGCGGGTGCCATCGGCCGTTTCCGCCCAATTGGCGGTATAGACACCCGGCGCACCATCCAGCGCATCGATGACCAGACCGGAATCGTCGGACAAAGCCGGAAGGCCGGATGCCTTCGCGGAGGCAAGCGCCTTGATGGCGGCATTTTCCTCGAAGGTCGTACCCGTCTCATCCGGCTCTTCGAAATTCAGCTCCGCCGCCGATTTGGCGGAAAAGCCGAAAGGCCCGATCAGATCGGCGATTTCGGCGATCTTGCCCTTGTTATGGCTGGCGACGACGATCGTTCTGGTATCGAGCTTGCGCATGGTGCTTTCCTGTCGGCTCAGGCGATCGCCTGTTTCTGAAGGGCGACCAGTTCGCTGCAACCGGCCTTGGCAAGACCGAGCAGCGTCAGGAATTCCTCCTCGGAGAAGGGCGCGCCTTCCGCCGTGCCCTGAACCTCGACGATGCCGCCGGAGCCGGTGATGACGAAATTAGCGTCGGTCTCGGCGGAGGAATCCTCGAGGTAATCGAGATCGATCACCGGCTGGTTGGCGAAGATGCCGCAGGAGATCGCGGCGATATGGTCCTTTAGAACCTTCTCGACCTTGATCATGTTGCGGGTTTCCATCCATTTCAGGCAATCGTGAAGCGCAATCCATGCGCCGGTGATGGAAGCGGTGCGGGTGCCGCCATCGGCCTGGATCACGTCGCAGTCGATGCTGATCTGGCGCTCACCCAGCGCTTGCAGATCAACGACGGCGCGCAGCGAGCGGCCGATGAGGCGTTGGATTTCCTGCGTGCGACCGCCCTGCTTGCCGGAAGCGGCCTCGCGCTTCATGCGTTCATGGGTGGAGCGCGGCAGCATGCCATATTCGGCGGTGACCCATCCCTTGCCGCTGTTGCGCAGCCACGGTGGGGTCTTTTCTTCAAGACTGGCGGTAACGAGCACATGCGTGTCGCCGAATTTCACGAGACAGGAACCTTCGGCATGTTTCGAGAAATTGCGCTCGAAGGAAACCTTGCGCATCTGGTCGGTTTTTCTGCCTGAAGGCCGCATATGATCCACTCTCCATGTTGGTCCCTGCCTTCTAAGGCGAGGTCCGGGCTTTTGCAAAGCCAATTTCCATTTTGCCCCGGCGTTGCAACGCATTATATTGATGCGAGCTGGTTTGAACGACAAAGAACGGACGAAATGGGTTTTTCCGCACCGCTATCAAAAGATCAGGCATCGCTGCTGGATGAACGGTCTCGGGAAATTTTCCGGCGCATCGTCGAAGGTTATCTCGATACGGGCGAGCCGCTCGGATCGCGCAGCCTGTCGCGGCTGTTGCCGATGTCGCTTTCACCCGCCTCCGTTCGCAACGTCATGAGCGATCTCGAGGAACTGGGCCTCATCTATTCGCCGCATATCAGCGCCGGTCGCCTGCCGACCCAGACGGGGCTGCGCTTCTTTGTTGACGCCTTCATGCAGGTGGGTGACCTGCCCGCCGAGGAAAGGGCGACTATCGACCGTCAGATCGGACCGGTCGCCGGCCACGAACAGTCGCTGGAAGGGCTGTTGACGGAGGCGAGCCGCATGCTGTCCGGCATGTCGCGCGGCGCGGGCCTCGTATTGACGGCGAAGAACGACGTCATCCTCAAACATGTCGAATTCATAAGGCTGGAACCCACCAAGGCGCTCGCCGTGCTGGTGGGCGACCACAATCAGGTCGAAAACCGCATCATCGAATTGCCGGCCGGCATTTCCTCATCGCAATTGACCGAAGCGGCGAATTTCATCAATGCCCATCTCTCCGGTCAGACGCTGCACGAGTTGCGGGGTCAGTTCCAGACGCAGCGGGCGGAACTGCAATCGGAACTCGGCATATTGGCGCAGGACCTCGTGGAGCGTGGTCTGGCGGTATGGGCGGGAGACAATGAGGAGGGCAAGCTCGGCCGTCTCATCGTTCGCGGTCGCTCCAACCTGCTCGAAGGTCTCGCCGGTGAGGAAGATATCGATCGGGTGCGCCTGCTGTTCGACGACCTGGAGCGCAAGGAAAATCTCATCGAAATCCTCAATCTCGCCGAAAGTGGCTCGGGGGTCAGGATTTTCATCGGCTCGGAAAACAAGCTGTTTTCCCTGTCCGGTTCGTCGCTGATCGTCGCGCCCTATCGTGACGAGGACAATCGGGTCGTGGGTGCGGTCGGCGTCATTGGCCCGACCCGGCTGAATTACGCCCGTATCGTGCCGATGGTGGATTACACGGCGCAGATCATGGCCCGCCTTTCCCGCAAGCAGAGATAGGACAGACCCGCAAGGTCAGGGAATGCGGCAAGCTTTTCGCCGCAAGCCTTGATTTTTGCCCGTCAAAGCTCGATATCGGGCGCAACCAACATATTCAAATCTGGAGAACGTCATGACCGACGATACAAAAAAGCCCGGACCTGACGCGGACGTCGCGGAAGAGTTTGTCGATCTTGCTCAGGCAGGTGAAGAACAGGCCGAAACGGCAGAGCCCGATCCGGTGGAGCTGCTCAAGGCTGAGAACGCCGATCTGCGCGATAAATTTCTGCGCCTTGCCGCCGAGATGGACAATCTTCGCCGCCGCACCGAGCGTGATGTCAAGGACGCCAAGGCCTATTCGCTGGCTGCCTTTGCACGCGACATGCTTGCCGTTTCGGATAATCTTCGCCGCGCGCTGGAAGCAATTCCGGATGAACTCAAGACCAATGGCGAAGCCGGTCTCAATGGTTTGATCGAAGGCGTCGAGATGACGGAACGTTCGATGCTGTCGACGCTGGAACGCCACGGCGTGAAGAAGATCGATGCCGAGGGCCAGAAGTTCGACCCGAATTTCCATCAGGCCATGTTCGAAATTCCAAATCCGGCAGTTCCGAACAATACCGTGCTGCAGGTGGTTCAGGCCGGTTTCACCATCGGCGACCGCGTGCTGCGTCCTGCCATGGTCGGCGTCGCCAAAGGCGGCCCGAAGGCGGAAGTTGCCGCATCGGCCGAGCCGGGCACGTCGTCTCTCAACGAAAAAGATGCGTAAGGCATCTATCTTTACGTCATAAAAAACGCGCCTTCAGGGCGCGTTTTTTATCGCCGTTAAACTGAGGGAGTTACCCCGCGATCAGGCCGCCGTCGCCTGCTCCTGATTGAGGAAAGCGTAGATTGCCGTGTCGGAATCGGTGGCGCGCAGCTTGGCGACCAGTTCAGGGTCGCGCAGGGCGCGTGCAATTCTGGACAACGCCTTCAGGTGATCCGCGCCGGCGCCCTCGGGCGCGAGCAGCAGGAAAACCAGATCGACGGGCTGGTCGTCCAGCGCTTCGAAATCGACCGGTGTTTCAAGACGTGCGAAGACGCCGGTGATCTGATGGATGCTGTTGAGCTTGCCATGCGGAATGGCGATGCCATGGCCCACACCGGTGGAGCCGAGTTTCTCACGCTGGAGGATGACGTCGAAAACTTCCCGTTCCGAGACTCCGGTAATTCTGGCTGCCTTTGCGGCCAGCTCCTGAAGCAACTGCTTTTTGGAATTCACCTTGAGGGCGGGAATAATCGCATCTTGTTGCAGCAAATCTGCCAACGCCATTCTCTTTTTCCTTCATGCCATCGAGACGATGCAGGAGGCAGGTGCACTTGCGCGCTCTGCCTCCCACGTCTTGTCAGACTGTTCAGCTCTTGATCGTTTCCGCGTCGATCCAGCCAATATTGCCGTCATGACGCCGGTAAACGATGTTGAGATATTCCTTGCCCGGGCTGCGGAACAGCAGAACCGGTTCGTCCGTCATGTCGAGCGCCATCACGGCGCTGGCGACGGACATTGTCTTAATCTGTTTCGAACTCTCCGCTACGATGGTGGGTGCGTAATCCTCGGGAACCTCGTGGTCCTCATCGGGAATAGCATCCATCACCGTATAGGCGATTTCCTGCGACACGCCATTCGCACCATTGTGGTGGTCCTTAAGCTTGCGCTTGTAGCGGCGCAGGCGCTTCTCGATCCGCTCTGCGGCCGCATCGAAGCTGGCCTGCGGATCATTTGCCTGACCCGCCGCATGCAATACAACGCCGGTATCGAGATGCAGCTTGCAGTCCGCGGCAAAACGCGATCCGGACTTCTCCACGGTCACCTGGCCTGAATACCCCCCATCGAAGTATTTGGTAACCGCCAGACCTATATTGTCCTCGATCCGCTGACGGAAAGATTCACCGATCTCCATATGTTTACCAGATACACGCACACTCATGGAAATTTTCCTTTTTGTAGTGATTTGCGAGTACCAGCTTACGTCAAGCCGCGCGCGCATCCAAGCGTTTCGAAGACCTTAAAAAGCCCTCATTCGAATTTTACGCCCATGGACGGTGGAGATGAATCCGTTACAAATGACCTTGCTTACGTGTGCGGCGGGCTTCTAGCCCTTGCCGTGACGAGAGTCAATGGTGCGGCAAAAAACCGCCATAAACGTGATCGCGGCCGCCCCTCAGAAGGCGGACAGCTTGGCCATCGCCTTCTTTTCCCGGCGCCTTTGCACGGAGGAGGGGATGTTCATCGCTTCGCGATATTTGGCGACAGTGCGGCGGGCGATATCTATGCCGCTCTTTTTCAGATTGTCGACGATATCATCGTCTGAAAGAACCGCCTCGGCGGCCTCCTGTGCGATCATGGCCTTGATGCGGTGGCGCACCGCTTCTGCCGAATGGCTGTCTCCGCCTTCCACGGCGCTGATCGACACGCTGAAGAAATATTTCAGCTCGAACAGACCGCGCGGCGTCAGCATGTATTTTTTCGATGTCACCCGGCTGACGGTGGATTCGTGCATCTTGATGGCGTCGGCCACCGTCTTGAGGTTCAGCGGGCGCAGATGATCCACGCCATTGACGAGAAAGGCGTCCTGCTGGCGCACGATTTCCGTCGCGACCTTCATGATTGTCCGGGCGCGCTGATCGAGGCTGCGGGTCAGCCAATGCGCCGTCTGCATGCACTCGGCCAGAAAATCCTGATCCTCGCCTGCACGTGCCTTATGTTTAGACACCTCTGCGAAATAACTCTGGTTGATGAGCACGCGCGGCAGGGTCTCGGGATTGATTTCCACCAGCCAGCCGCCGGTGGAGGAGGGACGAACGATAATGTCGGGAACGATGGTCTCCGAAACCATCGAATCGTAACCCGCGCCGGGGCGGGGATTGAGCGTGCGGATTTCCGCCAGCATGTCGAGAAGATCTTCCTCATCGACGCCGCAGATTTTTTTCAAGGAGGCAAAGTCGCGTTTCGCCAGAAGTTCCAGATTGTCGACGAAAGCCCGCATTGCCGGGTCGAGCCGGTCCTTCTGGGCAAGCTGGATTGCCAGACATTCGCTTAAGGAGCGGGAGAATACACCCGGTGGGTCGAAACCCTGAAGCGTCTTCAGAACGTGCTCGACCGCTGACGGTGCCGCTCCCAGCCGTTCGGCGACGTCGTCGACGGCATCCGCCGCAATATAGCCGGTCTCATCAAGCTGGCCGATCAGCGCATCGGCGATCATCCGGTCCTCGGCGGCGGATATGGCGAGCGGCAGTTGCTGATTGAGATGGTCACCGAGGCTCTGTCTGGCCGCGACGAAATCGTCGAGGTCGTAACTTTCCCCCGACTCCTGGCCGGGCATGGATTTCCATTGGCCGGCCAGTTCGGGCGCATCGGCCTTTCTGGGCTCGGCATCGTCGGGAAAGACGTTTTCGAAGCTGGTGTCCAGTTGCTCGCCGAGATTTGCGGCGCGGTCGCCATACCAGTCGTCGCTGTCGGACGTCACCGTCGCGGATCTCTCCGGGCCTTCGCCGTCCACGTCACCGAAACTCTCAGTCTCTGCCGGGGCATCGCTGCTCAAATCGCCATCGTTTGCCGCAATTTCCAGCAGTGGATTGCGCTCCACCTCCTGCGCAATGAACTGCGTCAGCTCGAAATGCGTCATCTGAAGCAGCTGGATGGACTGCATCAGTTGCGGTGTCATCACGAGAGACTGGTTTTGACGCAGCAAAAGGCTGGCAGACAATGCCATGGCGGACGCGAAACTCCCCTTACAGCTTCTCCATCGCCTGATTTTCCAGAAATTTTACTGAGACGACGGAACTTGGCCCAAAAATTGCTTTTTTATCTTGTTTGGTCAAGCGTCAGGGCGGGGCGCGATGAAGAATCTTTCGCGCGCCGATCACGATGATTTTAGGTGGAAACGACCTAAAATCTTAAATCATGATCTAGATCATATAATTAGAGCGGGATTTCAAGCGAAAACCGCAGACGCTTTTCGCGATCCCGCTCCAGGCGTTCAAAGGCTGAAATTATTGCCGAGATAGAGGCGGCGTACATCCGGATTGTTGACGATATCGTCCGGACGTCCATGCGTCAGCACCTCGCCGGCATGGATGATGTAGGCGCGGTCGATAAGACCGAGCGTTTCACGGACATTGTGATCGGTCACGAGAACGCCGATGCCGCGCGCTGTCAGGTGTCTCACCAGATTCTGGATATCGCTGACCGAAATCGGATCGACGCCCGCGAAAGGTTCGTCGAGCAGCATGAAGGTCGGATCGGTCGCGAGTGCGCGCGCGATTTCCAGACGCCGCCGCTCACCACCCGAAAGCGCCACGGCAGGCGACTTCCGCAGTTGCGCGATATGAAACTCTTCCAGCAGCTCATCGAGCTTGCGGTTGCGCTTGGCAGCGTCCGGCTCATGCACTTCCAGCACGGCGCGGATGTTTTCCTCGACCGTCAAGCCCCGGAAGATCGATGCTTCCTGCGGCAGATAACCGACGCCGAGACGGGCGCGCCGGTACATCGGCATGGTGGTGACATCATTGCCGTTGATGGCGATCTTGCCAGTATCCACGGGCACCAGGCCCGTGATCATGTAAAAACAGGTGGTTTTACCCGCACCGTTCGGGCCGAGCAGTCCCACGGCCTCGCCTCGGCGCACGACCAGCGAAACCCCGTTGACGACACGGCGCGTATTATAGGTCTTCGTCAGGCCATGCGCGATCAGCGTGCCCTGATAGGGGGTCTTGTCCGCCGGCGAGGCCGCATCCGCGGATCGGCTGCGCCCGCCGCCGAATATCTTTGAGATCGAGGGTATCTTCACGAGGAAAGACTACTGTTTTTTCTGCGATTTCGGATCGAGCATGATCCGGACAGGGCCGCCGCAGCTTTCCAGCTTGGCCTGTCCCGTATTCATCAGAACGGTGAGCTTGCAGCCGGTGAAGACATTCGTGCCTTCGGACAGCACGACCTGCTTGCCGGTCAGGATGAAGGTCTGCGCCGCCATGTCGAATTCGCCGTGATCGGCCGTCGCCTTCTGGGTCTCGGACGTCAGATAGACATTATTGTCGACGAAGATTTTTTCGATATTGGCGTCGCCGCTGGTGAGCGAAGAACCCTCGCCCTTGTAATTCACGGTCATCTTGCCGGCCTGAAGGGTGGTCGTTCCCTGCACCACTTTCACATTGCCGGTGAAATAGGCCTTGCGCTCCTGATCGCGAATCTCGAGCTGATCGCTTTCAATCGCGATAGGCTGGTCGCCGGAGAGTTTGACGCCCTGCATGTTGCTGGTGGTGTTCTGGGCGAAAGCCACAGTTGCAAGACAGGAAAAGACAAGGCCTGCGGCTGCAAGGCCGGCGGATTTGCCAAGGGAAACGGGACGGGAAATTTGCATCATCTGGACCGGGCTCTCACTTGCCTTCATTCTTGATATTGGATGCAGCGATACGTACCCGTACCTGCCCCGAAAATGTAATTGTCTTGCCATTATCGGCGATGTCAATCGATTGCGCAACAATCGAGCCGTCGTTTGTTTTGATCGAAACCGGCTCCTGGCTGCTCATTTTTCCGGCCTTCAGATCGACATCCGCAGACTGGAACTTCGCTTGTATGCCATTGCTGAGATTGATGTCAAAAGGGGCGGTCATCTTCAGCTTGTTGGTCGCCCGGTCGAAAATGCCTTCCTGGGCGATCACCTGCGCGACACTGTCGTTCACCGGCACTGCCGCCAGAACCTTCTCAAGCGTCATGAGATTGGGGTTGGCGATGTCCTGCAACGCACGGTCGGCGTTCATGGAATAATCGATCCCCTTCTCGTTGCGGCCGGCAACAGCGGGTTTTTCCATCACGATCTTGCCGTCTTCAATTCGGGCGCTCTCCAGAGAGACCTCATCGGGCGCCCAGGTTCGGATAACCGAAACGGCGATGAAAGCTAACGAAATGATTGCCGCGCCGAGCGGCAGAATGATTTTCAGCCGCTTTACGCGCGCAGAATGCCGCAGCGCGGTGTCATAGGCGCCGTTCTGGTCATTGGGCAGCGAAAATGCTGGCGCGGGTTCGCGGAGTCTTTCGAGCATAAGAGTGGGTCCGGAATGCTTCTAGGGCACCATTGTGGCGCACAATCGAAGCTTGTGTCTCTATCTAAATGTCTTTGGCATGAGTGCTTTGTCCTGCCAATATGGTTTTTGTCTGGAGAGGTGCAAGGGAAATGCGAATTTTATCGTAATTCTGGTTTCCTTATTGTTTCCTTGCGGCTTCGCGTTAGAAGAACCATATGGCCTGAAGCGCAAAAGCGGATGACAGAGGTTTTTATGGACAACATGGCGATAGCGGATCGCAGGCGGTTGCGCCGCAAGCTGACTTTCTGGCGGGTTGCCGCCGTTCTCCTGCTTGTCGCCGGCGCTTTCGGTCTTTACCGGTTTTTATGGGATGGACCGCAGCAAAGCGCGAAGCCCCATATTGCCCGCGTCGAGGTCTCCGGCCTGATCACCGACAATACCGAACTTCTCGAGCGGCTCGACAAGATCGCCAAGAGCGAGAACGTCAAAGGGCTGATCGTGTCGATTTCCTCGCCAGGCGGCACCACCTATGGCGGTGAGCGCATCTTCAAGGCCATTCGTGGCGTTGCGGAAAAGAAGCCGGTTGTCTCGGATGTGCGCACGCTCGCTGCTTCGGCAGGTTATATGATCGCATCGGCAGGCGATGTCATCGTCGCCGGCGAGACCTCGATAACCGGCTCGATCGGCGTGATCTTTCAGTACCCCCAGCTTGGCCCGTTGATGGAAAAGCTCGGCGTTTCGTTGCAGGAAATCAAGTCGTCGCCGATGAAGGCGGAGCCTTCGCCGTTCCACGAGGCGCCGGAGGAAGCGAAGACGATGATCCGCGCCATGGTAATGGACAGCTACGGCTGGTTCGTCGATCTTGTGGCCGATCGCCGCAAGCTGCCGCGCGAAGACGTGCTGAAACTGGCGGATGGATCGATTTTCACCGGCAGGCAGGCGCTCGCCAACAAGCTGGTCGATACGCTTGGAGGCGAAAAGGAAATTCGCGCCTATTTCGAAACACGCGGTGTTGCCAAGGATTTGCCGATCGTCGAATGGCGTGCGCCATCATCCCGCTCGCCTTTTGCGGTTTTCAGTGTTGCGCAAATAGCGAAGTTTCTGGGATATGACGATTTAATTCCCTTCGCAGGCCCCGGCCAGCTCGGTACGGACAAGTTGTTTCTTGACGGTCTTGTTTCCGTTTGGCAGGTTGAGCCGCGTTAAAAATCCAATTCTTTCAGGGGGCAACCGTGATCAAGTCTGAACTGGTGCAGATCGTTGCTGCGCGTAACCCGCACCTTTATCACCGTGACGTGGAAAACATCGTCAATGCGGTGCTGGATGAAATCACCGACGCCCTGGCGGCAGGAAATCGTGTCGAGCTTCGTGGTTTCGGCGCATTTTCGGTGAAAAACCGTCCGTCGCGTTCCGGTCGGAACCCGCGCACGGGTGAGTCGGTTTTCGTCGAAGAAAAATGGGTGCCTTTCTTCAAGACGGGCAAGGAACTGCGCGAGCGCCTGAACCCCGGCATGGGTGACGAAGAGGACGATTGATCGTCCTCAGCCCGCGCCGGAAACGGAGCGAGCGGAGCCCCGCAGCGATGGAGTATTCTCGGATGTCGAAAAAAATCATCAACCTCATCATCCTGCTTCCGCTGGCGATTATTCTCGTCATCCTGTGCGTGGCCAATCGTCAATCCGTGACGCTGGCGCTCAATCCATTCCGACCGGAAGATGGCGTTCTGTCCTTCACCGCACCGTTTTTCGTATTCCTGTTTCTGGCGGTCATTTTCGGTGTGCTGCTGGGATCGGCGGCCACATGGTTCGCCCAGGGCAAACATCGCAAACGCGCCCGTATCGAGGCGAAAGAAGCCGTTCGCTGGCACGATGAGGCAAACCGCCAGAAGGCGGCCGCAACCGGGCAGCTGCCGCATGCGGGCCAACTCCCGGCAAAGTGATGGTGCCGACGGTCGCTCCGGCTCTAGTCGAGCGGCGTTCGGAATGCTATTTGCTGGCGCAATAAGACGCGGGCAGAAGCGGAAAGATTTCCATTGAAGAAAAAAGACAGCCGGCCGGGCAATCGCGCGCGCGCCGGGAGCGATAAAAAACAGGTCCATGCCGCAAAGCCGGCGCGCCGTGCGGATGCCGCACCGAAAAGGCGCGAGCCCGATGCGGTGCGCAACGTGCAGAAGGCCGCGCCGAAGGAAAAAACCGTTGTAGCGGTCGCTGTTGAACAGGTTCCTGCGCGCGCGCTTATGCAGCGCACCGGTGAACTGCCGGCAGAACAGGTTCCAGTCATTCTGGAATCAAGCGGCGCGGGCGATTTTCATCTGATTGACAGCGGCAACGGCCTGAAGCTCGAACAGTACGGTGACTACCGCGTCGTTCGTCCCGAGGCGCAGGCGCTGTGGCAGCCTTCCGTTCCTGATCGTGTGTGGCAGAATGCCGATGCCGTCTTTACCGGCGACACGGATGAGGACGGTATGGGGCGCTGGCGTTTCCCCAAGGCGGCTCTGGGTGAAACCTGGCCTCTTTCCCTGCTCGGGGTTGAATTTCTTGGCCGTTTCACCGCTTTCCGTCACGTCGGCGTCTTTCCGGAACAGATCGTTCATTGGGAATGGCTGAAAAATGCCGTCGAGACCGCCGACCGTCCGCTGAAAGTGCTGAACCTCTTCGGTTACACCGGCGTCGCGTCGCTGGTCGCGGCGGCCGCAGGCGCTGAAGTCACCCACGTGGATGCCTCCAAGAAGGCGATTGGCTGGGCGAAGGAAAATCAGGCACTTGCCGGGCTTGAACAGGCGCCGATCCGCTGGATTTGCGAAGACGCGATGAAGTTTATCCAGCGCGAGGAACGTCGCGGCAGCACATACGACATTATCCTCACCGACCCGCCAAAATTCGGCCGCGGCACCCATGGCGAGGTCTGGCAATTGTTCGACCATCTGCCGCTGATGCTCGATATCTGCCGCGAAATCCTGTCGCCCAAGGCGCTCGGCCTTGTGCTTACGGCCTATTCGATCCGGGCCAGCTTCTATTCGATGCATGAACTGATGCGTGAAACCATGCGCGGCGCCGGTGGCGTCGTCGCGTCCGGCGAACTGGTCATTCGCGAAGCCGGGCTTGATGGCAAGACGCCGGGCCGTGTGCTTTCCACATCGCTGTTCAGCCGCTGGGAGCCGAAATGATGAAAGATATGCGCGAAAACACCACGCGCCGGGTTGGCCAGGTCAAGGAAGTGACGAGCCTTGCCAATCCCATCATCAAGGATATCAAGGCGCTCACCCAGAAAAAGGGCAGGGAAGAGACCGGCACCTTCATGGCGGAAGGCCTGAAGCTGGTCATCGACGCGCTTGAACTCGGCTGGACGATCAAGACGCTGGTTTATGCCAAGGCCGCCAAGGGCAAGCCGCTGGTGGAGCAGGCGGCGGTGACGACGGTCGCATCGGGCGGTCTGGTGCTCGAAGTCAGCGAAAAGGTTATCGCCTCGATCACCCGCCGCGACAATCCACAGATGGTCGTCGGCATTTTCGAACAGAAATGGAAGGCGCTGAAGGATATCCGCCCGGAAAAGGGCGAGACCTATATCGCGCTCGACCGGGTTCGCGATCCCGGCAATCTCGGCACCATCATCCGCACGGCTGATGCGGCGGGCGCTTCGGGCGTCATTCTCGTCGGGGATTGCACCGATCCGTTTTCGCTGGAAACGGTGCGCGCCACCATGGGGTCGGTCTTCGCCACGCCCGTCGCCCGCGCTTCGGTCGAGGAATTCCTGTCCTGGAAAAAATCGGCACATGTCAGCGTCGTTGCCACCCATCTGGCCGGCTCGGTTGACTACCGAAAGATCGACTATGCCGGAAAGCCGGTCGTGCTCCTGATGGGCAATGAGCAATCCGGCCTGCCGCCGGAACTCGCCGGCAAGGCCGACCAGCTCGCGCGCATTCCCCAGCAGGGCCGCGCCGACAGCCTCAATCTCGCCATCGCAACTGCCGTCATGCTGTTTGAAGCACGGCGACATCTCCTCGAACTCGCACCGGTGACGTAATGCCCAAAGCGGCTTTGTTCTCGAAATTCGGCCCGGCCTTTGCTCTGATCGTCGCCGCACTGGTGCTGGACCAGATCGTCAAGCAGCTGGTCGAAGCCTATCTGCCGCTGCAGGAGATGGTTCCCGTTGCCCCGTTCCTGGCGCTTTACCGCACCTATAATCTCGGCGTGGCCTTTTCGATGCTGGAGGACATGCATGGCTGGTTCATCGTCAGCATGCGGCTCGTCATCGTGGTCTTCGTCTTATGGCTGTGGCGCAAGACGGCGGCGGACCGCACCTTTGCCCATCTCGGCTTTGCCTTCATTATCGCAGGTGCTGCCGGCAATCTGCTCGACCGTTTTTTTTATGGACATGTCATCGACTATATCCTGTTTCATACGCAGACATGGTCTTTCGCGGTCTTCAATCTGGCTGACAGTTTCATAACCATCGGCGCAGCCTGCGTCATTCTCGACGAGTTTTTGCACGCCCGGACGGCTAAAAAGTAAAATTTTAGGGTTTCAGCCAAACATATCAAAACCGCTGCCGTGGTAGCGGTTGCCTATGAGCGAACTGGCAAGACTTCGGCAGAAGGTTTCAGACGAGCTGGGCCTGGCCGCGACGGCGGCGCAGCCGGCGGATCGTGTCGAGGCAACAACGCGCCATGCTGATGAAGAACATGCGACCGATACCAGGTCGATTGCGCTCTATGTCGCCGCGTCGTTATCGGTCGGGGCTTTTTCCGCAGCCCTGATCGCGCTTGCGGTGCCTTATGCGGTTACCGTTGCGCTGGCGACCTTCTTTGGCGCGGTTCTCGTCGGTGTGCTGCTCTATGCGCTCTTTGATGAATCTTTCCATCAACCCACCGCACGGGCTGCGGATTCCGATCTTCGGCTGCGGCAAACGCAAAACCGCTCTCTGATTGCAGAGATGCAGGAATTCATGGGCGATATCGTCGTGATCCGTGACATGAACAGGCGCATTGTCGAAGCGAACCGGATCTTTCGCGAAATGACCGGCTGTGCGGCCCCCGAAGGGCTGAGCTGCGAGGAAATCGGCATCGCTTTCCGTCCGGGCGACAAGGTCCATGCCTATGATGTGGAGATCGCAACCACGTTCGGTCAGCGCATCTTTTCCTGGCATGATGTCGTGACCCGCGATCTGGCAAGCAGCCGTCTCCTCATCAGCAGCATCGCCAGAGACGTGACCGAAGAGCGGCTTGCGCTCGGCGAGCGCGAGGACGCCCGGCTGCGCGCCGAAAAGGCCGATGCCGAAAAGGCGCGGCTGCTTGCCACCGTAAGCCATGAAATCCGCCTGCCGCTTTCCGGTATGCTCGGCATGAACCATCTTCTGTCGCAGACGAGGCTCAACGAGGAGCAGCGAAATTATCTCGATGGCATGCGGCAATCCGGCCAGTCGCTGGTGCAGCTTGTCGAGGATTTGCTGGATTATTCGACCATGGAGGCCGGCCGCTTCAGGCTCAATCCGCGCGCGGAAAACCTGCGCCGGCTGATCGAGAGCATCGTCGAGATGCTGGCCCATCGCGCCCATGAAAAAGGCATAGAAATAACCTCCTTCGTTGCGCCGAATGTGCCCGATCATCTCGATTTCGACCCGGCGAGGCTACGTCAGGTCCTCTTCAATCTCCTCGGCAATGCCGTCAAATTCACGCAGGAAGGCGGCGTCGTCATCCGGGCGCGCATGGCCGACGACGAATTGCACATTGCCGTCGAGGATACCGGCCCGGGCATGAGCCGGGCGGAACAGGCCCGTATTTTTGGGGAATTCGAGCAGGCGGGCCCGTTGTCGCAGCGAAGCGCCGGCACCGGCCTTGGACTTGCGATTTCCGCCCGTATCGTGCGGGAATTCGGCGGCCGCCTCACGGTTTCGAGCCGCAAGGGCAAGGGCAGCACTTTCAAACTGGCGTTTCGCCCCGCGGGCGCGCCTGCCGAAATGGCAGATCCGGCAAGGCCTCATTGCCTGCGGCATACAAATGTCCTGCTCATCGCACCAAAGGGCGTGGCGGCGGCGGTGACGATGGAGGCGATCGAGGCTTTCGGCGGTCAATGCACTCTCATCCATCAGCCTGAGGATCTGGAAAAGCTGAGGAAGAGTTCTGCCACACGGGTGGCCGACCTCACCGACATCATCGTCGACCGGCGCATTTCGCCGCTCTTCAGGGACGCCCTGAGGGATTGGCCGCAACAGAATATCCGCCGCACGCTGCTGGTCAGCCCCGAAGAGCGGCCGTCGACCATGCATGTGGCCTTCGATGCCTGGTTGATCCGGCCATTACGGGAAAAATCCCTGATCGACGTCCTGTGCGGCCGTCTGCGCGGCATTGAGCGGCGCGACGCCATCAACGACAACCACCCGGATGTGGGATTTTCCTCACGGGTGGCGGAAGGGGCGAGCGGTATCGAGATACTCGTGGCCGAAGACGATGCCGTCAATCAGCGCATCATCCGCGCCGTTCTGGAAAAAAGCGGCTATATCGTCCGCGCTGTCGAGGATTTTGAGGCGTTGCGGCAATCTGTGGAGCCGGGCGCATCCCGCTTGCCTGACCTCATCGTCTCCGATCTCAACATGCCGGGCGGCGAGGGGCTCGATGTGCTTCCCGACCTTCTCCATACGCTGAAGGGCGAAAGAAATATTCCCGTCATCGTGCTCAGTGCAGATGCGAGTGACGCGACTGCCGAAATCCTGCTTGAGGCCGGTGTCGGTGCGGTTTTGACCAAGCCTGCCGACCCGCGACGGCTGGTTGAGGAAATTCGCCGTCTGCTGGAGGCGAAACGCCTGTCGCTATCATAACTTGACAGACTCGCGCTGGCGGCATTTTGTCACTATTCTGTCGTCAATTAGTGATTTATGACAGGAAAATTCTTTGGTGGCGGAGCGATTCCCCATGGTTGCCGAAATCCTCAATCACGACATTTGTGAAAACAATGTTGTCATTCATCCTCGTCCCGAGGCAGCTCAGGACAATGAGGGTCTTTTCGGCCGTATCGGCACGCTGGAAACACGGCTCGCCAGAAATGAACGCGAGATCGATGCCGCGCAATCCGTGCGTTACCGTGTTTTCGTCGAGGAAATGAAGGCGCGGCTTCCCGCGGAAGCCATGCGCCGCAAGCGCGACATCGATGCCTGGGACAGCGTCTGCGACCATCTGCTGGTGCTCGACAAGGCGATCGAAGGCGACAGCGAAGACCAGATCGTCGGCACCTATCGCCTGCTGCGGCAGGAAATCGCGCTTGCCAATAACGGTTTTTATTCCGCCAGCGAATTCGACATCGCCGGTCTCGTTGCGCGCCATCCCGGCAAGCGTTTCATGGAGCTTGGCCGTTCCTGCGTGCTGCCCGAATATCGCACCAAACGCACCGTCGAGCTTCTGTGGCAGGGCAACTGGGCCTATGCCGTGAAACACCGCATGGATGCCATGATCGGTTGCGCCTCCTTCCCCGGCGTGCAGCCGGAAGCCCACGCGCTTGCCTTGTCCTTCCTGCACCATAATTGCGTGGCCAAGGGCGAGTGGGAGGCCTCCGCCCTTCCCGAGCTTTATCATGAGATGGACCTCGTTCCGGCCGAAGCGCTCAACGCCCGCAAGGCGCTGAACGCCATGCCGCCGCTGATCAAAGGCTATATGCGCCTTGGCGCCATGTTCGGCTCCGGCGCGGTCGTGGACCATGCCTTCAATACCACAGACGTCCTCGTAGTCCTGCCGGTTTCGTCCATTGCCGGCCGTTACATCAGCTATTATGGCGGCGAGGCCGAGCGCATCAACGGCTGACCGGGTTTCGGCGCAGCCGGGCGGGATGTTCCTGTGGGCAGCGTTCCCGCGCGTGTTGTGTTGAGGTGGAGATTGCCGCTAGTGTCGGCCCTTCTTTTCCGCAACACGATATGACATCGGCAGGCCATTGACGGACGTTCTGACAACCGCTTCCCTGATCTCGGAAGAGAGCCGCGCGACGGCCACTCCGATGATGGAGCAATATATCGAGATCAAGGCGAACAATCCCGGTTCGCTGCTGTTCTACCGCATGGGCGATTTTTACGAATTGTTCTTTGACGATGCGGTCGAAGCCTCCCGCGCTCTGGGCATCACATTGACGAAACGCGGCCAGCATATGGGTCATGATATCCCCATGTGCGGCGTCCCCGTCCATGCGGCGGATGATTATCTGCAGAAACTCATCCTGCGCGGTTATCGCGTCGCCGTCTGCGAACAGGTGGAAGATCCGGCGGAAGCCAAGAAGCGCGGATCGAAATCCGTGGTCAAGCGTGATGTGGTGCGGCTTGTCACGCCCGGCACGCTGACCGAGGAAAAACTGCTATCGCCGACGGAATCCAACTATCTGATGGCGCTCGCCCGCATTCGCGGCAGTGCCGAGGCGCAGTTTGCGCTCGCCTGGATCGATATTTCCACCGGCGTCTTCCGTCTGGCGGAAACGACGCTGACGCGGCTTCTGGCCGATATCTGGCGCATCGATCCGCGCGAGCTGATCGTCGCCGACAGCCTCTTCCATGACGAGGAACTGCGGCCGGTCTTCGATGTGCTTGGCCGCGTGGCCGTGCCGCAGCCGGCGATCCTCTTCGACAGCGCCACGGCGGAAGGGCGCATCGCGCGTTATTTCAGCGTCTCGACGCTGGACGGCTTCGGCACCTTTTCGCGGGTGGAAATGGCGGCCGCCGCCGCTGCCGTCGCCTATGTCGAGAAAACCCAGATCGCCGAGCGCCCGCCGCTTGGTGCGCCGGAGCGCGAAAGCGCCGCTTCGACCCTTTTCATCGATCCCGCCACCCGCGCCAATCTGGAACTGGTGAAGACGCTGTCGGGCGAAAGGGACGGATCGCTGCTGCATGCCCTGAACCGCACGGTAACAGGCGGTGGCGCGCGGCTTCTTGCCGAGCGGCTGATGTCGCCCTTGACCGACCCGGAAAGGATCAACGCTCGCCTCGATGCCGTGGCCTATCTGATCGATGACATCTCGCTGTGTGACGGCCTGCGTGATGCGCTGAAACAGGTTGCGGATATGCCGCGTGCGCTCTCCCGCCTTGCGCTGGAGCGCGGCGGCCCGCGCGATCTCGGCGCCATCAGGCAGGGGCTGGCTTCTGCCGAGAAGATTGCCGCCATTCTCGATCAGGGATTGTTGCCGGACGAGCTGGCGGCGGCGCTCGCGGATTTGAAAGCCCTGCCCGGCGGTCTCGAAGCCATGCTCGGCTCGATGCTTGCCGACGATCTGCCGCTTCTGAAGCGTGATGGCGGCTTCCTGCGTGAAGGCGCCAATCCCGAACTCGACGAGGTGCGGGCGCTTCGCGACCAGTCGCGCCGGGTGATTGCCGGGCTGCAACTGAAATATGCCGATGAGACCGGCATCAAGTCGCTCAAGATCAAGCACAACAATGTGCTTGGCTATTTCATCGAGGTGACGGCAGGCAATGCCGATGTGATGATAGCGACGGACGAGGCCAAGGCGCGTTTTATCCACCGCCAGACCATGGCGGGCGCCATGCGCTTCACCACCACCGAGCTTGCCGATCTTGAAAGCCGCATTGCCAATGCCGCTGCGCAAGCTTTGACCATGGAACTGGAAGCCTTCGAGCGCATGGTCAAGGCCGTTGTTCAACAGGCGGAAGCGATCAAGGCCGGCGCACTGGCACTGGCGGTGATCGATGTCGCCTCTAGCCTTGCTTATCTCGCGACCGAACAGGCCTATTGCCGTCCGATTGTTGATGCCTCCATGACCTTTGCGATCAAGGGCGGGCGGCATCCGGTGGTGGAGCAGGCGTTGCGGCGACAGTCTGCCGGACCCTTCATCGCCAATAATTGCGATCTGTCAGCCGTCAACGGTGGTAAGAACGGCGCGATATGGCTGCTCACCGGCCCAAATATGGGCGGTAAATCGACCTTCCTGCGCCAGAATGCGCTGATCGCCATCCTCGCGCAGATCGGTTCCTTCGTTCCGGCGGAAGCCGCCCATATCGGCGTCGTCGACCGGTTGTTTTCCCGTGTCGGCGCATCGGACGATCTGGCGCGCGGCCGCTCGACCTTCATGGTGGAAATGGTGGAAACCGCCGCCATTCTCAATCAGGCGACGGATCGTTCACTGGTCATTCTGGATGAGATCGGCCGGGGTACGGCGACCTTTGACGGTCTTTCCATCGCCTGGGCGGCGGTGGAGCATCTGCACGAGGTCAATCGTTGCCGTGGTCTCTTCGCTACCCACTTCCACGAATTGACCGTGCTGTCGGAAAAGCTCGGCCGCCTTTCCAATGCCACGATGCGGGTGAAGGAGTGGGAAGGTGACGTCATCTTCCTGCACGAGGTCGGACCGGGTGCTGCGGATCGTTCCTATGGTATTCAGGTGGCCCGGCTTGCGGGCTTGCCTGCATCGGTGGTGGAACGCGCCCGCGAGGTGCTGACGAAGCTTGAAGATGCCGACCGCAAGAACCCGGCCAGCCAGTTGATCGACGATCTGCCGCTGTTCCAGATCGCGGTTCGCCGCGAGGAAACCCGCAAGGCCGGACCATCGAAGCTGGAGGAAGCTCTGAAAGGCTTCAACCCCGACGAAATGACGCCGCGTGAGGCATTGGACGCGCTCTATACGTTGAAGAAAGAACTTGGCAAGGCTTAAGAGGATAGACTGCCTGTCCATCGCCTTTAAAACTCGCTATAGGACACTCCCATCGCAAGTGGTGGGATTTCCCACAGGACATGGATACCGGCATAGATGGCCATCAAGGACCTGGATTTTTCCGACATTCTCGATGTATCGGCGCTGAAGCGCGACTGTGACATCATCTTCAAGGAAGACGGCAAACGCATCGCCGATATCAAGTCCGATCTACTGCCGATCTTCCGCAAGGCCAGTACGGAAGGCCGGGAAAAGGCCAGAGAACTACTGAAAGCCGATGGCAGCGGCATTGACTGCGCCCGGCGCATCTCCTGGCTCCAGGATCGGCTGATCGAAACGCTCTATGATCTCGCCTGCCAATACGTCTATCCGAAAGATGCGCCGCAGATCGCGGTCGCCGCGGTTGGCGGTTACGGACGCGGCACACTGGCGCCGGGATCGGATATCGACCTCCTGTTCCTGTTGCCGGCCAAGAACACGCCCGACATGCACAAGGCCGTGGAATTCGTGCTCTACCTCCTCTGGGACCTCGGTTTCAAGGTCGGCCACGCCACCCGCACGGTGGATGAATGCATTCGCCTCTCCAAATCCGACATGACGATCCGCACGGCGATTCTGGAAGTGCGGGCGATCTGCGGCAAGAAATCCCTGACCGACGATCTCGAAAAACGCTTCGAGTCGGAAGTCGTCACCGGCACCGGCCCGGAATTCATCGCCGCAAAGCTCGCCGAGCGCGACCAGCGCCACCGCAAGGCGGGCGATACGCGTTATCTGGTGGAGCCGAACGTCAAGGAAGGCAAGGGTGGCCTGCGCGACCTGCACACGCTGTTCTGGATCGCCAAATATTATTATCACGTCCGCGATACGGCCGATCTGGTCAAGCTCGGCGTCCTGTCGCGGCCTGAACTCAGGCTGTTCGAAAAGGCCGATGATTTTCTCTGGGCTGTGCGTTGCCAGATGCATTTCATCACCGGCAAGGCGGAAGAGCGCCTTTCCTTCGACATCCAGCGTGAGATTGCTGATGCCCTGAATTATCAGCCGCGCCCCGGCCTTTCCGCCGTCGAGCGCTTCATGAAGCACTATTTCCTCGTTGCGAAGGATGTCGGTGACCTGACCCGCATCGTCTGCGCCGCTCTGGAAGACCGGCAGGCGAAGGATGTGCCGGGCCTTTCCGGCGTTCTCAGCCGCTTCGCCCATCGGGTTCGCAAGATTCCGGGTTCCGTGGAATTTGTTGAAGACCGGGGCCGCATCGCGCTTGCCAAGCCAGATGTCTTCAAGAACGACCCGGTCAATCTGATCCGGCTGTTCCACATTGCCGATATCAACAATCTCGAACTGCATCCCGATGCGCTGCGTGTCGTCACGCGTTCGCTGTCGCTCATCAATGACGAGCTGCGGGAAAACGAAGAGGCAAACCAGCTCTTCCTGTCGATCCTGACGTCCCGGCGCGATCCGGCGCTGACCCTGCGCCGCATGAACGAGGCAGGCGTGCTCGGCAAGTTCATCCCCGAATTCGGCAAGATCGTCGCGATGATGCAGTTCAACATGTATCACCACTATACGGTGGATGAGCATCTGATCCGCTCCGTCGGCGTGCTTTCGGAAGTGGACAAGGGAACGGCTGTCGATGCCCACCCGCTCGCCAACCAGCTGATGCCGAGCGTCGAGGAACGTGAGGCGCTCTATGTTGCCGTTCTGTTGCATGATGTGGCAAAGGGCCGGCAGGAAGACCACTCGATTGCCGGCGCGCGTGTGGCCCGCAAGCTCTGCCAGCGTTTTCGCCTCACCGGCAAGCAGACCGAAACGGTGGTCTGGCTGATCGAGCAGCATCTTTTGATGTCCATGGTCGCCCAGACGCGCGACCTGCACGACCGCAAGACAATCACCGATTTCGCCGACAAGGTGCAGTCCATGGAGCGGCTGAAGATGCTGCTGATCCTGACGGTCTGCGATATCCGCGCCGTCGGTCCTGGCGTTTGGAACGGCTGGAAGGGGCAGCTGCTGCGTTCGCTTTATTACGAGACCGAACTGCTGCTGTCGGGCGGCTTCTCGGAAGTCTCCCGCAAGGAGCGCGCTCAGATCGCCCGGCAGGCGCTCTACGACGCCCTCGACGACTGGGGCCAGAAGGCGCGGCGTAAATATACCAAGCTGCACTACGAGCCCTATCTGCTGACGGTGGCGCTCGAAGACCAGGTGCGCCATACCCGCTTCATCCGTGAGGCCGACAAGCAGGAAAAAGCGCTGTCGACCATGGTGCGCACCCATTCCTTCCACGCCATCACCGAAATCACCGTGCTGGCGCCCGACCATCCGCGTCTGCTGTCCATCATCACCGGCGCCTGTGCTGCCGCCGGCGCCAATATCGCCGATGCGCAGATCTTCACGACGTCCGATGGGCGGGCGCTCGATACGATCCTCATCAACCGCGAATTTCCGATCGATGAGGACGAGACGCGGCGCGGCAACAATGTCGGCAAGCTCATCGAGGAGGTTCTCTCCGGCAAGCAGCGCCTGCCGGAAATGATCGCCACGCGCACCAAGAGCCGCAAGAAGAAGAGCGCCTTCACCATTCCGCCCTCGGTCATCATCTCAAACGGGCTTTCGAACAAGTTCACCGTTATCGAAGTGGAATGCCTCGACCGGCCGGGGCTTCTGGCGGATATGACGGCCGTTATCGCGGATCTGTCGCTCGATATTCACTCCGCCCGCATCACCACCTTCGGCGAAAAGGTCATCGATACATTCTATGTGACGGACCTCTTCGGCCAGAAGGTGACGAATGACAACCGGCAGGCCAGCATCGCCACGCGCCTGAAGGCGGTGATGAGCGAGCAGGAAGACGAATTGCGAGACCGTATGCCGAACGGCATCATCGCCCATCCAGACGTGGCGGCCCTGCCGGCCGCGCGAACGGCAAAGGCTTGAGATTATGAGCCTGATCGGCAAGTTCGCCACAGTCGGCACAGCCACGCTCGGCAGCCGCATCTTCGGCTTCCTGCGCGAAACCCTGATGGCCGCCGCCGTCGGCACCGGCCCGGTGGCGGATGCCTTCAATGCTGCTTTCCGTTTCCCCAATACCTTCCGGCGGCTGTTTGCCGAAGGCGCTTTCAACTCGGCCTTCGTGCCGCTATTCGCCAAGGAAATCGAGGCGAACGGCATGGAAGGCGCGAGGCGCTTTTCCGAGGAAGTCTTCGGCGTCCTGTTCACCGTGCTTCTGGCCCTGACGATCCTGATGGAACTGTCGATGCCGTTCATCGTGCGCACGGTGATCGCGCCGGGCTTTCTGGAAGATCCGGTGAAATTCGACAACACCGTCCATCTCGCCACCATCATGTTCCCCTATCTCGCCTGCATGTCTCTGGCGGCAATGATGGGCGGCATGTTGAACTCGCTGCATCGTTATTTCGCAGCCGCAATTGCTCCCGTTTTCCTCAACATCATCCTCATCGGCGTGCTCGCTTTGGCATGGTGGAAGAACTACGATCCGCTTCAGGTAGGTTATGCGCTCTCCTGGGGTGTGATGGCGGCGGGTCTGGTGCAGCTCGCCATTGTCTGGATAGCCGTGCGCAATGCCGGCATGCGCATCGGTTTCCGCAGGCCCCGGCTGACGAAGAATGTGCAGCGCCTCCTGGTTCTTGCGCTGCCGGCAGCGATTACCGGCGGCATCACCCAGATCAATCTGCTGATCAACACCAATATCGCCTCTGCCGGCGAGGGCGTGATCTCGTCGCTTGCCTATGCCGACCGAATCTACCAGCTGCCGCTCGGCGTCGTCGGCATCGCGGTGGCCACCGTGCTTCTGCCGGAATTGGCGCGGGCGTTGCGCGGCGGGCATATGGTGGAGGCGGGAAGCCTGCAGAACCGCTCGGTCGAATTCGTACTGTTCCTGACATTGCCCGCTGCCGCAGCACTTCTCGTCATGGCGGAACCCATCGTGCGCTTCCTTTACGAGCGCGGCAACTTCTCGCCTTCGGCCACGATCACCGTCGCGCAAATCCTCGGTATCTATGGTCTTGGCCTGCCGGCTTTCGTGCTGATCAAGGCCTTCATTCCGGGCTTTTTCGCCCGCGAGGATACGCGTACGCCGATGATCTTCGCGGCGATTTCCGTCGTCGTGAACGTCTCCCTGGCGCTGACACTGTTTCCGCGTCTTGGGGGCCCCGGCATCGCCATCGCCGAAATCACCGCCGGCTGGGTCAATGCCGCCCTGCTGTTCGGCATGCTTTTATGGCGCGGGCACTGGCATGTGGATATTCCGCTGCTCACCCGCATTCCGCGTTTGCTGCTGGCAGCGGCCTTGATGGCCGGTTTCGTGCATTATGCGCTCACCTGGCTGACTTTCGAACTGTCTTCCGCCTCGTCCATTTTCGTGCGGGCCGGCACCATCATGGCTCTCGTTTTCGCAGCCATGCTGGTCTATTTCGTGCTGGCCTTTGTTTCGGGCGGAGCCGATATCGGCATGGTCAAGCGAGCCATCCGCAAGCGCGGCAAAAAGAACATCGAGACGGAGGCGGGCTGATGTCCTTTGCCGAGAACCGCCGCATCGCGCTCGTCACGCTTGTCGTGGACGATTACGATCGGGCGAAGGCGTTTTATTGCGACATTCTCGGGTTCGAATGCCTGTCCGATCAGCCGCTTGGCGACGGCAAGCGATGGCTGGTGGTGAAGCCGCAAGGCACCGATGGCGGCGCCCTGCTGCTTGCCGAGGCGGACGGTGAACCGCAGAGGCTTGCCATCGGCAACCAGACCGGCGGGCGTGTCGGATTTTTCCTGCACACCGATAATTTCCAGCGCGATTATGAGACCATGCTCGCCCGCGGCGTGCGCTTTCTGGAAGAACCGCGCCACGAGGTTTACGGCTCCGTTGCGGTCTTTGTAGACCCTTATGGCAATCGCTGGGATCTTCTGGAGCCGCGCGGCTGACATGCCCTGAAAGCGCTTGATTGCGAGGGGCTGCGGGTGCATAAGCGCGCGTGCAATTCCAATCACGGGGCGGGGCCCTCCACAAGCCTTTTCGAGGACGACAATGAACGCATTCAAGCCGCTGGTTTTCTCGGGCGTCCAGCCGACCGGCAATCTGCATCTCGGTAATTATCTCGGCGCCATCCGCAAATTCGTGGCGCTGCAGGAAGATAACGACTGCATCTATTGCGTCGTCGATATGCATGCCATCACCGCCCAGCTCGTTCATGCGGACCTGAAGGCGCAGACCCGCTCGATTGCGGCCGCCTTCATCGCCTCGGGCATCGACCCTGTAAAACATATCGTCTTCAACCAGTCGGCCGTGCCGCAGCATGCGGAACTCGCATGGGTGTTCAACTGCGTGGCGCGCATCGGCTGGATGGAGCGCATGACGCAGTTCAAGGACAAGTCCGGCAAGAATGCCGAACAGGTCTCGCTCGGCCTGCTGGCCTATCCGAGCCTGATGGCTGCCGACATTCTCGTCTATCGCGCCACGCATGTTCCGGTTGGTGATGACCAGAAGCAGCATCTGGAACTTGCCCGCGATATTGCCCAGAAATTCAATATCGATTTCGGCGATCATATCCGCAAGGCGGGTCTCGGGCTCGATATCACCGTGGGCGATGAGCCGGTGCACGCCTATTTCCCGATGGTGGAGCCGTTGATCGGCGGTCCGGCACCGCGCGTGATGTCGCTCAAGGACGGCACCAAGAAAATGTCGAAGTCCGACCCTTCCGATCTTTCGCGCATCAACCTGATGGATGATGTCGATGCGATCTCGAAGAAGATCAAGAAGGCAAAGACCGATCCGGACGCGCTGCCGAGCGAAGTGGAAGGCCTGAAGGGCCGTCCCGAGGCCGAAAACCTCGTCGGCATCTATGCTGCTCTCTCCGACAGGACCAAGGCGGATGTTCTTTCCGAATTCGGCGGACAGCAGTTCTCGGCGTTCAAGCCGGCCCTCGTCGAGCTTGCGGTTAATGTTCTGGCCCCCGTCAACAACGAGATGCGCCGCCTTCTCGATGACCCGACCCATATCGACGCCATCCTCAAACAGGGCGGCGAGCGGGCACGCACCATCGCCGAAAAGACGATGAACGAGGTGCGCGACATCATCGGCTTCCTGCGCTGACAGGTCGCTGCTGCGCGAATGCGGCGGGCGGTTTGCGCCTGCCGTGATTTGATATAATCTCCGCCCGAAACGTCGGGCGGTTTTACGGATCACGGCGGACCTAGGGAGTGCAGAATGGTTTCAAAACGGCTGTCGCGTCTGGAAGGGCATCGTCGCAAATTTCTCGCTGTTATCGATGACACACCGGAATGCGAAAGGGCCGTGCACTATGCCGGTCGTCGTGCCAAGAACTCCAATGGCGGGCTGGTGCTGCTTTACATGATCCCGGAAGGCGATTTCCAGCAATGGCTGGGTGTCGAGCAGATCATGCGGGCCGAAGCGCGTGAGGAGGCGGAAGCCACGCTCGCCAAAATCGCCCAGAAGGTGCGCGAGACCATCGGCATTGAGCCGGAAGCCGTCATTCGCGAAGGCAGCGCCACCGAGCAGATTCACGGGCTGATCGAGGAAGACCGCGATATAGCCATTCTGGTGCTCGCGGCTGGCTCGACGAAGGAAGGGCCGGGACCGCTTGTTTCCTCCATCGCCGGACGTGGGGCAGCCTTTCCCATTCCCGTCACCGTGTTGCCGGATACTTTGTCCGATGAGGAAATCGACGCTCTCTGCTGATCCGGGTCCCGGACAAGATTTAGGGGCTGACGATTTCTTGAATGTAATTATCATGTCAGGGCTTGAAGTGCAGCTTCGCCGGGCGTATTTTTTGGAAGAATTCTAAATTACGGGGCGTGAACGGCGACCTCGAAGGAGACAGACGATGTTCATTCAGACGGAAGCCACGCCGAACCCGACGACGTTGAAGTTCCTGCCGGGCAAAGTGGTGCTGGAAAGCGGTACGGCTGAGTTTCTCAACCCTTCGCAGGCGCAGGCTTCGCCGCTGGCGGAGCGCCTCTTCACCATTCCGGGTGTGACCGGCGTTTATTTCGGTTTCGATTTCATCACCGTCACCAAGGACGGTGCGGAATGGCAGCACCTGAAGCCTGCCATTCTGGGCTCGATCATGGAACATTTTATGTCCGGCCGCCCGATCATGGGCACGGCTGTTGCGGCTGAAGTGTCGGATGAGGAGGGCGAATTCTTCGAAGAGGGTGACGAAACCATCGTCGCCACCATCAAGGAGCTGCTGGATACCCGCGTCCGCCCCGCCGTGGCGCAGGATGGCGGCGATATCACCTTCCGAGGTTTCCGCGATGGTACTGTGTTCCTGAACATGAAGGGCGCCTGCTCGGGTTGCCCGTCCTCCACCGCCACGCTGAAGCATGGCGTTCAGAATCTGCTTCGCCATTTCGTGCCGGAAGTGCGCGAAGTCGAAGCGGTATAAAAGCGCAAGCCAGGCCATCATGATTGTTCTCGCACTCGACACCTCAGGTGTGGATTGTTCCGCATGCGTTTATGACAGCGCCTCCGACAGGGTGCTCGGCGAGGTATGCGAAACGATCGGCAAGGGCCATGCCGAAAGGTTGATGGCGGTGATCGACGGTGCCCTGGAGCGGGCGCAACTGTCGCTCCAGAATATCGGGCGCATCGCCGTGACCATCGGGCCGGGGTCTTTCACCGGTATCCGCGTCGGGATCGCCGCCGCGCGCGGCTTTGCCCTGTCGCTCGGCGTCGAGGCCGTGGGCGTCACCACGCTTGAAACGCTGGCGCTTCATCATCTGCTTGCAAATCCCGGCCGGTCCGTGGCCGTTGCGCTGGATGCCAAGCGCGGCGAAGCCTATCTCCAGACATTCGGTGCGGATGGATCGCCGCTGAGCGATGCTGCGCTTCTGCCCCTGGACGACGCCAAAACGGTTACCACCGGTTTTGATGGCGCCGTTATCGGTTCAGCCGCGCCGCTTTTGGCGGGGTTGGAGGCGGGTTCGGGACCGGATCACTTCCCGATTGCCTCGGTCGCGCGTGCTGCTGCGCGCAAGCCAGCTGGCCAGCCGAAACCCGCGCCGCTTTATCTGCGCGGGCCGGATGCCCGGCCGCAGACCGGTTTTGCGCTGGCACGTCAGGGCGTTGCCTGATAGGGCATTCGTCAACATGTGCGAATGATTCCTGTGATGCCCGATTCCTGTTATGTTTGACGACTATCTGACCTGGAAGCCCTATTTCGAGATCGTGCCGATGCAGCATGAGGATTGCGCCGCGGTGGCGGAGTTGCATGCGCTGCGCTTTCCGCGCCCGTGGAACGACGGGGAGTTTTCCGGGCTGCTGACGCAAGGGTCGGTTTTCGGTGCTGTCGCACGCCAGACCAACGCCTTTTTCAGCAAGCCGCTCGGTGGTTTCGTGCTGGCGCGGGAAGTGGCGGGTGAGGCGGAAATCCTGACCGTTGCCGTGGCGGACAAGTTCGCACGCGCCGGTCTCGGCTGGCGTCTGATGCAGTCGGCCATCCGCGAGGCGATGATGCGCGGCGCCGAAACCATGTTTCTTGAGGTGGATAATAATAATGCCTCTGCGCTGGGGCTTTACAGGAAGCTCGGCTTCAAAACCGTCGCGGAACGCAAGGCCTATTACACCGCAAAGGATGGAACGAAGTCGACGGCGCTTGTCATGCGCCGCGATCTTCGCTAGTTCCCTGCGACAGGCATTTTTCGGCGAAAGCCGCAAACCGGAATTCTCAAAAGGCCAGAAGACGTGACAGACCTTTCGAAAACGCTGGAGGAGCTTTGCGCCGAACGCGGCATGCGGATGACGGATCAACGCCGTGTCATCGCCCGCGTCCTTCAGGAGTCAGCCGACCATCCCGATGTCGAGGAGCTTTACCGCCGCTCCTCCGCCGTGGATCCGCGCATCTCGATTTCCACCGTCTACAGAACGGTGAAGCTGTTCGAGGATGCCGGCATCATCGAGCGTCACGATTTTCGCGACGGCCGTTCGCGCTATGAGACCGTGCCCGAGGAACATCACGATCACCTGATCGACTTGAAGAACGGCGTGGTCATCGAATTTCATTCCGCCGAGATCGAGGCACTTCAGGAAAAGATCGCCAGGGAACACGGCTTCAAGCTCGTGGATCACCGGCTGGAACTTTACGGCGTGCCGTTGAAGCCCGGCGAACACTGAGACGCCGGTGAGCAGACGGGCGTTCCAATCATGATGTGGCTCCGGACAGCCTATATCGCGGTCGTTCTTCTGATCGTCACGCTCATATTGCTGCCGCTGCAACTGTTGGGCCTTGCCTTCGACTGGCGGCTTCGCCGCCGCATTCCGCGCCTCTGGCATCGCATCGCCTGCCATGTTCTCGGCATCCGCGTGCATGTGCATGGCGATGTGGAGCGGGCGAAACCGCTGATGCTTGCGGTCAATCACGCCTCGTGGAAGGACATCCTCGTTTTGGGCAGCATTGCCGACGTGGTGTTCATCGCCAAGACGGAAGTGCGGGACTGGCCGGTGTTCGGCTGGCTTGCCCGCTTGCAGAAAAGCATCTTTGTTCAGCGTGAGCAGAAACGCAGCACCGGCGCGCAGGTGAGCGAGATCGCCAGCCGCATGGCCGATGGCGAGATCGTCGTTCTGTTTCCCGAAGGCACCACCTCGGACGGCAACCGCATGCTTGCCGTCAAATCCTCGCTGTTCGGTGCGGCCTCCACCGCCGCTGAACAGGTGCCGGGCAAGCTGGTTTATGTGCAGCCGGTCGCCATCGCCTATACCAGGGTGCAGGGCATGGCCATGGGGCGCTACCATCGCGTCATCGCCGCCTGGCCGGGCAGCATCACGCTCGTGCCGCATCTTCTCGGCATCATCAGGGCCGGCGCCATCGATGTCGACGTGACATTCGGTGACAGCGTTCCGTTTCACAGCACGGATAACCGCAAGCGCCTGGCGACCGATATCGCCGCCTCCATCCGCTCCATGCTGGCCTTCAGCCTGCGCGGCGGCTGGCGGAATTAGCGAGATCGTAGCTTTTCCGGCATTTTTCTGTTTAATCTGGCCGTGAAAAACACTAGATAGCCGCCATGACCCAGGAAACGCTTGGCCTCGACGCCCCACCCATGATTGCCCGCGAGGGTTCGAACAGCAGAAAGGTCTTCATCAAGACCTATGGCTGTCAGATGAACGTCTACGATTCCGTCCGTATGAGCGATGCGCTGGCGAAGGACGGCTACGTTCAGACGGAAGATATGGGCGAGGCGGATCTGGTTCTGCTGAACACCTGTCATATCCGCGAAAAGGCGGCTGAAAAGGTCTACTCGGCGCTAGGCCGCCTGCGCGACATGAAAAAATCGCGCGAAGAGCAGGGCCGCGAATTCATGATCGGCGTTGCCGGTTGCGTTGCGCAGGCGGAAGGCGAGGAAATCCTTCGCCGTGCGCCCGCCGTTGATGTCGTCATCGGCCCGCAGACCTATCATCGCCTGCCGGACGCCCTGAAGCGGGTGCGCGGCGGCGAGCGTGTCATCGAGACCGAATATGCGGTTGAGGATAAGTTCGAGCATCTGCCGGTGGCCGAAAAGGCGACGCTGCGCACGCGCGGCGTGACGGCGTTTCTGACTGTGCAGGAAGGTTGCGACAAGTTCTGTACCTTCTGTGTCGTGCCCTATACGCGCGGTTCGGAAGTCTCCCGCCCCGTGCGCCAGATCGTCGATGAGGCGATGAAGCTCGTCGATGCCGGCGTGCGCGAAATCACACTGCTCGGCCAGAATGTGAATGCCTGGCAGGGCGAAGGCCCGAAGGGCGAGAAATGGGGTCTGGCCGAACTGCTTTACCGGCTGGCGGAAATTCCCGGCCTCGCACGGCTTCGTTACACCACTAGCCATCCGCGCGACATGGACGAGCGCCTGATCGGCGCGCATCGCGATCTGCGCCTCCTGATGCCCTATCTGCATCTGCCGGTGCAGTCCGGCTCGGACCGCATTCTGAAAGCGATGAACCGTCGCCATACGGGTGAGGAATATATCCAGCTTATCGAAAAAATCCGCGCCGCCCGCCCTGATATTGCCATGTCGGGAGACTTTATTGTCGGTTTCCCCGGTGAGACGGATCGCGATTTCGAAGATACGATGGCGATGGTCGAGACGGTGAAATATGCGCAGGCCTTCTCGTTCAAATATTCCACCCGTCCCGGTACGCCGGGAGCCGATCTCACCGATCAGGTTGCGGAAGAGGTGAAGGCTGAGCGACTGGAAAGATTGCAGGCCCTGTTGCTGCGGCAGCAGAAGGAATTTGCGGAATCGCTGGTCGGAAAAACCATGGATGTGCTGCTGGAAAAGCCCGGCCGCATGCCTGAGCAGTTGATAGGTCGCTCTCCATGGCTGCAATCCGTGAATCTTGATGCAAAGACTTTGAAAATCGGTGACATTGTTAATGTACGAATCACCGCAACGGGTCCAAACAGCTTGTTTGCCGAGGTGGCAGGGAGTTAGAGTGAGGAGCCGACACTGATTGGGACAGGAGCCTGACCGCTTGAACGCACACGAATTGGTATCAAATTCATCGCGCCAGCCACGCCAAGCCGCGACCGACGCCAATCACTTCGTCCTCACGTTCGAGAATAACAGGATAGCGGGAGAGCTATTCGGTCAGTTCGATCAGAACCTGAAGCTCTTGGAGCAGCGCCTCAATATCGACGCCCGCCCGCGCGGTAATTCCGTCGCCATCACCGGCGATGTCGTTGCCACCAATCAGGCTCGTCGGGCGCTGGATTTCCTCTATGAACGGCTGCTCAAGGGCGGAACCGCCGAGGTCTCCGATGTCGAAGGCGCGATCCGCATGGCCATGGCCGCGGACGACCAGCTGACCTTGCCGACGATGGAACGCAAGGCGAAGATTTCCATGGCACAGATTTCCACCCGCAAGAAGACCATCGCTGCCCGCACGCCGACACAGGATGTCTACATGCGGGCGCTGGAGCAGTCCGAACTGGTTTTCGGCGTCGGCCCCGCCGGCACCGGCAAGACCTATCTTGCCGTGGCGCATGCGGCGCAGCTTCTGGAGCGCGGCGCGGTTGACCGCATCATCCTGTCGCGCCCCGCCGTCGAAGCGGGTGAGCGTCTGGGCTTCCTGCCGGGCGACATGAAGGAAAAGGTCGATCCTTATCTGCGTCCGCTTTACGACGCGCTTTATGACATGATGCCGGGTGACAAGGTGGAGCGAGCCATTCAGGCGGGCGTCATCGAAATCGCACCGCTGGCCTTCATGCGCGGCCGCACGCTGGCCAATGCCGCCGTCATTCTGGACGAAGCCCAGAACACCACGACCATGCAGATGAAGATGTTCCTCACCCGTCTTGGTGAGAACGGCCGCATGATCGTGACCGGTGACCCAAGCCAGGTGGATTTGCCGCGCGGCGTGAAATCCGGTCTTGTCGAGGCCCTGCAAATCCTCACCGATGTCGAAGGCGTGTCCGTCGTGCGCTTCAAGGATGTCGATGTCGTTCGTCATCCGATGGTGGCGCGTATCGTCCGGGCTTACGAATCCCACACGGCCGTGCCGGATGAAAGCCTCGTAAAGGGCAGCTGACGTAAAGCAATGACAGCTCTGGATATTCAAATCAGCGTCGAGGCCGAAGGCTGGTCCTCGGAAGAGGATCTGCTGGCCTTCGCCACCAGGGTGCTGGATGTGGCGGTCGATTTCCTGAAGCGGGAAGAGGACCAACCCTTCCCGAAAATGCCGGTGGAACTGTCGCTGGTCTTCACCGACGACGAAAATATTCGCGAAATCAACGCTGAGTGGCGCGACAAGGACAAGGCAACCAATGTCCTGTCTTTCCCGGCTTTTCCGCTGGAGCCGGGCGGAATGCCGGGCCCCATGCTGGGCGATATCGTCATCGCGCGCGAGACGGTTGAACGCGAGGCCCTTGAACTTGAGAAGAGTTTCGGGGATCATCTGACCCATCTGCTCGTTCATGGGTTCCTGCATTTGTTCGGTTATGACCACATGGACGAGGAAGAAGCGGAAGAAATGGAGTCGCTTGAGACTCGCATTTTGGCGGTGCTTGGCCTATCTGATCCATACGCGGGTCAGGAACCGCTTTAAATATTGTCTGGAGCCATGAACGAACATTCTGCACGACCTGCCAATGAGGGCAGAGAAAACGGCGAGCAGTCCTCTTCGGAGGAGGGCAGTAGTCACTTACGTCACGACTACAACGCCAAGCCTAAATCGACCATCTGGTCACGCATCGCACGGTTGCTGAAACCATCCCAGGGCGAGCGCCTGCGCGAGGATTTGACCGACGCGCTGATGGACGACACCGAAATCGGTGCGGCCTTTTCGCCCGAAGAACGGGCGATGCTCAACAATATCCTGCGTTTCCGCGAGATTCGGGTCGAAGATATCATGATCCCGCGTGTGGACATCGACGGTCTCGATGAGAATATGACGATCGGCGATGCGCTGATCCTCTTTGAGGAAACCGGGCGTTCGCGCATGCCGGTCTATGACGAGACGCTGGATAATCCGAAGGGCATGATCCACATTCGCGATCTGCTGGCCTATGTCGCCAAGCAAGCCCGCAACAAACGCCGGGCCGGTTCGCGAAGCGTCGCTTACGGTGAGGTGAAGGCGCCGCGTTCACCGCGGCCGAATTTCGACCTGGCACGTGTCGATCTCGAGCAGACGGTCGCCGCTGCCGGGTTGGTGCGCAAAATTCTTTTCGCACCGCCCTCCATGCTGGCCTCCGACCTTTTGAAGACGATGCAGGCCCAGAGAACCCAGCTTGCGCTGGTGATCGATGAATATGGCGGCACCGACGGTCTCGTCAGCCACGAGGATATCGTCGAGATGGTCGTGGGTGACATCGATGACGAGCATGACAAAGACGAGGCGATGTTTTCGCGTCTTTCAGCCGATGTGCTTGTCGCGGATGCGCGTGCAGAACTCACCGAACTCGCCGAGGCGATCGGGCCGGAATTCGATGTGCGTGAACATCTGGAGGAAATCGATACGCTCGGCGGTCTCATCTTCTTCGCGCTCGGCCGCATTCCGGCCAAGGGCGAGGTGGTCAGGGCCGTGCCAGGTTTCGAATTCCAGATCCTCGATGCGGATAGCAGGCGCATCAAGGGCGTTCGTATCGTCCGCGATCACGGCTCCGAAGGTGAGGATGATCGCGCTCCGGGCGAAGCGGGCGCCAATGAGGTGATTGCGCTGCCTGCGCCGGATGTTCGCCTTATCACGCACCAGCAGAACGCCGATTAAGAAAGGGTGACGGGGTTTTTCCCCGTCGCTTCCACCTTTCGACATATCAATGCGACAGGTATGAATGCCCGTGTTCGGCGTCGAAAAGAACAAGTGGCGCTTCGGTCGCCACGCCTCCTGTGGACTGCGAATCTTTTTTCCTTTACGTCGGGTCTGAGGGGAAATTCCGTGGCGCGGCCTTGTCGGCGGCGGGCTTTTCCGGACGCGCATAAACGGAGATGGCATGGAGCGTCTTGCAGGCAGGGTAATGCTGGCCGGCGGCATGAGCCGCGCAGTTATGGCGATTGCTGCAGGTGCGGTCGGGGCGCTCGCTTTGCCTCCATTCGGCTTTTTTGCAGCGCTGTTTTTCTCTTTCACTCTGCTTGTCTGGCTTGTGGATGGCTGCACTGGAAAACCGGGCGGCGGCCTCTTCAGCCGCATCCTGCCAGCCTTCGGCATCGGCTGGTGTTTCGGGCTTGGTTACTTCGTCGCTGGCCTGTGGTGGCTCGGCAATGCTCTCCTGCTGGAAGCCGATGAATTCGCCTGGGCGCTGCCGCTCGCCATCCTTGGTCTTCCCGCTTTTCTGGCGTTGTTTTACGGTTTTGCGGTTGCCGCAGCCAATCTCCTCTGGTCGGAGGGCCTCGGCCGTATCGCTGCACTTGCTGCCGCGTTCGGCTTTTCGGAATGGCTGCGCAGCTTCCTAGCCACCGGCTTTCCCTGGAACGCCATCGGTTACGGCATCATGCCCATCCCGATCATGATGCAGTCGGCACATCTGCTTGGTCTTTTCAGCGTGACGACGCTTGCGGTTTTCATATTCGCCTCGCCGGCGCTGATAGGCACGAAAAAAGGCATGTGGTCGGGTCTTGCCGTGGCGGGGCTGCTACTGGCCGGCCATTTCGGTTATGGCTTCTACCGTCTCCAGACGCCGTCGGAGGTGCCCGCAGACGCACTGACCGTTCGGATCGTGCAGCCTTCCATCGATCAGTCACGCAAGATGCTGAACGCGGACAGGGCGGAGATTTTTGGCGAGCACCTGCGGCTCTCGGCTCTGCCGCCCGGCGAAGGGAAAAAGCGCCCTGATATCATCGTCTGGCCGGAAACCTCGGTGCCGTTCATTCTGACGCAAAACCCGGATGCTCTGGCGGAAATCGCCAAAACGCTGGAAGATGGGCAGGTGCTGTTCACCGGCGCCGTGAGAATGGAAGATCAGGGGGCAGGCCGCCCGCCGCGTTATTATAATTCGGTCTATGCGATCGACAGCCAGGGCGAGATCATCGGCGCGACCGACAAGGTGCATCTCACTCCTTTTGGCGAATATGTCCCCTTTGAAGGCATCCTGCGGGAGTTCGGCATCGACAATGTCATCGCCCTGCCGGGAGGTTTTTCCGCCGCTTCCTCGCGCACGCCGCTCACGCTTCCTTCGGGCAAGACCTTCTATCCTCTCATCTGTTACGAGATCATTTTCCCGGGTGAGATGACGCCGGGGCTGGCCGGCTCGGCCGCCATCCTGAATGTGACCAATGATGGCTGGTTCGGTGATACGCCCGGCCCCTATCAGCATTTTCTGCAGGCGAGGGTCCGGGCCGTTGAGACGGGCGTGCCGGTGATTCGCGGTGCCAATACCGGAATTTCCGCCGTCATAGACCCCTATGGCCGCATTATTGCGGGGCTCGATTACGGCCGGGTGGGAATTGTTGACGCCACTTTGAGTGGTGGGTCAAACGACGCATTTACTTACGACATACATCGGACGTATTTCTGGTTGATTTTTTCTATCTTGATGATCGTTGCGGTATTTCCCGCCTTGAGTTTCGCTCGGCGCCAGAATTGACCGGGAACCCCTGTAATTGCATAGTGAATACGTCAGTCGTAAAACAAGTTTAGACGCTGTCGAATTGCCGACTCATTTCTTCGAATAGTAATGAAGCGAGATATCAACCCTTTCCGAGTGTCAGGACCGCATGATGACCGAGAATAAGAAAAAGCCTAACCCCATCGACATTCATGTCGGAAGCCGAATTCGCCTTCGCAGAACCATGCTCGGAATGAGCCAGGAGAAGCTGGGTGAAAGTCTCGGAATTACCTTTCAGCAAATCCAGAAGTATGAAAAAGGCACGAACCGCGTTGGCGCCAGCCGCCTCCAGAATATTTCCGCGATCCTCAATGTGCCCGTTTCCTTTTTTTTCGAAGATGCACCCGGCGATCAGGCTGGCGGCACACCCGGCATGGCGGAGGCGTCGAGTTCCAACTATGTGGTCGACTTTCTGTCCTCGGCTGAAGGTCTGCAGCTGAACCGCGCCTTCGTGAAGATCGCCGACCCGAAGGTTCGCCGCCGTCTCGTCGATCTCGTCAAGGCGCTCGCCGCCGAAGGTGACGCCGAGTAAGCGCAGCCCGCGCGACGCAGAAAATTTCCGGCACGGGATGCCGGGCACTCAACGGTCCGCAAGGACCGTTTTTTTGTGCCCGATTGGAAAGGAATTCTCACATAAAGATATATTTATGTGGTTGTGTCCTTGTTTTTCACGGCCGAAATGACTAACAAACTCCAAGACCGTTCTTTGAGGGGAATCCCGCATGCGTGCCAATTATCTGTTCACCAGCGAGTCCGTGGCCGAGGGTCATCCGGACAAGGTTTGTGATCGTATTTCCGATGAAATTGTGGATCTCATCTATCGTGAAGCGTCCAAGACGGGCGTTGACCCGTGGACCGTGCGCATTGCCTGCGAAACGCTTGCGACGACCAACCGCGTCGTTATCGCCGGTGAGGTTCGGGTTCCCGATACGCTTCTGAAGAAGGACAAGGACGGCAAGGTCCTCAAGGACGCCGCTGGCCACCCGGTTATCAACCCCTCGAAGTTCAAGTCTGCCGCCCGCAAGGCGATCCGCGACATTGGCTACGAGCAGGATGGTTTCCATTGGAAGACCGCCAAGATCGACGTTCTCCTGCATCCGCAGTCTGCTGATATCGCGCAGGGCGTGGACAACGCCTCCGACAAGCAGGGCGACGAGGGCGCCGGCGACCAGGGCATCATGTTCGGTTACGCCTGCAAGGAAACGCCGGACCTCATGCCGGCTCCGATCTATTATTCCCATCGTATCCTGCAGCTGCTCGCCACCGCCCGTAAAAGCGGCGAAGGCGAAGCGGCCAAGCTCGGCCCCGACGCCAAGAGCCAGGTCACGGTTCGTTACGTCGACGGCAAGGCGGCCGAAGCCGTATCCATCGTTCTGTCCACGCAGCACCTCGATGCAAGCTGGGATTCGAAGAAGGTTCGCGCCGTTGTCGAACCCTATATCCGCGAAGCTCTGGGCGACCTGAAGATCGCTGACGATTGCCAGTGGTACATCAACCCGACCGGCAAGTTCGTCATCGGCGGTCCCGATGGTGACGCCGGCCTGACGGGTCGCAAGATCATCGTCGACACCTATGGCGGCGCTGCGCCCCACGGCGGCGGTGCATTCTCCGGCAAGGACACGACCAAGGTCGACCGTTCCGCCGCCTACGCCGCCCGTTATCTCGCCAAGAACGTTGTGGCTGCAGGTCTCGCCGAGCGCTGCACGATCCAGATTTCCTACGCAATCGGCATCGCCCAGCCGCTGTCGATCTATGTCGATCTGCATGGCACCGGCAAGGTCAGCGAAGATCAGGTCGAGGCCGCGATCCGCAAGGTCATGGACCTGTCGCCGTCGGGCATCCGCCGTCATCTCGATCTCAACAAGCCAATCTACGCCAAGACGTCTTCCTATGGCCATTTCGGCCGCAAGGCCGGCCGTGACGGCTCCTTCTCCTGGGAGAAGCTCGATCTGGTGAAGCCGCTCAAGGAAGCTTTGAGCGCTTGAAGCATTTCCAGTAAAATTGCGTAGCGGTTTTACGTCCGGAAATGCGTCAACCAGATATCGCGCTTGTTATTTGACGGCGATTGAGAGATACCGTCACCAACTTTGTAACCCGCACAGTGCCTCATGTGGCGCTGTGCGGGTTAAGTCTATTTGTTCTTGAGAGTATGAGATGACGGAAGAACGGCGTTCGCGCGCGACGGAAGCATTTTTTGGCAGACGCAAGGGCAAGCCCCTGCGCAATCAGCAGGTCGACACAATCGAGAACCTGTTGCCTTTGCTGAAAATCGATCTGGAAAGCGCCCCGCCGCAAAATCTCGCCGCTCTTTTTCCCGCGGATGTGCGGTCGATCCGTCTGGAGATAGGCTTTGGCGGCGGCGAGCATCTCGCCCACCGCGCGGTTGAAAACCCGGAGACGGGTTTCATCGGCGTGGAGCCCTTCGTCAATTCCATGGCCAAGCTGCTCGCCGCCGTGCGTGAACGCGAGCTGATGAATATCCGCCTTTACGACGATGATGCGACGCAATTGCTGGACTGGCTGCCCGAGGGATCGATCGATCATATCGACCTTCTCTATCCTGACCCGTGGCCGAAGAAGAAGCACTGGAAGCGTCGTTTCGTTTCAGACGTCAACCTCGCCCGCTTCCATCGCGTGCTGAAACCCGGCGGAAAGTTCTGCTTCGCTTCCGATATCGATACTTACGTCAACTGGACGCTGCAGCATTGCGCCCGCCATGGCGGCTTCGAATGGACAGCGACGAGTGCTGATGACTGGCGCACGCCCTACGCCAACTGGCCGGGCACGCGTTATGAGAACAAGGCGAAAAGAGAAGGCCGCAGCTCGGCCTATCTCACCTTCATTCGTCGTTGAGCGGCTGAGCCCTCAGAGGGCCGCATCCACTTCCGCGGCAAGCGGAATGGAAGGCTGGGCGCCGGCGCGGGTGCAGGCGAGCGAGCCTGCGACGGCGGCGCGCTTCAGCGCCCTTTCGAAATCCATACCCTGATCGAGGCTGGCGGCGAGATAACCGCAGAAGGTGTCGCCCGCACCGACCGTATCGACCGGTTCGATCTTGAGGCCGGAAGCCCGGAAAACCTTGCCGTTGCGCATGGCGATCACGCCATCGGCACCGAGCGTCACGATCAATGTCTGGCCGGTCCTGTCATGCAGGGCTTTCAGTTCGTTTTCCCGCTCAGAACCGGAAAGGCCGTTCTTTCCGATCAGCAATTCGAACTCGGTTTCATTGGCGATGACGATATCGGCAAGGCCCGCAAGCCGCGGCCCATCGGCGGTCAGTGGCGCAGTATTGATGACGGTGGTGACGCGCTTTGCCTTCGCAGCCGTCAGCGCCGCTTCGATAGCGGGCGCGGGTATCTCGAACTGCAGCATCAAAATATCGCCCGCCGACATTTCCGCCAGGGCTTTCGCGGCGTCGGATGCGGAGACTTCACCATTGGCGGCGGGAATGACCGAGATCATGTTTTCCCCGCCTTCGCCGATAAGGATCACTGCCGTACCGGTAGGGCCGGGCGTGGTTTTAACCAATGACAGATCGGTTCCCGCGTCGCGCAGCAATGTCAGCGCCGGCACTGCAAAGGTGTCATCGCCCGCAGCCCCTGCCATCTTGACCGAGGCGCCCGCACGCCGTGCGGCCAGCGCCTGGTTGGCTCCCTTGCCGCCAGCGGCCGTGGAGAAGGTCTCGCCCGTCACGGTTTCACCCGGCTTGGGCAGGCGTTTGGCGGTGGCGACGAGGTCCATGTTGATGGAGCCGAAAACAGTAATCATGGAGGGCGTATCCGTATAGAATTCAAGCAAGGCGGCGACTTTGCCCGAGCGGATCACTCGTCGTCAACCACCCGCAACTTTGCCGTTCCCGCCCTGTTCTCGGCAAAGCGTCGAGCCTGCTCTATTTCCCCATGCGACGTCTCTTTTTCCGTCGGTGAAAAATCGAGACCTTCGATTTTCTGGCCGCGCGCCAGCACCTTGTCGGAGGAGATCAGCATCATGTCGATATCCTTTTGCGCCAATCCAAAATGGGCCTGCAGCTTGCGCGTCCGGTCGTCCAGCCGCCGCACATCGTCCATCAGCAATGCCACTTCACCCTGAATGAGATGCGCCTGCTCGCGCATGCGCTGATCCTTGAGCACGGACTGGATGACCTGTACCGACAGCATCAGAAGTGACGGCGAAACGATGACGACGCGGGCGCGGTGAGCGCGCTGCACCAGATATTCGAAGTGCTGGTGAATATCGGCGAAGATCGATTCGGACGGCACAAAAATGAAGGCCGTATCCTGGGTTTCGCCGCGAATGAGATACTTCTCGGCGACATCGCGAATATGCACCTCCATATCGCGGCGGAACTGCTGCACGGCGGCGCGTTTGGTTTCGGGCGTCTCGTCCGCCTTGATGGCGTTCCATGCCTCCAGCGGAAACTTGGCGTCGATGACGAGCGGCGGGGCATTGTTGGGCATCTTGATGGTGCAGTCAGGCCGATAACCGTTCGAAAGCGTCGGCTGCAACTGGAAGGCCCCGGCCGGAAGCGCATCGGCAATCAGCGTCTCCATGCGGGCCTGTCCGAAGGCGCCGCGCGTCTGCTTGTTGGAAAGGATGGCCTGAAGCCCGACGACGTCCTTGGCCAGATCCTGAATATTGCCCTGCGCGGCATCGATGACCGCGAGGCGCTCCTGCAGGCGGCTCAGATTCTCATGCGTCGACCGGGTCTGCTCCGTCAGTGTTTCGCCAAGGCGTTGCGACATGCCGTCGAGGCGCTGGTTCAGCGTCTGGCTCATCTCGGTCTGGCGGGTGCCGAGCGTTTCCGCCATGGCGGCGATGCGGCCATGCAGTTCGGACTGTGTTTTGAGGAGGTCGGAGATTTCGCCGTCGGCTCCTGCTTTTTTCGCACGGCTCGCCGTCACCAGCCAGGTCGTGGCCAGACCGAAAACCAGAGCCGCGAGCAGCGCGCCGAAGCTGATGTCGACGGAGCCGGCCCGTAACGCGGGATCGAGGAGAACGGAGAAATCTATGCTCATAATTAAATCTAGCAGGTTTCTTGTGATTCGGAAGATCAAAACAAGAACATTCCTGCGGCGGAAATGAGTCGGGCGGGACGGATGCCGGAGGCTGATTGAACCTCGTGTTTTTTATTTCCTCCGCGCAAGAGATACGTTATGGGAAGCCATGACCATCAAACCGCTTATCATTTTGCCCGATCCCGTGCTGCGCCAGCAATCGAAGCCCATCGAAAAGGTGGATGCCGAGGTGCTGCGTCTTGCCGACGACATGCTGGAAACCATGTATGATGCGCCGGGTATCGGCCTCGCCGCCATTCAGATCGGCGTGGCGCGCCGCATGCTGGTGATCGACGTTGCGCGTGAAGGCGAGGAAAAGACCCCGATCGTCTTCATCAATCCGGAAATCCTCAAGGTGTCGGACGATGTCTCGACCTATGAAGAAGGCTGCCTCTCCATCCCCGATTATTACGCCGAGGTTGAGCGTCCCGCGTCGCTCACGGTGCAATATGTCGGCCGTGACGGCAAGCAGCAGACGGTCGAGGCGGACGGCCTGCTCGCCACCTGCCTGCAGCACGAGATCGATCACCTGAACGGCGTTCTCTTCATCGACCATATTTCGCGGCTGAAGCGCGACATGGTCATCAAGAAATTCACGAAAGCGGCCCGCGCAAAGATCTGATCCGTACTCTGCGGACCGGAATGGATGACGGGGCAGGGGGCGACGATGGCTCTTCGCATCATTTTTATGGGTACGCCGGATTTTTCCGTTCCCACCCTGCGTGCACTGGTGGAGGCCGGCCACGAGATCGTTGCCGTCTACACCCAACCGCCGCGTCCCGGCGGCCGTCGTGGCCTGGATCTGCAGAAGTCCCCGGTGCATCAGGCCGCCGAACTGTTGGGCCTGCCTGTGCTGACGCCGGTGAACTTCAAGGCAGAGGAAGACCGACAGCAGTTCCGGGATTTCAATGCCGATGTTGCGGTTGTCGTGGCTTACGGGTTGCTGCTGCCTGAAGCGATCCTCAGCGGCACGCGCCTTGGCTGTTATAACGGCCACGCCTCGCTGCTGCCGCGCTGGCGTGGCGCTGCCCCCATCCAGCGGGCCATCATGGCCGGCGATGCCGAGACCGGCATGATGGTCATGAAAATGGAAAAGGGGCTCGATACCGGCCCCGTCGCGCTGACCGCCAGGGTCACGATCGATGAGAACATGACCGCCGGAGAATTGCATGACAGCCTGATGCTGGCCGGCGCGCGGCTGATGCGGCAGGCTATGGACAAGCTGGAAACCGGTGACCTGCCGCTCGTCACGCAGGCGGAAGAAGGCGTGCTCTATGCCGCGAAGATCGACAAGGGCGAGACCCGCATCGATTTTTCGAGGCCGTCGCAGGACGTGCATAACCACATTCGCGGCCTTTCGCCGTTTCCCGGCGCATGGCTGGAAATGGACATCGGCGGCAGGGCGGAACGCGTGAAGGTTCTGGCCTCCGAACTGGCAAGCGGCATGGGAGAAGCGGGCGCGGCGCTGGATGACGCCCTTACTATTGCCTGCGGCAGCGGCGCCGTGCGGCTCACCCGTCTGCAGAAGGCGGGCGGCAAGCCGATGTCGGCGGCCGATTTCGTGCGCGGCACACCGGTTCCGACCACAACGAGGCTCGGCTGATGCCACGTTTCCGCATGACTGTCGAATATGACGGCACGCCTTATTATGGCTGGCAGAGACAGGATAACGGCCCCTCGGTTCAGGGTGCGCTCGAGGCTGCGGTTCGCTCTCTGACGGGAGAGAGCGTCTCCATTCGCGGCGCCGGCCGCACCGATTCCGGCGTGCATGCCGTCGGGCAGGTCGTCCATGTCGATCTTTCCCGAGACTGGGAGCCCTACAAGCTTCGTAACGCGCTCAATGCGCATCTCGCCATGGCGGGTGAAGCCGTGGCCGTCCTCGATGCTGCTTCCGTGACCGAGGATTTCGACGCCCGGTTTTCCGCCCTTCGTCGGCACTACCTTTACCGCATCATCTGCCGCAAGGCCCGGCTGGCGCTGGAGCACAAGCGGGCATGGTGGGTGTCGAAGGACATGGACCATGAGCGCATGCATGAAGCCGCCCAGATGCTTGTCGGCCGGCATGATTTCACGACCTTCCGCTCCGTGCATTGTCAGGCGAACAGCCCCGTGCGCACGCTCGACCGGCTGGATGTGACGCGCACCGGCGATCTCATCGAGATACGTGCGACCGCGCAAAGCTTCCTGCATAACCAGATCCGTTCTTTCGCGGGCACGCTGAAACTGGCGGGCGAAGGCGCGATGACGCCGGAGGATGTGCGCGCCGCACTGGAGGCGCGGGATCGCAAGGCCTGCGGGCCGGTCGCACCGCCGGACGGTCTCTATTTCATGCAGGTCGATTATCCCGACGTCATTCCGCCGCGTCGCAGGTACCCTGAAGCCGATATGGCTGAGGACGCGGACTGACCGCTAAAACCCAGGCCAGTTCTCAGGCCGGATAAACGCCGAGAAAACGCTGCAGCGCTTCCGACAGAAGCATGCCGGGCACCAGCAGCGTCATGACGATGGCCGAGACGAGCAGTGACTGGTCGCGGATGAAGAACCGCACAATTCGCGAGAAGGCGAAGACCAGCGACAGAAGCAGCGCCAGCCAGAGAATGGCGATCAGCCCCTGCAAGGGCGGCAGGAAGAAGGCGATCAGGATCAGAACCGCATAGGCGTAGGAAAAGGGCAGCGACAGCCAGTTCATGGTGGTGACGAGCGGCGCGAATTTTTCCCGTGCGCCGAAGGCAAAGAGCAGCATGCCGATCAACAGCAGCGGCACGATCCAGCAGATCGCCTCGACCATTGCCAGACGAAAGAAGAAGATGAATCCCGTTCCGGTGCCGGGCGGATAGCTGGCGAGGAAGGCGGCGCGCAGCCACAGCCATGAAACCAGCATGGCGGGCAGGCACCAGAGGGCGGAATAGAAGGACCGCCACATGCCGCGCTCTGAAAGGTCCAGATAGCGTGCGCCGTTATGGTCGCCGAGCAGCAGAAGCCACAGGCCCGTCAGATAGAGCCTTATTTCACTTGCCGTCGGCATGGGCGAACCAGCGTTCGATAAAGGTCTCGTAAATGCGCGTCAGCGTCTCGAGATCGGCAACCGCCACACGCTCATCGACCATATGCATGGTCTGCCCGACGAGGCCGAATTCCACCACCGGGCAATAATCCTTGATGAAACGCGCATCCGAGGTGCCGCCGGTGGTCGAAAGCTTCGGTTCCTTGCCCGTCACGGCTTCCACCGCGCCGGAAAGCGACGAGATGAGGGCATTGTTCCGGGTAAGAAAGACATGGGCCGGGCGGTCGGCCCAGACGATATCGTATTTCACCGGTGCACGGTCGGGGCGAAGCTCACCTTCTGCTGCGGCGGCATCGAGGCGGCGGATGATTTCCGCGCGCAGGCTCTCTGCAGTCCACGTATCGTTGAAACGGATGTTGAAGGAGGCCGTCGCCCGCGCCGGGATTACATTGGTGGCGGCATTGCCTGTATCGACGGTCGTTACTTCCAGATTGGAGGGCTGGAAATCGTCGGTGCCATGATCGAAGGGCGGATGCATCAGCGCATGGGTCAGTTGCAGCAGACCGCGAATGGGGTTGTCGGCGAGATGCGGATAGGCCGCATGGCCCTGCACGCCATGGACCGTGATGCGGCCGGAAAGCGATCCCCGGCGGCCGATCTTGATCATGTCGCCAAGCTGGTCCGGATTGGTCGGTTCGCCCACCACGCAGGCGTCCCAGGTCTCACCTTTGGCAGCCGCCCATTCCAGCAGCTTGGAGGTACCGTTGATCGACGGGCCTTCCTCATCGCCTGTAATCAGGAAAGAAACGGACCCCCGCGGCTTGCCGTGTTTTTCAATATGGCGGGCAATGGCGGCAACGAAACAGGCGATGCCGCCCTTCATGTCCACCGCACCGCGACCGAACATTTCGCCGCCGGCGATTTCCGCCGCAAAGGGCGGATGGCTCCATGCGGCCTCGTCGCCCACCGGAACGACATCCGTATGGCCCGCAAACATCAGATGCGGACCCTCGGTGCCGAGCCGGGCGTAAAGGTTCTCCACGTCAGGCGTTCCCGCCTCGCTCGCCACCATCCTGTCCACCTGGAAACCAAGCGGCGAAAGCAGGGTGTCGAGCAGGGAAAGCGCGCCGCCTTCCGCAGGCGTCACCGAAGGGCAACGGATGAGGGCGGCGAGATTGGCAACGGGATCGGTCGTGGTCATGGCAGTCGCTTTATATCAGTCGCGCAGAAGCTCATTGATGCCGGTCTTGGAGCGGGTCTTTTCATCGACGCGCTTGACGATGACGGCGCAATAAAGGCTCGGGCCCGGTTCGCCGTTCGGGAAAGGCTTGCCCGGCATGGTGCCGGCAACGACGACGGAATAGGGCGGCACTTCGCCATAGGTGATCTCACCGGTGGCGCGGTCGACGATCTTGGTGGACTTGCCGATGAAGACACCCATGCCGAGAACGGCGCCTTCACGCACGATGCAGCCTTCGACGACTTCCGAACGTGCGCCGATAAAGCAATTGTCCTCGATGATCGTCGGGCCCGCCTGCAAGGGCTCCAGAACGCCGCCGATGCCGACGCCGCCGGAGAGGTGCACATTCTTGCCGATCTGCGCGCAGGAGCCGACGGTTGCCCAGGTATCTACCATCGTGCCTTCATCGACATAGGCGCCGAGATTGACGAAGGAAGGCATCAGCACCACGTTCTTGGCGACATAGGCGGAGCGGCGCACGACGGCGTTCGGCACGGCGCGGAAACCGGCGGCGCGGAACTGGTTTTCACCCCAGTTTTCGAACTTCGACGGCACCTTGTCCCACCAGGTAGATTCGCCCGGTCCGCCGGTCACGATCTCCATGTCGTTCAGGCGGAAGGAGAGAAGAACGGCCTTTTTCAGCCACTGGTTCACCTTCCAGCTTCCGTCAGCCTGCTTTTCGGCCACGCGTGCCTTGCCGCTATCGAGAAGTTGAAGAGATGTGTCCACGGCGTCGCGAACCTCGCCCTTCGTCGATACGTTCACACCATCGCGGTTGTCGAAGGCGGTTTCGATGATGGTTTCGAGGGAGGTGAGATCCGTAAGGCTCATGGAAAATTCCTTAAAGTCGCGTGGTGTTCGTGGTCACGGATGGTCCCGCGCCGCTGGAAGGCTTTGGTCATTTGATCTAAGGGAGTGTTGGAAAGGCGTCAATGTGATTTGGGTGATTTGGCGCGTCAGACGAAAGGCATGGAAATGACACGACTGAAAAACGGCAAGTTGCGGCGCAAGGACGGGGTATGGGACCCGTTGAAGCGCAGTGCCGTGGACAAGCAGCAGGCCGAGGTCGTTCAAAAAACACCGCAGTCGGATTCCCCGTCCTATCGCCTCGCCTATGTGGACATGGATTTCCTCTGCCGCGAGGAATTGCGCCCCGTCAGGCTTCAATTGGAACTGCTGAAGACGGAAATGGCGCTGACCGAGCGCGGCATCAAATCCACTGTCGTCATGTTCGGCGGCGCCCGCATTCCCGAACCCGGCGGTGAGGCCTGGGCGGCGCGCAATGAGACGCAGAAGCGCAATCTGGAGCAATCCTCGGTCTATTATGACGAGGCGCGTAAATTCGCCCGTCTCTGCACCGACTATGCCGCGAAATCCGACCACCTCGAATATGTGGTGGTCACCGGCGGCGGTCCCGGTGTCATGGAAGCGGGCAATCGCGGCGCTGCCGATGCCGGCGGTCCGTCCATCGGCCTCAACATCGTCCTGCCGCACGAGCAGGCGCCGAACCCCTATGTGACGCCGGAGCTGAGCTTCAACTTCCACTATTTCGCCATTCGCAAGATGCATTTCCTGATGCGGGCGAAGGCGGTGGTTATCTTCCCCGGCGGTTTCGGCACGCTGGACGAATTGTTCGAGGCCTTGACGCTCATCCAGACGAAACGCATGGAGCCCATTCCGCTCATCCTCTTCGGCGAGAAATTCTGGCGATCGGTGATCAATTTCGAATTCCTGGCGGATTTCGGCACCATCGCGCCGGAAGACATGAATCTTCTGCATTTCGCCGAAACGGCCGACGATGCATGGAAAATCATCTCGGCCCACTACGAACACTGATTATGCTTGGCGCGACGAAGTAATTTTAGGGCTTAATTAGCAATCTTCTTCTAATTTTGCCCCGTCGCGCTGCAGCGCACTGTCCCTTGTGGACGGGCCTCCATGACGGAGATTTCTCATCCGTTGACGTCAGCCTTTTCGGGCGGGCGATTTGATCGAGGCCAAAATGTTCAATTTCCAAGTGAAGTCGCTTGCGACCAAGCTGATCCTCGTAACCGGCTGCGCCATCACCACGGTTCTCGTTGCATCGAATTCCTTCCTTATTTCCCAGACGAGTGAGCGCGTGCACGCGCTGACCATGGATCAGGCCAATACCGAAGCGCGCGCCATCGCCAACGTCATCGCCGCCGATGTCGGTGAACTCGGCAGCGCCGCGCGCTCCATGGCCGGCGTTATCGGCCGTGCGCATCAGGCGAAATCGATGGATCGCCCCGGCATCGTCAACATCCTCAAGGCCAATGTCGAGCAGAATGCCTTTGCTTTCGGAAGCTGGTTCTGCGAGCAGCTCGGTCTCTTTGACGGGCAGAGCAAGGAGATTGCGGGCAGGCTCGATCTCGGCACCAATGAAAACGGTGCGTTTGCGCCCTATTGGTCGAAGACCCAGAAGGGCGACATCCAGTTCTCGACCTTCAAGAATGATTATGCGGCGGAATGGTATGCGCTCGCTTCCAAATCCGGTAAGGGCGCCATTACCCAGCCCTATCTCGCAGAAGGCACGGAAGTACCCACAACCATGACCTCGCTTGCCTATCCGGTCATGTCGGACGGCAAGATGATCGGCGTGGCAGGTGTGGATATCTCGCTGGCCTCGCTGTCGCAGAAGCTGCAGGCGCTGCACCCTTTCGAGACCGGCCGCGTAACGCTCGTTTCGCAGGGTGGCCAGTGGCTGGTGCCGCCGACGCCCGCGCAGAACATGAAAGCCTATGACGGAGACGGTGCGAGCACCGTTCAGGCGGCGATTACGTCCGGCAAGCAGGGCCTCATCGAAAATCTCGGCCTCGATACGGACGCGCCCTATAATCGTCTCGTTTATCCCTTCGCCGTTCCGGGTCTCAACGCGACCTGGGTGGTGCTGGTGGATATTCCCCATCAGGCCCTGAACGCACCGGTTCAGGAACAGACATACATGATGATCATCGGCGCGATCGTCATTCTCGCCGCCGTCATCACCGCGCTTTATTTCGCCGTGCGCCATTTCGTCCGCAATCCGCTTGCCTCCCTGGTGTCCGACGTCAGGACGCTGAGCGACGGTCGCTACGATGTGCCCGTTTCCGGACAGGAACGCCGGGATGAGACGGGTGCAGTGGCTACTGCGCTTGAAGGTTTCCGCGCGAAGCTTGCCGGCATCCGCGAGATGGAGGCCGAAGCCGAGGCCCAGCGTAGTCACGCGGAAACGGCGCGCCAGCGCTCGGAATCCGAGCGTACTGAAAACAGCCGGATGCAGCAGCACATTGTCGGCGTGCTGGGTGCTGGTCTCAATGCGCTTTCGCAGGGCAATCTCACCTACCGCATCGAGGACGAGTTCCCCGGCGAATATGCGAAGCTGCGCGAAGACTTCAACTCGGCGCTTGCGAGCCTTGAGGAAACGGTTTCCACCGTCAACGCAACCGTCGTCAGCATCGGCAACGGCACGGGCGAGATCACTCGCGCCGCCAGCGATCTTTCGCACCGCACGGAACAGCAGGCCGCAAGCCTGGAAGAAACCGCCGCCGCCCTCAATGAGCTGACGGCGCAGGTCAATTCCAGCGCGGAAAACGCCGCAGAGGCGGCCGGAGCCGTCAGCCATGCCTGCGACGACGCAGGCAAGTCGGGTGAGGTCGTGCAGCAGGCCGTAAACTCCATGGAAGGCATCGCGCAATCCTCGGCCGAAATCTCGCGCATCATCGGGGTTATCGATGAGATCGCTTTCCAGACCAACCTCCTGGCGCTGAATGCGGGCGTCGAGGCAGCCCGCGCCGGTGATGCCGGCAAGGGCTTTGCCGTCGTCGCACAGGAAGTGCGCGAACTGGCGCAGCGGTCCGCAACCGCCGCCAAGGAGATCAAGGGTCTCATCAACACCTCGGCCACCCAGGTGAACGAGGGCGTCCAGCTCGTCGGCAAGGCCGGTGAGACGATGAAAAAAATCGCCGATCAGGTTCTGCAGATCAACCAGTTGATACGGCAGATTTCCGCTTCAGCCAGCGAACAGGCGGTAGGCCTGAAGGAGATCAACTCCGCCGTCACGCAGATGGATCAGGTCACCCAGCAGAATGCGGCGATGGTGGAAGAAACTACGGCGGCCAGCGTGACGCTGAACAGCGAGGCAGAAACGCTGAAGTCGCTCGTTGCCGGTTTCTCCGTTTCCGGCGGCCATTCCAGCCAGCAACTGCGCGCCACGGCGGCGGCAATGCGCGCACCCGTCGCTCCGGCGCAGGCGTCGGCCCGCCCGACCGCGCCCCGCGCCCGTCCGAGAACCAGCGGCGCAAACGCTTTGGCGCAGGATGACTGGACGGAATTCTGACGCGCCATTTCCGTCTCAAATAAAAAGGGCCGCTGGTATCGCCAGCGGCCCTTTTTTAATGTCCTCTTCCATCAGAGACGGGCGAAACGTTCCGTCAGCAATTCGAAGAAGCCGTCGGCATCCACATTGCGCATCACGCGGGCATTGGCGGGCCGTTCGGTAACCTTCCACCAGTCCACCACGGTCATGCCCATGGTGAGTTCGGAGTGGACCTCAATTTCGACATTGCACTCGCGACCCTGAAACAGTTCGGGTTTGACGAGATAGGCAATGACAGTCGGATCATGCAGTGGGCCGCCATCCGAGCCGTATTTTTCGATGTCGAAACGCTCGAAGAATTCCAGCATTTCCGCCATGGCGATGGCCGGCCGTGTGCCAATGTCGCGAATGCGGTTGACCCGAACCTTGGTTGTCAGCAATTGATGGGTGACATCGAGCGGCATCATGACGATCGGCATGCCGGAGCGGAAGACGATATCGGCGGCCTGCGGGTCGACATAGATGTTGAATTCCGCCGCCGGGGTGATGTTGCCGCCCTCGAAGAAGCCGCCGCCCATCATCACCAGTTCCTTGACGCGGTCGGCGATTTCCGGCGCCTTCAGGAGCGCCAGCGCCACGTTGGTCAGCGCGCCGAGCGTGCAGAGCGTTACGGTGCCGGCGGGTTCCCGCATCAGCGTTTCGATGATGAAATCGACCGCATGCTGCTTTTGCGCTTCCATGGTCGGCTCATCGAGAACCGGGCCATCGAGGCCGGTGCTGCCGTGAACGTGCTCGGCGGTGATGGGCTTGCGCACCAGCGGCTTCTCGGCGCCCTCATAGACGGGAATATCGGTGCGGCCGCACAGTTCGCTGATGATGCGGATGTTGCGGCTGGTCAGCTTCAGCGGAACGTTGCCGGCGACGGCGCACAATCCGAGAATGTCGATTTCCTCCGGGCTTGCGAAGGCGAGCATGATTGCCGCCGCATCGTCCTGGCCCGGATCGGTGTCGATAATGATTTTTCTGCGTTCTGCCATGTCTTGCCCGCCGTTGAGATGAGCGCTTTTTTCGAGCGGCGGGTGCTCACTTGTCAAGCCTCATTCCCGGTGTTCCCTTTGCTCGTCGCCGCGTCTTGCGTATTGCGGTTGTGCTTCCCATATTGCAGGGGCCGGTGCGATTGACCGGCGAGGTTGCCGGAAGCGGGACCGCGAAACGTCGCTTGGTTGCAAGGACAAAAGAGACATGAGCCGCATGACGCCATTCACCCACCCGCTTTTGCTGGGTTTTGATGCCATGGAAAAAACGCTGGAGCGCATGGCGAAGGCCAATGACGGCTATCCTCCCTATAATATCGAGCGCCTGCCGGGCAGCGGCGATGTGCCGGAACGCCTGCGCATCACCATCGCGGTTGCCGGTTTCTCGCAGGACGATCTGGATGTGACGACGGCCGATAACCAGCTCGTCATTCGCGGACGCCAGCAGGAACAGGAGAAACGCGATTTTCTCTATCGCGGCATCGCGGCGCGCCAGTTCCAGCGGGTTTTCGTGCTTGCCGATGGCATGCAGGTCAGGGAAGCGCGTCTGCGCAACGGGCTTCTTTCCATCGATCTGGTGCGGCCGGAAATTTCAAACGTGGTGAAGAAAATTAATATTTCCGTCTCAGAGTAGAACGTGAACGCCGGAATCCGACACGAATCGCTCGGCGTGAAGAAGGAGGCTGAAATATGCTGTTGAAAGAAGCGCATGCGCGTCTCACCCAATCCCAGCTCGCCCATATCGGCGAAGGAGAAGTGGGATATATCCGCAAGATCCGCGCGGAAGACGTCAGCCGCTGTTTCCCGGAAGCGCCCGATCTCGATCCGCAATTGGACCTTTGGGCGCTGTTCGGTGCAGATGGTACGCCGATCCTCCTGACGGACAACCGGTCCAGTACGTTTTTCAAGGCTGCCGAAGACGATCTCCAGACCGTCAGCCTGCATTGAAGAAAAAAGCCCGCTTTTGAGCGGGCTTTTTCTTTAGCGGGTTAAAGGAACGGGCGGTCCGGCATGTCGTCGATGGAGATGACGCCGTCCTTGTTCTTGTCCAGCCGTTCGAACATCTTTTCGCCGGCGGCGGTGAATTCGGCCTTGCTGACCTGACCGTTCTCGTCGGTATCGGCCCAGCGGATCAGCGAGAAACCTGCGCCCTTGCCGCCATGCTTGCCCCAGCCCTGATGGCCAAACCGGCCGCCATGTTCGCGCTCGGCATGTCTTTCGGCGCGCTTGCCCTCGGGGCCTTTCCCCTCTTCGGCTTTGGCGTCCTCACGCTCGGGGCGCGGATTGGCGGCGCGGAAAGCTTCCATCTTCGCCTGACGATACTCACGCATTTCCTTCGGCGTGATCGAGCCGTCCTTGTCCTTGTCAATCTCGGTGAAGAGCGCGTCCTGACGGGCGGCGAATTCCTCCTTGGAAATCTTGCCGTCCTTGTTGCTGTCAGCCACCTTCAGCAGGTGAACGAAGGCCGCTTCCTGGTGGATCGGCATGCGCTCGCCATGGCCTTTGCCCGGAGCGGGTGGGGCGGCGAAGCTTGCCGTCGCGGCCGTGCCGATCAAAAGGGCTGCGCCAAGAGCAGACAGGGCGATTTTTCGTGTGGTCATCGTCATTACCTTTCTTTGGTGTCCCTGAAGAGAAGATAATGACGTCCAGCACGCCTCACCACTTAAACATCCGTAAGGTGGATGAAGCTTCGGTAATGTTCGCTGCTCAGCCTGCAATGGCTTTTGTCAGGAAGCCGGTCAGGTCGTCGGTGATGTAGTCGATATGCGCATCCGTGGCCGCTGGGATTTCCCAGCGCTCCATGATGACGCCCTCGAGATTGGCGGGGACGAGCAGAACGGTCTTCATGCCGAGCGCCTTGGGCGCCGCGAGATTGCGCGGCAAATCCTCGAACATGGCGGCTTTTTGCGTGTCGAGTTTCGCAAGCGCCGCGAACTTCTCATAGGTCGCGCTGGCCGGTTTCGGCAGATAGCCCGCGGCGACAATATCGAAAATATCCTCGAAATGATCGAGAATGCCGAGCGCACCGGCCGCCGCCTGCGCATGTTTGACGCTGCCGTTGGTAAGGATGAATTTGCGGCCCGGCAAAGCCTTGATCGCCTCGCCGAGTTCCGGATGCGGCTTCAGCGCCGAATAATCGATGGCATGGGCGCGTTCCAGAAACTCGTCCGGGCTGATGCCGTAATGGATCATCAGGCCCTGAAGCGTCGTGCCGTGGTCGTGATAATAGCGCTTCTGCAGTGCCCGGGCCTCGTCGGGATCGAGCTTCAGAAGCTCCGCCACATAGGCCGTCATGTTACGGTCGATCTGCGAAAACAGATTGATGTGATGCGGATAGAGCGTGTTGTCGAGATCGAAGACCCATTCGCTCACATGGTCGAAATCAGCGGCTTCGGGCAGGTTTTTCGGCTTTGTGTCCATGGGCTGCTTTATGCCCGTTTCGAAGGCCGAAGAAAATCGAAAAGACGACGATTGATCAGAAAATCGGGCTTGGCTGCGGCCTCCGGTGCATGATACCGCCAAGGCCATGGAACTCTGGATAGGCATCACTTTCGCAAGCGCGTTCTTGCAGAACCTGCGCTCGACCCTGCAAAAGCACCTCAAGGGCATGATGGGCACCACGGGCGCGACCTTCGTGCGCTTCGTTTTCGGCATGCCTTTCGCTCTCGCCTATCTTGCTTTTCTGCATTTCGGGCTCGGCCGCCCTCTGCCGGTGCCGAACATGTCCTTCGCCGTGTGGGCGACGGTCGGCGCCATGGCGCAGATTGCCGCCACCTTCCTGCTGGTGCACCTGTTCTCCTTCCGTAATTTTGCGGTTGGAACGGCCTATTCCCGCACCGAGCCGGCGCAGGCGGCACTGTTCGCGCTTATTTTCATCGGGGAAAGCGTCAATGGCGGCACATTGGCGGCCATCGCCATCTCGGTCGCCGGCGTCATGCTTATTTCGGTGGCGCGCACGGAAGTCACGCCCGCTTCCTTCTTCACGTCGATCTTCAGCCGGACAGCGGGTATCGGCCTTGCCTCGGGGGCTTTCTTCGGCCTGTCATCGGTTGCCTACCGGTCTGCGTCGCTCGCGCTTGCACCGAGCCTTCCCGCTCCGGACGCGATGATGCAAGCGGGCTTTACCCTCGTTGTCGTCATCGTCATGCAGACGGTTTCGATGTTCCTGTGGATCGTCTGGCGCGAGCGGGAAGAGTTGCGGCGCATCGCGAAGGTATGGAAACCGTCGCTGGCGGTCGGTTTCGTGGGCGCTACGGCCTCGTTCGGCTGGTTCACGGCGATGACCCTGCAGCAGGCCGCCGTGGTGAAGGCATTGGCGCAGGTGGAGATGCTCTTCGCCTTCGCCTCGACCGTGCTTTTCTTCAAGGAGAAGATCAACAGGCTCGAACTGTCCGGCTGCCTGCTGATTGTCGTGGGCGTGCTATCGCTTCTGGCATTCGGCTGAACGCCTGTCGTGGCGGACAGGCTTGCCGTCCGCCACCTGAAGCCTGTCAGGGCACGATGAGCGTGCCGGCGCCTTCCGTGAAGATTTCCAGAAGGACGGAATGCGGCGTCTTGCCGTTGAGGATCACCACGCCCTGAACACCGGCCTTGATGGCGTCGATGCAGGTCTCGACCTTCGGGATCATACCGCCGGAAATCGTGCCGTCCTTGATGAGCGCACGCGCCTGCGAGACGGTGAGTTCCTTGATGAGTTCCTTGTTCTTGTCGAGAACGCCGGGAACGTCGGTGAGAAACAGCAGACGCGAGGCGTGAAGCGCACCCGCAATCGCGCCGGCGAAGGTATCGGCGTTGATATTATAGGTGGCACCATCGCGGCCAGGCGCGACCGGGGCGATGACCGGGATCATTTCCGACTTGGCGAGCAGGTCGAGCAGGGTGCGGTCGACTTCCGTGACTTCGCCGACAAAGCCGAGATCGAGCACACGTTCGATATTGCTGTCGGGATCGATGACGGTCTTTTTCGCCTTTTCGGCAAAGACCATGTTGCCGTCCTTGCCGCACAGGCCGATGGCCCATTCGCCCGTCTGGTTGATGAGGGCGACGATTTCCTTGTTGATCGAGCCGGCCAGAACCATTTCGACGATCTCGACCGTCTTGGCGTCGGTGACGCGCAGGCCGCCCTCGAATTTCGATTCGATGCCCATCTTGGTCAGCATCGCGCCGATCTGCGGGCCGCCGCCATGCACGACGATGGGGTTAATGCCCGATTGCTTCAAAAGGGCGATGTCTTCCGCGAAAGCCTTACCGAGCGTGGAATCCCCCATGGCGTGGCCGCCATATTTCACCACGATGGTCTTGTTCTCGTATTTCTGCATGAAAGGCAGAGCCTGTGCGAGCAGCCGCGCCTGAGTTTCGCTTTCGGAAGACGTCATCTAAAAACCTCGGTCTGTGGTTGCGGCTGTTGAAAGCCTGTCACCGCTCTAAAGCAAGTCTTTGACGGATGAAATAACCTCCTGGCCTTATTGTGTCGGCAGCGGTCAAATTTCTTTTTTTTGGCTGTCCCGGCCCCGTAATGAGATTGACATAAAGGCCCAATGGGACCAGCCTTCCATGGAAAGGGGAGGGGTTAATTCAGGGCGATATGGGATGTCGCGCGCCGCGGGAGCGATGCTGACCTGAACGACCGAGGAGCGAGAGACCACATGACGGCACCCGATAGAGACAAGCAAAGCGGTTTGCGGGATGAAGTCCTCGCGGGCGAATATGTGCTGGGTGCCCTGCCGCCGGAAAGCATGGCGCAGCTTGCCAAGCGCGTCAAACGCGACCGCCAGTTCGCCGCCATGGTCAGGCGCTGGCGGGACAATCTGGCGGAAACCGAACATCGCGAAAACGCGACCGTCGCCGCGCTGCTGGAACGGGAGCCAAGCCGCTCCGGCCTGCCATTCAGGGGCCAGCCGCTACGGGGTGGCAGCATGTTCGCAGCCATGCTTTCGGAGGTCTGGCATTCCGTGCGCTTCTGGCGCCTTCTGGCGTTGACGGCGATGCTCTGGACCGCCGTTCTGCTTTTCACCATCGCCTGAGAGGCGTGTCTTTCAAAGAGAGATCGTTCTGACGATCTCGGCCCGCAGGCTATCCAGCCCGAATGATTTTTCCGAGGATGTGGCGAGAACTTCCGGATAGGCGGCGGGACGCTTGCGGATTTTCTCCAGCGTTTCGCCGATCAGCCGCGGAACGCCGGCATCCTTGATCTTGTCCGTCTTCGTCAGCACGATCTGGTAGGAAACGGCCGCCTTGTCGAGCAGGGTCAGAACCTCCTCGTCGTTCTTTTTCACGCCATGGCGGGAATCGATCAGCACGTAAACGCGCTTCAGCGTCGCACGGCCGCGCAGATAATCGAAGACGAGCTTGGTCCAGGCATCGACCTGATCCTTCGGGGCTTGCGCATAGCCGTAACCGGGCATGTCGACCAGCGCCATCGGCGGCAGATCGCCAGCTTCGCCGGAATAACCATCTGGAACGAAATAGTTCAGTTCCTGCGTGCGTCCGGGCGTATTGGATGTGCGGGCAAGCCCTTTGTGGCCCACCAGCGCATTGATGAGCGAGGACTTGCCGACATTCGAGCGACCGGCGAAGGCAATCTCCGGCGGGCCTTCGGGCGGCAGGAATTTCATTGCGGGAACGCCGCGAATGAAAATCCAGGGTCGCCCGAACAGGGGCTTTTCGGTTGCCGTGCCGGTCTCACTCATTTCGATTGCACCGGCTTTCGCTTGAACAGCCCCTTGATGTTATCGAACAGCTCGATCTTGGCGCCCTGGCGCTTCATGATGACGGCCTGCTGGGTGATGGAGAGCGTATTGTTCCATGCCCAGTAGATGACCAGACCGGCCGGGAAGGAGGCCAGCATGAAGGTGAAGATCAGCGGCATCCAGTTGAAGATCATCGCCTGCGTCGGATCGGGCGGCGTCGGGTTCATGCGCATCTGCAGGAACATGGTGATGCCCATGACAAGCGGCCAGACACCGATCATCAGGAAGTGCGGCACATCATAAGGCAGAAGGCCGAAGAGATTGAACAGCGACGTCGGATCCGGCGCGGAAAGGTCGTGAATCCAGCCGAAGAACGGCGCATGCCGCATTTCGATGGTGACGTAGATGACCTTGTAGAGCGCGAAGAAGACCGGGATCTGCAAAAGCATCGGCCAGCAGCCGGCAACAGGATTGATCTTCTCTTCCTTGTAGAGCTGCATCATCGCCTGCTGCATGGCCATGCGGTCATCGCCATGCTTGGCCTTCAGCTCTTCCATCTTCGGCTGCACGCGCTTCATGTTCGCCATGGAAGCATATTGCTTGCTGGCGAGCGGGAAGAAGAGCGCCTTGACGACGATGGTGGTGAGCAGGATCGCCACGCCGAAATTGCCAAAATAACGGAAGAAGAAATCCATCAGTTTGAACATCGGCTTGGTGATGAAGTAGAACCAGCCCCAGTCGATCAGAAGGTCGAACTTCGGAATGGCGTAGGTCGTCTCGTAACGGTCGACCAGCGGCACTTCCTTGGCGCCGGCGAAAACGAGGCTCTTCAGCTCGATCGACTGGCCGGGCTCGACCGTCAGCGGGTCGCTCTTGAAATCGGCCTGATAGCTCGGCTGATTGCCGGTGATGTGCGAATAACGGGTCTCGAACGGCGTCGTCTGTGGCGGAACGATGGCCGCGGCCCAATATTTGTCGGTGATGCCGAGCCAGCCGCCGGTCGCCTTGGCAACCGTTACCGGTGCTTCCTCGACGTCCTTGTATTTTTCTTCCGTCAGGCTGCCGTCTTTGCCCGAAACGCCGAGGAAACCTTCATGGATGACGAAGACCGGGGGAACTGCGGGCTTGTTGTTGCGCGTCACGCGGCCATAGGTGGCAAAGGAGATCGCCGCTTGTCCGGGGTTCTCCACCTTGTCGGCGACCGAGATCATGTAATGCTCGTCGATCGAAACCGTACGGGAGAAAATCACGCCCTTGGAATTGGTGTAGGTGAGGGTGACCGGGGTGGTTTCCGTCAGCTTTTCGCCGCTTGCGAGCGTCCAGACAGTGGTCGGGCCGGGAACGCCGCCGACTTCCTGTGCTGCAACGTAACCGAGTTCGGTGAAGTAACCGTCCTTGGTGTCGGAGGGCGAGAACAGCGTGATGATCGGGCTCGAGTCATCGACGGTCTCATGGTAGTCCTTGAGCCGGATGTCATCGAAGCGGGCGCCGGTAAGGTTGATCGAGCCGGCGATGGCGTTGGTCTCGATGGCCACGCGCTGGGTTCTTGCAATCGACTCTTCGCGGGTCGCCGTGGCGGCAGTCTGCGGTGAGGAGGCGGGCGGTGCGCCTTCAACGGCAGCACCTGGTGCGGCGCCCGGCGCCGGCTGCTGTTGCTGCGTCGTCTGCTGCTGCGCCTGGCGGGCCTCTTCGGCGCGGCGCTGCTGCTCGATACGCGGATTCATGTAAAGGAATTGCCAGGCGAGGACGATGACAACCGAAAGGGCTATCGCGATGAAGTAATTACGGTTCTTTTCCATCATTCTTTCCTGGAGCGGGTCTCCTGGGACCGTTTCGGTTTCGCCGTTCCTTCAATTCGCTCGTTAAGGAGAGACTGAAGTTTCGGGAAGGCCGTATCGAGCACGTCCCTGCGGGCGACAATCACATAGTCATGACCGGGCTTCATTGCGAATCCGGCAGAAAGCCTGACGGCTTCCTTGAGACGGCGGCGCATGCGATTTCGCTCTACCGCGTTGCCTTGTCTTTTCGTTACGGTAAAACCGACGCGAGGCTCGGTTTCCGGGGTTTTCCGGTCAAGCACTTCCAGAAGAAAGGTGCCTCCCCGCAGTTTTTCTCCTGCCTGAACGGCAAGGAAATCCGACCGGTTTTTAAGCCGGCCGGGCAGTTTTCCTGTCTTACTCATGTGCCCGCGACTTTCACCGGGTCACAGAGGCGGCAATTAAGCCGAAAGACGAGCGCGGCCGCGCGCACGGCGGGCTGCGAGAACCTTGCGGCCGCCGGCGGTAGCCATACGGGCGCGGAAGCCATGGCGACGCTTGCGGACAAGCTTGGACGGTTGGTAAGTACGCTTCGACATTTATTTAATACCGCGGTGTGCGGCCCTTCTTGAATTTGCAATAATTTGCAAGAGCGTTTCGTTTTTTGCACGGCTAACCCCGCCTGGGCGAGCTTTCAATGGCCGAGCGTGCGCGGCTTATAAGGGCATAGGCCGAGCAAAGTCAATTGCCGAAGGGGTTTTCGCGCTTCACCTTTTGCGGAAAACGCACCGCCATCTCCTTCGCCGACCGCCGATGGAGGCCGATTCCGGCGCGCAATCGATAAAATCCGAAATTCTTTCTTAACGCAGCGTTGATAAATCTTGTGACGCGAAAAAGTTATGCCAGCTTCCCATTTTCATCGCGCGGCTGGTTTTTGTTGGGGGAACGAAGTTGAGAATTCGCGGTCGTATCAATCTACTTGTCGGGCTGATGAGCCTTGTCGCCTGTACCATTGGCGGGTTGTCCATCTATGCGATCAACGAATTCTGGGTTCGGTCGCATCATTTCGAGGGAACCGCCGAAAGGGCTTACAAGGGCGAGGCGCTCAACCGTCTGGTAACGGCAGTCGTCATGGAGGCACGCGGTGTCTACGCGGCAGCCGATGTGGCGGCAGCCACCCCCTTTGCCGACGGTATGGTCAAAAACCTCGACGCCATGGAAAAGCTCATTGCCAGCTGGGCGCCGCTCGTGCCGGCGGAACAACAGGCGAGTTTCGACAAGCTTGTCGGCCGCTCCAAGGAATTCCGCACTTTCCGTCTGGAAACCGTGCGGCTGGCGAAGGAAAACGGGCCGCAGGCGGCCAGCCAGCAGGGCAATAACGAGGCGAACCGCGCCAACCGCAAAGCCTATCAGGCGGAGATCGACAGCGTCGTGAAAAACGACCTCGCCGAACTCGAAGTCGTGAAGGCAGGAGTAGATTCTTTCAGCACCGCGATATTCTGGGTGATCGTCGGGGTGACGGTTGCCGGTGTCGGCGCGGGAGCCGCCTTCGGTCTCTACATCGGAACGCGGCAGCTCAGCGCCCCCATCCGCAGGGTTTCGCAGGTGATGAATGCCGTGGCCCATGGAAATCTCGACGCGGACGTTCCCTATCTCGGCCGCAACGACGAAATCGGCGAAATGGCTGCGGCCGTCGAGGTCTTTAAGAAAAACGGCAGCGAAGTGCGCCGCATGAATGCGCAGGAAGCCGCCATGCGCGCCAAGAGCGACGATCTGCAGGCCGGCATGGCCATCGTCGTCGACGCTGCGGCCCAGGGCGATTTCAGCCGCCGCATCAACAAGGACTATGGCGACGACAACCTCAATCGTTTCGCCGCGACGATCAATTCGCTCCTCACCGGTGTCCATAATGGCGTATCCGAGACCAGCCGCGTCATCGAAGGCCTTGCGCGGGGCGATCTGACGGAGAGAATGGATGGCGAGTTCCGGGGCGTATTTGCTGAACTCCAGGGGAACGTCAACCAGACGCTGACCAAGCTGCGCGAGACGATGCGCGAAGTGCGCGGCAGCACGGAGGGCATCAGCGGCAACGCGAACGAATTGCGCTCGGCGGCCGACGACCTGTCGAAGCGGACCGAACAGCAGGCGGCGGCGCTGGAGGAAACCTCCGCCGCTCTGGATGAGATTACCGCCGTCGTCCGCAATTCGACCGACCGTGCGCAGGAAGCCAGCGCCATGGTTGCCGAAACGAAGCAGAAGACGGAAGAGTCCGCCAATGTCGTGCGCGACGCCGTGTCCGCCATGGATCGCATCGAGCATGCCTCGCGCGAAATCAGCCAGATCATCAACGTCATCGACGAAATCGCCTTCCAGACCAACCTGCTGGCGCTGAATGCCGGCGTGGAAGCCGCCCGTGCGGGTGAAGCGGGCAAGGGCTTTGCCGTCGTCGCTCAGGAAGTGCGAGAACTTGCGCAACGATCCGCAACGGCAGCGAAGGACATCAAGGCGCTGATCACAAAATCCGGCGAAGAGGTCGGGCGTGGCGTATCGCTGGTGCAGAGAACCGGCGGCGCACTGAGCGAGATCGAGACCCGCGTTCTGGCAATCAACGAGCACATCCATTCGATTGCCACGGCCGCCAGGGAGCAGTCCACCGGTCTGCATGAGGTGAATACCGCCATCAACCAGATGGACCAGGTAACGCAGCGCAACGCAGCAATGGTGGAGGAAACCTCGGCTGCAACCCATAAGCTGAGCAGCGAGGCCGACCATCTTGTGACGCTCGTGGCGCGCTTCAATGTCGGCGCGGAGAATGTGCAGCGCAGCCCCCGCATCGAGCAGCCCGCGAGGCCGATGACGGTTTCCGCCGGACCGGTGGCAGTGTCTGGCAGGACGCCGGCGGTGGCGTCTCCGGCCCGCAAATTGATGAACAGCGTCAGCCGCGCGCTCAATGCCCAGCCTGCGGCAGCACCCGCACATGGCGACTGGCAGGAGTTCTAGACGACCAGCGGTCCGCTTCAAAACCGGCTGACCTTCGAACGCCGCCCCTGCCGGGCGGCGTTTGTTTTTCCGGCAATGAAAACCTTTATTTTGCAGCGCATTGGAAAAATATCCATTAGGTCCTATTATCATCGCTGCATATAAACCGAGCCGTTCCACGCAAGCAGCGGCGCGCATACAGGATCATGGCCCGGTGTTTTCTAAAGGCGTAGACAGCTTGGACCGCACGCAAGACGATCCGGTGCATTGCATGCCGGGATTGACCGCCGGTCTTTCGGGACGGCTGCTGCTGCTCACTGTCATCTTCGTGATGATCGCCGAAGTGCTGATCTTCGTGCCTTCCGTCGCCAATATGCGACTTTCGTGGTTGCGCGACCGCCTGAATACGGCCGCGGCCGCCGGCGCTGTCATCGACGGCCTGCAGGCCGAACTGCCGCGAAGCGTGCAGAACGACACGCTGATGGCAACCGGGGCGAAGCTTATCGCGCTGCGCAAGGACGGCACCTCACGCCTGCTCGCCGTGGCGGAAACGCCTCCTGGCGTCGATGAGCAATATGACCTTTCCGACGTTTCGCAGGTGGCGGCGGTGCGGGACGCCTTTTCCACCCTGCTGTTCGGCGGCAACCGCGTCATCCGTGTTTTCGATGTCGTCGGCGACAGCGATACGATCATCGAACTGGTGCTCGGCGAAAACAAGCTGCGGGCGGCAATGCTTGCCTATGCGCGCAACGTTTTCCTGATTTCCATTGTCCTGTCGCTGATCACCGCAGGCCTGATCTTCATCTCCATCAACCGCATCATGATCCGGCCCATACGCCGACTGACGCTCGGCATGCAGAACTTCTCGGAGGATCCGGGCAATCCCGAGCGGATTTTCGTACCTGAGGAGGGAACGGATGAACTATCGGTTGCCGGCCGCCACCTCGCCGACATGCAGACCGAACTGCAGAAGACCCTGCGCCAGCAGAAAAACCTCGTGGATCTCGGCCTCGCGGTCTCGAAGATCAATCACGACATGCGCAACATCCTGTCTTCCGCGCAGCTCATGTCGGACCGTCTTGTGGATGCAAAGGATCCGATGGTCAGGAGCTTTGCGCCGAAACTGCTGCGCACCATCGACCGCGCCGTGGCCTATACCGGCGAGGTTCTGGCCTATGGCCAGGCGACCGAAGGCGCACCGAAACGCAAGATGGTGCAGTTGAGCCTTCTGGTGCGGGATGTGCGCGATATTCTTGCGCTCGATCCGGACAGTGGCATCGAATTTCAGGACAGCGTTCCATCCGACCTCACAGTCGATGCGGATTCCGAGCAGCTTTTCAGGGTCATCCACAATCTCTGTCGCAATGCCGTTCAGGCCCTGCAATCCGATACCGCGAATGCCGGGCTTCGGTATCTCTCCATCTCGGCCCAGAGGGCCGGCAGCGTCGTCAGCATCGTCATCGACGACAATGGGCCGGGCATGCCGCGCAAGGCCAAGGAAAACCTGTTCTCCGCTTTCAGGGGTTCGGCGCGCTCCGGAGGCACGGGCCTCGGGCTGGTCATTGCCCGCGAACTCGTGCTTGCCCATGGCGGCACGATCGCGCTCGTCGAAAAGCCCGGTCCCGGCACGCAGTTCCGCATCGAGATCGCCGACCGCGCCGCCTCCGTACAGGCGGCCAGAACCGCCTGAAAAACCTGCTTTGCAGCCGGTTCGCGCAATCATTCTTCCCGCCCAAACGGACAGGGTATCTGGCCCGTGGAAAATGACCCTCATGGAATTTCAAATAAAATCAATGTGATACATGAATTGCTGCGGAAAAATGACAATTTTGAAGCGAAATCGCTTGCATTCGGAATGAGGACGTTTTAGAGGATCGCCACGCCACCGGAAACGACCGGAACGGCACGCACCCGTAGCTCAGCTGGATAGAGCACCAGACTACGAATCTGGGGGTCAGGAGTTCGAATCTCTTCGGGTGCGCCATTTCTCTTCCCATAAAATTAAGTCCCGAGACAATCGCCGTCACGCGCGATATGGCTGATATCGGCAAGTCCGTTCAGGCGGATGCTTCGACGCTCCGCAGGACCGCGTGAATTCCGAACGTCCCGAATATGTGCTAAAGTCACCCCGTCATCAGCTGTTCCCGGGGTGAAAGCCATGTTGGAAGCGGACAAGGTGTTTGCGGGTTCGATTCCGGAAAATTACGACCGCTATATGGTGCCGCTGATTTTTGCGCCATTCGCCGCCGATCTGGCGCGCAGGGCGGCTGCCTTGATGCCGATTGATATTCTGGAAATCGCCGCAGGCACCGGCGCCGTCACGCGCGAATTGGCTCCCCGCTTATTGCCCGTGGCAAACTATGTGGTAACCGACCTCAACCAGCCGATGCTCGATTTTGCGGCGTCGCAACAGGCGCCGGATCGCCGCATAAAATGGCAGCAGGTGGATGCTCAGACGTTGCCTTTTGAAAACGCTGTGTTCGATCTCGTTTTCTGCCAGTTCGGCGCGATGTTTTTTACTGACCGCTTGTCGGCCTATCGCGAGGCAAAGCGGGTATTGAAGCCCGGCGGACATTATCTATTCAATGTATGGGACCGCATCGAGGAAAATCACTTCGCGGATGACGTGACGAACGCCCTGGCGCGCCTGTTCCCCGGTGATCCGCCGCGCTTCATGGTCCGTACCCCGCACGGTTATCATGACACGGCACTCATTCGCCACGAGCTGGAGGAGGCCGGTTTTTCCCGCGTGACGATTGAGACGGTGGCCGCGCAGAGCCGCGCCTCTTCACCGCGCATTCCGGCCATGGCTTATTGTCAGGGAACCGTGCTTCGGACGGAAATTGAGGCGAGAGCACCGGGAGGGCTCGACACCGCGACAGATTGCGCCGCCGCGGCCATCGAAGCGCGGCATGGCGGTGGCGCGGTTGCCGCGAAAATTCAGGCGCATGTGATTCTCGCCGCCGTTTAAACCGACGCTGCCGGCCCGCTTCTCAGTCTATAAGTGCGAACGGGGAATATTTGAGCAATACCCCCTAAATATTAGTGGTTTTGGGTGGAGGCCTGTACCAAAGGATTTTCCGATAGCCCGGGATTACCGGGCTTTCGAGTGTCATCGAACTTTCCGCAAACCTTCGTCATATTGTCATACAATATAAGCATATGCGCTCCAGAAAAGGAGCGCAGAATGACGCCACAATCACTTGAACTTTCGGGCATCGGCAAAGGCTTCGGGACTGACGATGTTCTGAAAGAGATCGATCTCTCCATCCGTCCCGGAGAGTTTTTGTCTCTCGTCGGCATGTCGGGCTGCGGCAAGTCCACGCTTCTGCGTATCATTGCGGGGCTGGAAACACCGGATCGCGGTTCGGTCTCCATCGGCGATCAGGATGTGACAGAGGTTGATCCGAGCGATCGTAATCTGGCGATGGTTTTCCAGTCCTACGCCCTTTATCCGCATATGAGCGTGCGCCAGAACATTGCCACACCGCTCAGGATGCGGCGTTTGCCCTTTGCCGCCCGCCTGCCGCTGGTCGGACGGTTTGCGGCCCCGGCAGAAACGCTAAGCCAGATCGACGCCGCCGTCGAACAGGCGGCCGAGACGCTACAGATCGCGCATTTGCTGGATCGCAAGCCGGCGCAGCTTTCCGGCGGCCAGCGTCAGCGCGTGGCGCTCGCCCGGGCGCTGGTGCGTTCGCCCGCTGCCTTCCTGATGGACGAGCCGCTCTCCAACCTCGATGCGAAGCTCCGCGCCCACATGCGTGAGGAACTGGCCGGCCTGCACCGTCGGCTGGGGGCGACCTTCATCTATGTCACCCACGACCAGATCGAAGCCATGACCATGTCCGACCGCATCGCGTTGATGTCGGAAGGCCGCATCGAGCAGCTTGGCACGCCGGACGAGCTTTACCGCAAGCCCGCGACGCTGACGGTCGCGCGTTTCATCGGCACGCCATCCATCAACCTGCTGCCGGTCGAAATCGACACGCAGGGTAAAGTCACGGCCTTTGGGCGCGATCTTGGCATCGAGGGTGTGGGCCGCGATGCCGGCCCGGCGACGCTCGGCCTTCGTGCCGAAGATTTGCGCCCGGGCGAAGAAGGTTTTGCCGTGCGTGTGGTGCGCAGTGAAACCCACGGCGCCGACCGCTTTGTGAGCTGCCGTCTGCTGAGCGACGAGACGGTCGCCATCACCCTGCGTCAGGGCGCCGGCGATGCCGTGGGAGCGGATATGAATGGCGTAATGAATCTCGGCTTTGCGCCGGAACGCGCGCATCTTTTCGCGGCCGATGGCCTGCGCCGCAAGATCACGGTGCGCGAACGGGTGCCGGCATGACGGCGGTCGATTTTTCCACGGCCGCGCGCGCGAAGGCTCGCCCGCGGCTGTCAAAGGCGGACCGGCGGATGATCTGGCGCGGCCTGATGTTCGCTGCCCCCGCAAGCCTGCTGCTTCTGGCGATCTATATCGTTCCGATGCTCGTTCTGGCCGGTTTTTCCGTCACCGATTACCAGCTCGGTTCGCTCTCCACCCGCTTTGTCGGCCTCGGAAACTTCGTCAAGGCGTTTCAGGATCCGGTCTTCCTGCGCTCTCTGGCCAATACTGCCATCTATGCGCTCATCGTCATTCCCTTCGGTGTGTTTCTGGCGCTCGGCGTGGCTTTGCTCGTTTATAACCGCAAGCGCAGCCGGGCTTTCTGGGAGGTGGCTTATTTCCTCCCCGTCACCGCAACCCTCGTCGCCATGGCGACCGTGTGGCAGTTCCTGCTGCATCCCTCGCTTGGTCCGGTGAATGCGGCGATCAAATGGCTGGGCTTTGAGCCGGTCGCCTTCCTCTCCAATCCCGTCCTCCTCATTCCCACCATGGCGCTGATGGGCGTCTGGCAGATCCTGGGTTTCAATATGGTGCTGTTCCTCGCGGGCCTCACCGCCATTTCGAAGGATCTGCACGAGGCGGCGCGGCTGGACGGCGCCAAGAACCCGATCGACCGCTTCCTGACCGTGACTTGGCCGATGCTCGGGCCGACGACCATGTTCGTGGTGGTCACCACCTCCATCTCGGCCTTCAAGGTGTTCGAGACGGTGGCTGTGCTCACCAAGGGCCGCTTCGGATCTGAAACCCTGCTGTTCGATCTCTATCTCGAAGGTTTCGAATATTCCAACACCGGTTATGCCGCCGCGCTGACGATTATCTTCCTCGCGATCGTGCTGGTCCTGTCTATCGGCCAGACGCTGCACATGGACCGGAAGGTGCACTACTGATGGCCGCACTCCGCAGATATCTCCCACATCTCGTGCTTGCCCTTGGCGCTTTCGTGATGCTCCTGCCGTTCTACTGGATGGTGTTGACCTCGATCCGCTCACCGGCAGAGATTTTCGATGTCTCGCTTTGGCTGATCCCGCAGAAATTCGACGCTGTGGATAATTATGCCAGGGCGGCGGGTCAGGTCCCGATGGCGCGCTTCATGCTCAACGGCGTCATCGTCTGCGTCGGCATTCTCGTCGTGCAGATCCTGACGTCGGTTCCGGCTGCCTATGCGCTGGCGAAGCTCCGGTTCCCCGGTCGCAAGCTGCTGCTGGGCCTCGTCATTGCGGCGCTCTGCGTTCCCATTCAGGCGCTCGCCCTGCCGCTTTTTGTCGGTCTAGCCAAGACGGAACTCCTGAATACCTATTTCGCGATGATGATGCCGTTCTTCCTTTCGGTCTTCGCCATCTTCCTGTTCAATCAGTCCTTCCGCAGCTATCCGAATGAAATCATCGAGGCTGCCCGCATGGATGGGTTCTCGGAAATGGAGATTTGCTGGGGGCTGGTCCTTCGCGGATCGCTGCCTTCGCTCGCCGCTTTCTCGATCTTTTCGCTCGTTGCCCACTGGAACGACCTTTATTGGCCGATGATCGTGGTCTCCGACACCAATCTCGCCCCGCCGCCGCTTGGCATGATGCTCTTCGCCGATGTCGAATCCGGCGCGAATTACGGTGCGCTGATGGCGGGCGCCACACTGATTACCGCGCCGATGGTGCTGTGCTTCCTCCTCGCACGGCGGCACTTCATCGCCGGTATTACCATGACCGGCGTCAAGTGACGCCGTTCAGATTTCCTCCTCCCAACCTCTCTGGAGACTGACATGAAACTCAACCGACGCGCTGTGATGGGCGGTCTGGCTCTCGGCATGGCTTTTGCGGGCCTCGCTCAGCCGGTTCTGGCCAATGAAATCACGCTCAACGTTCTTTACAACCTGCCGGGCTTCACCAAGTTCCATCAGCCGCTGGCCGATGAATTCATGAAGAAGAACCCGGAGGTGAAGATCAACTTCCTCGCTCCGGCCGCCGGTTATAATGAAGGCCAGCAGCAGGTTCTGCGTTCCGCCGTCACAGGCAATCTGCCGGACGTTTATTTCTCTGGCTACAACCTGACGGCGGAACTCGTTCACACGCTCGCACCGCGCAACCAGATCACCGATCTCGGCCCGTTCATTCAGGCTGAAGGCGGTCAGGCCTTCCTCGACAAGAACTACAGCCCAAAGATGGCCGCCCTCGGCCAGATCGACGGCAAGCAGTACGGCCTGCCGGTCAACGCGTCCTCGCCGATCATTTACATCAACTCCGACCTCGTCACCAAGGCTGGCGGCGATCCGGACAAGATGCCGACGACCTTTGCGGAGCTCATTGCTCTAGCAAAGAAGATCAAGGCTCTCGACCCCAAGTTCGCCGGCATGAGCTACGACATCAACGGCTGGCCGGATGACTGGTTGTGGCAGGCGCTCATCGTCGAACAGGGCGGCAAGCTCGTTGACGAGAAGGCCAAGACCGTTGGCTTCGATAACGAGATCGGCCTCAACGCCCTGAAGATGACCCGTCAGTTCGTCACCGAAGGCGGCCAGAACCTGCTCGACTGGGATCAGTCGCGCCAGCAGTTCGGTGCAGGCCTCACCGGTTTCATCTTCTCGACGCCTGCCCATGTTCAGACGATCCAGGGTTTGGTCGGCGACCGCTTCAAGCTGAAGACCGCGACCTTCCCGCTCGACAACAAGGAAAAGGGCGGCGTGCCCACCGGCGGCAACTCTGCCGTTATCCTGACGCAGGATAAGGCCAAGCAGGATGCTGCCTGGAAATACCTGAAGTGGATCACCGGTCCGGAAGCACAGAACACCATCGTTCGCATCACCGGCTACCTGCCGACCAACAAGCTGGCAACCGGCCCGGACTTCCTCGCTCCTTATTATGTCGAGAACCCGAATGTGAAGACCGCTTCGCTTCAGGCTGACCGTTCGCTCCCCTGGGCCGGTTATCCGGGTGGCGATTCCGTCCGCATCTGGCGAACCCAGCGCGACATCATTGGCACCGTCATGCGCGGTGAAGTAACGCCGGAAGCCGGTCTCAAGCAGATCGTCGAGCAGACCAACGCCCTGCTGAAATAAGCAAAACCATCGAAAAGGCTGCGGGGAAATCCGTTCCCGCAGCCATTTTGCGCAGAAAGACCTGTTATGAAGATCATCCAGATCACCGACACCCATCTCGTACCCCCCGGCATTGCTGTAAACGGCGTCGACCCGGAAAAGCAGCTGCGCGCGGCGGTGGCCGATATTGTCGAAAAACATGCCGACGCCGATCTTCTTGTGATGACGGGTGATCTTTGCAATTACGGCGAGCCGGAAGCCTATGAGCTGCTTCGCGATATCCTCGCGCCCGTTTCGATCCCCGTTCAGTTGATGCTCGGCAATCACGACCGCCGCCCGGAATTCGTCGCGGCTTTTCCGGAACAGCCGCGTGACGATAACGGCTACATCCAGTCCTTCATCGATACCGAATTCGGTCGGCTGCTGTTTCTCGACAGCCACGAGGCCGATGTGATCGGCGGCATATATGGTGCGGATCGTCTGGCATGGCTGGAGAGTGCGCTGGAAAGCGCGGGCGAATTGCCGGTGACGGTGTTCATTCATCACCCGCCGATGGATTGCGGCATCCGCCATTTCGAACATATCGGCATGCATGATGACGGTGCTGTCATGCGCCGTCTCGCCGCTCATCCGGCCGGTATACGTCATATCATTTTTGGCCATATCCATGTGCCGATGGCAGGCACGACCGCCGAAGGCATCGCCTACAGTTCCGGTCAGGCCTGCGCCCACCGTTTCATCACCGATATCGATGTTGTCGATCCGCTGTGGACGGGCGGTAATCCCTGTTACCGGGTCATAAGCCTCGGCGCATTCGGTCTGCGTGCCTATGATGCGGAAGTGGGGCAGGTTGTGCTCGGTCAGGCGCCTGTCTGCGAAGGCCCCTGACACCGGACGTTTCCGTGTTGCACGGAAATGACCTTCGCCTCGTCGCCTGTTGGCGGTGGTGAGGGAGAGATTTTTGACGATTGCAAGGCTGCGGTGGCGAGAAGACCCCCGTGGCCTGTCGCGCCGATGCGCCACTTCTGGTTTGTTGAACGGGATGTGATGCATCGGAACCATGGTTCCGTGCGCACCCTTGATCTATGTCAGTTTCATCGATGAAACTGCACGCCATAGTCGCCGAAAGGTGGCCAGCCGAATGCCGTGCCATCGTGATGACAGATCATGGAGAATTGCATGCTTGAAAAGCGTATCCGCAACGCGTCCCTCTTGAACAGGATCGTCAGCGCCGAAGAGGCCGCCAGTCTCATTCAGGACGGCATGACGGTGGGCATGAGCGGCTTTACGCGCGCCGGCGAAGCGAAGGCGGTGCCGCTGGCGCTGGCCGAGCGCGCCAAAACGAACCCCATGAAAATCACCCTGATGACCGGCGCCTCGCTCGGCAACGATCTCGACAAGACCATGGTGGAGGCGGGCATGCTGGCGCGTCGCATGCCGTTCCAGTCCGATCCGGCTTTGCGCAGGGCGATCAATGACGGCAAGGTGATGTTCATCGACCAGCACCTTTCCGAAACGGTCGAGCAATTGCGCGGCGGCCAGATCCACGGCGTCGATATCGCCATCGTTGAAGCAGTTGCGATTACGGCAGACGGCGGCATAGTGCCCACCACCTCCGTCGGCAATTCCGCAAGCTTCGCCATTCTGGCGGACAAGGTCATCGTTGAGATCAACCTGTCGCAGCCCGAGGTGCTGGAAGGGCTGCACGACATCTTCATTCCCGCCAAACGCCCGACCCGCATGCCCATCCCTGTCGTGGCGACGGACAGCCGTGTGGGCCTGCCGTTTATTCCGGTGCCGCCTGAAAAGATCGCCGCCATCGTGCTGAGCGACAAGAGCGACAGTTTCTCCACGGTGCTGCCGCCGGATGACGAGACCAAGGCGATTGCCGGCCATCTCACCGAGTTCCTGCTGAACGAGGTGCGTCATGGTCGCATGACCCATGAACTCCAGCCGCTTCAGGCCGGCATCGGCACCATCGCCAATGCGGTGATGCATGGTTTCATCGACACGCCGTTTCACGATCTGAAAATGTATTCGGAAGTCCTGCAGGATTCGACCTTCGAACTGTTCGATGCTGGCAAGCTGACCTTTGCCTCCGGTTCGTCGATCACGCTTTCTTCTGTCATGAACGAGCAGGTGATGCCGCGACTGGGCGATTACAAAAGCAGGCTGATCCTGCGTCCGCAGGAGGTGAGCAACCATCCGGAAGTCATCCGTCGCCTCGGTATCATCGGCATCAACACCGCGTTGGAATTCGATATCTACGGAAACGTCAATTCCACCCATGTCGGTGGCACGCATATGATGAACGGCATTGGCGGTTCCGGCGATTTTGCCCGTAATGCCTATATGTCCATTTTCGTTACCAAGTCGATCGCCAAGGGTGGCGCGATCTCAAGCGTGGTGCCGATGGTCAGCCATGTCGATCACACCGAACATGATGTCGATATTCTGGTCACCGAAACGGGCCTCGCCGATCTACGCGGTCTCGCCCCCCGCGAGCGCGCGGCTGTCATCATCGCCAATTGCGTCCATCCCGATTATCGCGATGCACTGGCTGACTATTATCACCGGGCGGCAGCGCGGGGCGGGCATACGCCGCATCTCATCGAAGAGGCGCTGTCGTGGCATCAGGCGCTGCGGGAAAAGGGCACGATGCGACCTCAGCAATAGGTGTTGAAACAGGGTGTCCACTTGCCGGTTTTTCGATTAGTAATTGGGTCTGTTTGGACACACCGCTGGGGAAAGTGCCCGCCACGCCGCTTAGGTTGCTGGCGCGACTGTTCCGCCTCCGGTAGAAAATCCTCTCCTCCCGGCCGCTATCGAGCTGCCTCAGGGTTGCAGGAGAGTGATGTAATGCCCATTCGCTTCGTCGCCATGATCGCGATTGTCGCCCTGCTTGCCGGTTGCGGCGGGCGGCCGATCGGTGTGATGACGCCAACGGGACAAACTGTGGCTGGTACGACGCCGGTCAATCTCCTCGTTGCGACAACGCGCGCGCCTTCCGAAAATCCTGCGGTTCTTTTCGGCGGCGAGCGGGGAACGGGGCTGAAGGTCGATGCGGTCACGGTTTCCATTCCGCCTGCTGCCAACCGCAAGGTTGGTCAGGTGCAATGGCCGAAAAAACTGCCGCCCAATCCGCTGAAAGATTTCACCACGGTTGCGATTGAGCCGATCCGCTCCGAAGCAGAGACCAGAAGCTGGATCACTAAGCATATCGCGAAGGACCGCCGGGTGCTGGTCTTCGTGCATGGTTTCAACAATCGTTACGAGGAATCCGTCTATCGTTTCGCCCAGATCGTCCATGATTCCGGCACGGATGTCGTGCCTGTCGTGTTCACCTGGCCGTCGCGCGCAAGCATCTTCGACTATAATTACGATAAGGAAAGCACCAACTATTCCCGCGATTCGCTGGAGGAGATGCTGACGCGGCTGGCGAAGGACAAATCCATTCGCGAAGTCACGGTCATGGCCCATTCCATGGGCACCTGGCTTGCGGTGGAGGCGCTGCGCCAGATGGCCATCCGCAACGGCCGCGTTGATCCTAAGATCAGCAATGTCATTCTGGCGGCGCCTGATCTCGATGTGGACGTCTTCAGCCGGCAATTCACCAGCCTCGGCAAGATACCGCCGAAATTCACGCTTTTCGTCTCGCAGGATGACCGCGCGCTCAGCCTGTCGCGCCGCATTTCCGGCAATGTCGATCGACTCGGTCAGATCGATCCTTCCGTCGAGCCCTATCGCAGCCAGCTTGAGAAGGCTGGCATCACGGTTCTCGATCTCACCAAGCTGCAATCCGGTGATCGTCTGAACCATGGAAAATTTGCCGAGAGCCCGGAGGTCGTTCGCCTGATCGGCGACCGTCTTATCGCGGGCCAGACGGTGACGGATTCCGACGTCGGTCTGGGCGAGGCGCTGGGTGCCGTCAGTATCGGTGCCGCGCAAACAGTCGGAACCGCGGCCAGCGTCGTGGTCAGCGCGCCGATTGCGGTCTTCGATCCACGGACGCGGGAGAATTACGGCAGGCAGGTGGAGCGGCTCGGCCGTTCCGTCGAAAACACCGTCGGATCGGTGGGCGATACAGCCGGTTCCGTGGTGGACGATCAGGCGGTTCAATCCTCCAGAGTGAATTGCGATGCCGCCGCCAATCGAAACCGGGCGGAATGCCGTAGCCGCTAAACGACAATGCGTGCAAGGTGGCGAAAACGTTAAGCGTTTTTGTCATCACGCGTCCGCAGATTTGTATACACCTTGTATTTTTATCTGTATGGTCAGGTCCATAACCCAACTTCCGGAGTAGACCCCCATGCGTTGGAAACGCACCCTCCAGCTTCTCGATGTTCATTGTGAAGGCGAAATCGGCCGTGTCGTCACCGGCGGCGCGCCGAAAATCCCCGGCAACACCGTGGCCGAACAGCTTCACTGGATGAATACCGATCCGCAGGGAGAGGCGCTTCGTCGCTTCCTGACGCTGGAGCCGCGCGGCACGCCGATGGGGTCGGTCAATCTTCTCCTGCCGCCGAAGCACCCGGATGCGCACGCCGCCTTCGTCATTCTCCAGCCGGATCAGGCGCATGCCAGCTCCGGGTCCAATTCCATCTGCGCCACGACGGCGCTTCTGGAAAGCGGCATGGTGGAAATGCAGGAGCCGGAAACCGTCATCATCCTCGAAACGGCGGCCGGTCTGGTCAAGGCCACAGCCACCTGCCGCGACGGTCGTTGCGAAAAGGTCAAGCTGACCATGGTGCCATCCTTCGTGCATGAGCTGGATGTCAGCATCGACACACCTGAATGGGGCAGGGTGACGATGGATATTTCCTATGGCGGCATTTTTTATGCGCTGGTCGATGTCCGCCAGATCGGCCTCACCATCGAAAAGGCCAATGCGGCAAAGCTGGTCTCGGCGGGCATGATCCTGAAAGATCTGGTCAACCGCGAAATGACCGTCGTTCATCCGGAAATTCCGGCCATTTCCGGCGTTGCCTATGTCATGTTCCGCGATGTGGATGCGGATGGCTCCATCCGCACCTGCACCACCATGTGGCCGGGCCGGGCGGATCGTTCGCCCTGCGGCACCGGCAATTCCGCCAATCTCGCCACGCTTTATGCGCGCGGCAAGGTGAAGGTGGGAGACGAGTATAAATCCCGCTCGATCATCGGTTCGGAATTCGATGTCGGCCTTTCCGCCGTCACCGAGGTGGCCGGCCGCCCGGCTGTCATCCCCACCATTGCCGGACGCGGCTTCACCTTCGGCCTGCATCAGGTGGGTCTCGATCCGTTTGATCCGCTGGCCGATGGTTTCGCGATGACCGATGTCTGGGGTCCGGAAGCGGGCAACATCTGAAGCGTGCTTTAAAAAAATGCCATTTACAGCCGCCGGATGGACTTTGGCGGCTGTTTTCCCGCGGCAAAAGATGCTAAGCGGGCGCCAATTCCGTCATGCTCCGAGGTATCCCGATGAAGTCGCTCACCCTGCGCCGCCCTGATGACTGGCACCTGCACCTGCGTGATGGGGCAATGCTGGAAGGGGTGATCGGGGATACGAGCCGCCATTTCGCCCGCGCCATCATCATGCCGAACCTGGTGCCGCCGGTCGTCACCACGGCCGATGCCCGCGCCTATCGCGAACGCATCGTCAAGGCCATTCCCGCGGGTGACCGTTTCGAGCCGCTGATGACCCTCTATCTGACCGAGGACACGCAGGCCGACGATGTGGAAGAGGGCAAAAAAAGCGGCCTCATCACTGCCGTAAAGCTTTACCCGGCGGGTGCGACCACCAATTCCCATGGCGGTGTGCGCGATTTCAACAAGGCCATGCCGGTTCTGGAACGCATGGCGAAGATCGGCCTGCCGCTTTGCGTGCATGGTGAGGTGACGACGCCGGAAGTCGATATTTTCGACCGCGAGAAGGTGTTCATCGATACGGTTCTGGAGCCTCTGCGCCAGCGCCTGCCGGAACTCAAGGTGACGATGGAACACATCACCACCCGCGATGGCGTGGATTACATCAAGTCGTCCAAGGCCAACATCGCCGGCTCCATCACCACCCATCACCTCATCATCAACCGCAATGCCATCTTGGTCGGCGGTATCAAGCCGCATTATTATTGCCTACCCGTCGCCAAGCGCGAAGAACACCGGCTGGCGCTACGGGCTGCCGCGACTTCGGGCGATGCACGCTTCTTCCTCGGCACGGATTCCGCTCCGCATGTGGACCCGCTGAAGGAATGCGCCTGCGGCTGCGCCGGCATCTATACCTCCATCAACACCATGAGCTGTCTTGCCCATGTCTTCGAGGACGAAAACGCCCTCGATAAGCTGGAAGCCTTCGCTTCGCTCAACGGCCCGGCCTGGTACGGTCTTGCGCCGAACGAGGAAACGATCACGCTGGTCAAGCGCGAGGAAGCGGTGGCCTTTCCTGAAAAAATCGAGACGGGCGCCGGGCCGGTCACCGTGTTCGATCCGATGTTCCCGCTCCATTGGGATGTGAGTTGATTTTTTAACCGCCGGCACTGCCGGCGGTTTTGTTATGGTCCCCAGGCATTCGCCCTTCGGCGTCGCCTGCGGATGCCTGCAATGCTGAACCGAGACGTTGTGCTTTCCGAAAACCGATCCGGGTTTTCGGAGCGATAAACCAAGGCCGAAAAAGGAGAACGCCTATGAACCATTTCACATTCACTGACCGCGCCGTCGTTGCGGAACTGGTTGCGAAGATGTTGTGGGAAATCAAGGCGGTCCATTTTAATTCGGAAAGCCCCTACACCTTCGCTTCGGGCATGAAGAGCCCGGTGTACATCGACATGCGCAAGCTCATCTCGTTCCCGCGCATCCGCTCCGCCGCCATGGATTTCGCGGCGGCGGCGGTGATGCGCGAGGCCGGTTTCGAGAAGTTCGACTGTGTGGCAGGTGGTGAAACGGCGGGCATTCCCTTTGCCGCTTTCCTTGCCGAGCGCCTCGGCCTGCCGATGATCTATTGCCGCAAGAAGCCAAAAGGCCATGGCCGCAACGCCCAGATCGAAGGCCATATGCCGGAGGGAGCCCGCGTTCTCGTCATCGAGGATCTGACGACGGCGGGCGGCTCGATGTTCACCTTCATCGACGCCATCCGTGCGGCGGGCGGCATTGTCGATCACGGCATCGCGCTGTTCTATTACGGCATCTTCGAAGAGGCCGAAGCGCGCTTCGCCAACGGCAATGTCAAGCTGCATTACCTGACCACCTGGCGCGATGTTCTGGCCGTTGCCCGGGCTGAAAAACTGTTCGACGAGAAGACCCTGTCGGAGGTCGAAGCCTTCCTCGATAACCCGCTGCCATGGTCGGCAAAACGCGGCGGTGTCAGCGAATTGCCGCAATCTTAATTTCGGATGCGGCCAGCCCGGTTTTGCGGCTGGCCTTCCGATCGATCTTCGTCTAAATCGATTTAAGTCCATTTGATTTGCTGTTTTGAGGAGGACCGTAATGATCCTGTGTTGTGGTGAAGCTCTGATCGACATGCTGCCCCGGCAGACGACGCTGGGCGAGGCGGGTTTTGCCCCCTATGCAGGCGGAGCGGTCTTCAACACGGCGATTGCGCTGGGGCGTCTCGGCGTTCCCTCCGCCTTCTTTACGGGCCTTTCCGATGACATGATGGGCGATATCCTGCGGGAGACCCTGCGCGCCAGCAATGTCGACTTCAGCTATTGCGCCACCCTTTCGCGGCCGACCACCATCGCCTTCGTGAAGCTGGTGGATGGCCATGCGACCTATGCCTTCTATGACGAAAACACCGCCGGCCGGATGATCACCGAAGCGGAGCTTCCGGCACTGGGCGCCGATTGCGAGGCGCTGCATTTCGGTGCGATCAGCCTTATCCCGGAGCCTTGCGGCAGCACCTATGAGGCGCTGATGACGCGCGAGCACGAAAGCCGTGTCATCTCGCTCGATCCGAATATTCGCCCCGGTTTCATCAAGGACAAGCAGTCCCACATGGCCCGCATCCGCCGCATGGCGGCCATGTCGGATATCGTGAAATTCTCGGATGAGGACCTTGCCTGGTTCGGGCTGGAAGGCGATGAGGACACGCTTGCCCGCCACTGGCTGCATCACGGCGCAAAGCTGGTCGTCGTCACCCGTGGCGCCAAGGGCGCGGTGGGGTATAGCGCCAATCTCAAGGTTGAAGTGGCCTCCGAGCGGGTGGAAGTGGTCGACACTGTCGGCGCGGGTGACACCTTCGATGCCGGCATTCTTGCCTCGCTGAAAATGCAGGGTTTGCTGACCAAGGCGCAGGTTGCCTCGCTGACGGAAGACCAGATCAGGAAGGCTCTGGCGCTCGGCGCGAAAGCGGCCGCTGTCACCGTTTCGCGGGCCGGCGCGAACCCACCCTTTGCGCATGAAATCGGTTTGTGATGAGCGCGGTTGAACCATTTTGAAAAGGTGGTTCAACACTCTTCCCGGCTTTAGAACCGTAAAAAACCGTTATTTCGATATTATGAAGCTTGTGTCCGCTGTTTTTTCACGAAACAAGCATCGCATGAGCCCTCCCAAGTCCCATCCTTTCGATTTTGACCCGACCTATGGCATGCAACGCGAGCAGCTGCTGGCCATCACCCCGCCCGAAGCGCCGCCGGGCTTTGATGATTTCTGGAAAAAGCGCTATCGCCGCGCGCTCGCCACGGATCCCCGGCCGGTGCTGCGCAAGAGCAGGCTCACCGACCCCCGCTGGCATGTCCTCGATATGACCTACACCTCCACCGGCGGTTTTCGCATCGGCGGGTGGCTGCTTTTGCCGCGCGAAGGGCAGGTGCGCCGTGGCCTCGTTGTCGGCCATGGTTATGGCGGGCGAGGGGAACCAGATTTCGACGTGCCGGTGGAAGAAACGGCCGTGCTGTTTCCCTGTTTTCGCGGGCTGTCGCTGAGCGCTTGTCCGCCGATCTCGTCCGACCCGTCGCTTCATGTTCTCTATAATATCGACAGGAAAGACGATTACATCATCGGCGGCTGCGTCGACGATCTATGGGTTGCCGTTTCCACACTCATCAGCCTCTATCCGTGGCTGGAAGGGCAGGTGGGTTATAGCGGCATCAGTTTCGGTGGCGGCATCGGTGCACTGGCCATCCCTTTCGACGAGCGCATAGACCGTGGTCATCTTGTCGTGCCGACATTCGGACACCGGCCGTTCTGGCTGACGCTGCCGACCGTTGGCAGTGCGGATGCGGTTCAGACCTATCAGAAGACCCATGCCAATGTGCTTGAGACGCTGCGCCTGTTCGATGCCGCCTGTGCCGCCACCCGCATAAAAGTGCCGATGCTGGTCGCACCCGCGCTTTTCGATCCGGCGGTCGCGCCGCCCTGCCAGTTCGCGGTGGCCAATGCGCTGCCGAAATCAAAATTTAATGAAATATTCATCCTCGACGCCGGGCATTTCGATTACCCTGACAGCGCATCGCAAGATGCGGTCCATAAGGACAAGGTCAGACGGTTTTTCAAGGTGCCATGAAACGCGAATATCTCCGCTGGTATAGTCAAAGGCTCCATCGCGACATGGAGCTGTTAATATTCGGACATTCCGGCGCCAGGGTGCTGATGTTTCCCACCCGCGACGGGCGTTTCTTCGAATATGAGGAACTGGGTCTTGTCGGCAGTCTGGCCGACAAGCTGGAGGCGGGCCACCTTCAGCTTTATTGCATAGAGGGGCTTGCCAGAGAGACCTTCTACGCGGCCGGGCATCATCCCGCCGATCGCATTCGCCGCCATGCCGCCTTCGAAGAGTATATTCTGAACGAAGTGCTGCCACTGATGGCCGAGAAAAACCCTAATAGCGATACGATCGTGCAGGGTTGCAGCCTGGGTGCGTTTCAGGCCGCCAGTCTCGTTTTTCGCCACCCGCATCTTTTTCGCAAGCTCGTCGCCTTTTCCGGCCGTTACGATCTGACGATGAAGGTGGAATTCTTCGGCGATCTGTTCGATGGCTATTACGACGACGATATCTATTTCCACATGCCGAGCCATTTCCTGCCGGGCCTCGCATGCCCGTGGCGGCTTGAACACCTGCGCCGCATCGACATGGTTTTCACCATCGGCGATGCTGACCCGTTTCTGGGCAACAACCATCATCTGAGCCGGGTTCTGTCGGAGAAGCATGTGGGGCATCAAATGCATGTCTGGGATGGCCGCGCCCACCGGGCGGGCGCGTGGCGCAAGATGGCGGCGCTTTATATTTAAGGCCGCCGCATAAAAAAAGCCGGAGGTGTCTCCGGCTTTTTAGATTACGGTCCTAACGTCACTCAGCCTGCCAGACCGGCCAGCGCCTTCACCAGTCCCTGCGTCGAGCTGTCATGGCTGGCAGCGCTTTCCTTGCCTTCCACGACCGGCAGCAGGCCGGTCGCCAGTTCCTTGCCCAGCTCCACGCCCCATTGGTCGAAGGAGTTGATGCGGAACAGCACGCCTTCGACGAAAACGCGGTGCTCGTAGAGCGCGATCAGACGGCCAAGCGCGAACGGCGTCAGCTTGTCGTAAACGAAGGTGATGGAGGGGCGGTTGCCGGTGAAGACACGATGCGGCGCGATGAAATCGGCGAGTTTGTCTTCCATGCCCTTGGAGGTGAGCTGGGCTTTTGCCTCAGCCAGCGTGCGGCCCTTCATCAGCGCTTCCGATTGCGCCAGGCAATTGGCAATGAGAAGCTGGTGCTGGTGGCGCAGTTCGGGCTCGAAACCGTTGGCGGCGATCATGAATTCGGCCGGAATGACGCTCGTGCCCTGGTGGATGAGCTGGTAGAAGGCGTGCTGGCCATTGGTGCCGGGCTCGCCCCAGACGACCGGGCCGGACTGGCCTTCGACGGGCGTGCCGTCGATAGTGACGCCCTTGCCGTTCGATTCCATGTCGAGCTGCTGCAGATAAGCCGGGAAACGCGACAGACGCTGGTCATAGGGCAGGATCGCCCGGGTCGGATAATTCAGCACGTTGCGGTTATAAAAGCCGATGAGGCCGAGCAGCATCGGCAGGTTTTCACGGATCGGCGCTTCGCGGAAGTGCCTGTCCATGGCATGCGCGCCATCCAGGAACTTGCCGAAATTATCCGGCCCGATGGCGATCATCAGCGGCAGGCCGATGGCCGACCAGATCGAATAACGTCCGCCAACCCAGTCCCAGAAACCGAAGATGCGGTCGCTTTCGATGCCGAAGGCGGCAACCTTGTCCAGCGCGGTGGAAACGGCGGCGAAGTGATGCTTGACAGCTGCCTCACCCAGTTTCTCGGCGATGAAGCGGCGCGCAGTGGCGGCATTCGTCATCGTCTCGATGGTGGTGAAGGTCTTCGACGCGACGATGAACAGCGAGGTTTCCGGGTCGATAAGCTTCAGAGTATCGGCGATATGGGCGCCATCGATGTTCGAGACGAAATGCGCACGCGGGCCGTCATGGAAAGGCGCAAGCGCCAGCGTCGCCATCACGGGGCCGAGGTCGGAACCGCCAATGCCGATATTGATGACGTCGGTAATCTTCTTACCGGTCGCACCCTTCAGCGAACCGGAACGGATCGCCTCGGCAAACTTGCCCATGGCGGTGAGAACGGCGTTCACGTCAGGCATCACATCCTTGCCGTCCACGAGAACCGGCGTATTGGAGCGATTGCGCAGTGCGGTGTGCAGCACGGCGCGGTCTTCGGTGAAGTTGATCGCCTTGCCCGAGAACATCTCCTCGCGCTTGGCCTCGACGCCACCTTCGCGTGCGAGCTGTTCGAGAAGCGTGACGATCTCCTCATTCACGGCGCATTTGGAATAGTCCATCAGCAGGTCATCGAATTTGGCGCTGAAACGGCTGAATCTCTTGTCGTCGGCCGCAAAGGCGGCGCGAAGATCGGTTGCGGCTGTGCTGCTCGCCGTTGCTTTCAGTTTTTCGATGGTGGCCTGCATCTTGTGCTCCTCGGCTTCCGTGGAAGGATGAGGAAACTATTCTTTTTCAGGCGGCCAAATCAAGGCGACTTTGATAAAAGAAAAGGGCCGGGACGAAAGAAAGAGCCGGTCGCCCGGCTCTCCCCATTGCGCGAGACAATCAGTTCAGATTGCGCAATTCGCGCCGCAAGATTTTGCCGACATTCGATTTCGGCAACTCGGTGCGGAACTCGATGATTTTCGGCCTTTTGTAGTTCGTCAGGTTCTTGGCGCAAAAGGCCTTGAGCTCCGCTTCCGTGAGCGACTGGTCCTTCTTGACCACGAAAAGCTTGACGGTTTCGCCGGAATGTTCATCCGGAACACCGATTGCGGCGCATTCCAGCACGCCCGGATGGCTGGCGGCCACTTCTTCCACCTCGTTCGGATAGACGTTGAAACCGGAAACGAGGATCATGTCCTTCTTGCGATCAACGATCTTGGTGTAACCGCGCTCGTCCATGAAACCCATGTCGCCGGAACGGAAGAAGCCGTCGGCGGTCATGGCTTTTGCGGTTTCATCCGGCCGCTGCCAATAGCCGGCCATGACCTGCGGCCCGCGAATGCAGATCTCGCCGACTTCGCCTGTCGGCAGGCTGTTGCCGTCCTCGTCGCGAATATCGATTTCCGTCGAGGAGATAGGCAGGCCGATGGTGCCGCTGAATTCCGTGGAATCGAGGCGGTTGACGGTGGCGACCGGGGATGTCTCGGAGAGGCCGTAGCCTTCGGCAATCGGGCAACCGACGATGGAAAGCCAGCGCTCCGCAACGGGCCTTTGCACCGCCATGCCGCCGCCGAGAACCAGAATAAGCGACGACAGATCGAGCTTGCGGAAATCCTCATTGTTCATCAGCGCGTTGAAAAGCGTGTTGATGCCAGGGAAAACATGCGGCTGATAATGCGTCAGTTCCTTCACGAAGCCGGGAATGTCGCGCGGATTGGCGATCAGCAGATTATGACCGCCGAGCGCAATGCCCATCAGCGAATTCACCGTCAATGCGAAGATGTGGCAGAGCGGCAGCGCGCAGATGAAGTTGAGAACTTCCGGACGGTCCTTTCGGCCATTGAAAGCGGCGTCCAGCCACAGGCTGATCTGAAGCTTGTTGGCCAGAAGATTGGCATGGGTGAGAACCGCACCCTTGGATACGCCGGTTGTGCCGCCGGTATATTGCAGGAAGGCGATGTCCTGCGCCGTGAGGCTGACCGGCTTCAGCGAAAATCCCTGGCCTTCCTTCAGCATCGCCTTGAAGCTGATGGAACCGGGAATGGTATAGGCGGGCACCAGTTTCTTGACCTTGCGAACCACCAGATTGACGATATGTCCCTTCAGGCCGAGGAGATCGCCCATCGCAGCGACGACCACATGCCGCACCGCGGTTTTCGGCACCGCCTGCTGTGCCACATGGGCGAAGTTTTCCAGAACGAAGATCGCCTTTGCGCCGGAATCCTTGAGCTGATGTTCCAGCTCGCGCGGGGTATAGAGCGGATTGACATTGACCACGCTCATGCCCGCCCGCAAAATCCCGTATACGGCGACGGGATTTTGCAGGATATTCGGCATCATCACGGCAACCCGGTCGCCTTTTTCCAGCCCTCTGGATTGCAGCCAGGCAGCGACCGCGCGGGTTTCAGCGTCCAGTTCCCGATACGTCAGGGACTTTCCCATGCTGGAAAAGGCCTTGCGGTCGGCAAATTGCGCACAACTCTTTTCGAGAAGTTCGACAAGGGAGGCATGGGCGGATGCGGGGATTTCGGAAGGTACGCCCGGCGGATAGGATGCCAGCCAACGCTTCTCTGCGCTGACATTTTCCGGGTGTCCCAGGGACAGTTCACTCATGCTTCTCCTCCCAGAGTCTTTGTCGCGCCGCGCATTCCTTGAAACGCGTGAAGGGCGCTTTCGGCTGCCTGATGTTCACGAAGCTCCCGCATTCAGCCGGCCCAATCGGCCGGGTTGAGGGAACCTCATGTGGCGTCACCGGATCGACCGCTCCTCTCGCTCCCCGGTGACGAATGATAGACGCCTAATCCCTTGACGTCTATCTCGTCGGCAAAACCTATTTAACTCTAACGTAAACGTCAATATTGCTGCCGCACATCTCGCCAACTCGTGAAGGGAAAAGCATTTTGCCCGGCTTTTTTGACTTTAATCCTGATTTGAGCGATCAACATAATTCGCAAAGCAGGGCAGGATTGGAAATGGCAGGCAGGGCAGCGCTTGAACTGAAATCGGTCGGGAAGAGATTCGGCGAGACGGAAGTGCTGTCCGATATCGATCTTTCCGTCGAACGCGGCGAAATCATTTGTCTGGTAGGGCGCTCCGGCTGTGGAAAATCGACCCTGCTGCGCATCGTGGCGGGCGTGGAGACGCCGGACCATGGCAGCGTTTCCCTGAACGGCGCTGTCGTTGCCGGCCCTGCTGTTTTCGTCGAGCCGGAAAAGCGCAATATCGGTTTTGTCTTTCAGGATTATGCGCTGTTTCCGCATCTGACCGTCGAGCAGAATGTCATGTTCGGTCTTCGGTCTTTGCCGAAGGTGGAAGCCCGCCGCCGCGCTGCCGAGATGATAGAACATGTTCACCTGCAGGAACTGGCGAAACGTTATCCGCATACGCTGTCTGGCGGCGAGCAGCAGCGTGTGGCGCTCGCCCGCGCGCTTGCCCCGCAGCCCGGCCTGCTCCTGATGGACGAGCCCTTTTCCAATCTGGACAGGGGATTGCGCGACAGCGTGCGCGAGGAAACGCTCGGCCTGTTGCGGCAACTGGGTACGACGGCGATCATGGTGACGCATGATCCGGAAGAGGCGCTTTCGGCAGGCGACCGCGTGGTTCTGATGCAGCGCGGGCGCATCGTGCAGAGCGGCACGGGTTACGAAATCCACGATCATCCCAAGACCCGTTATGCCGCCGATTTTTTCTGCGCCTTCAACAAGATCGAAGGCCGGGTAAGACAGGGCCGCGTCGAAACGCCGCTCGGGCTTCTGGGCGATGCGTCCGATCTGCCTGACGGTCTCGCCGCCGTTGCCTATGTTCGCCCAAATGCGATTTCGATCATCGAGGACGGTGCGGCGAAAGAAGGAATTGCCGGCGAAATATCGAGCCGTGTCTTCCTCGGGGAAATCGAGCAGCTTGGCATAGCCGTGCCCGGACTGTCGGCCGATCTGCGTGTGAGGACAATGCAGCGCACACCCGCCCGGACGACGGCGGTGCGCTTCGGTATCGACCCCAAGGGCGTGCTGATATTTACTGCAAGTTGAGTGAGCGGATTTGTATGTTTATTTCCGCTCCATTTTCAACTCTTGGTGATCGAATCCGCCCGAAAAACAGAGAAATAAAACTTGATTTGGGTCATCAGGTATGATGTCTGCTCCCTCTATATTGCCGCTATCGGAGAGGGAGACAAAACATGACGAAATTTACCAGATTTGCCCTGCTTGCCAGCACGGTTGCCTTTGCAGCCGGAACGGCCAGCGCTGCGGAACTCAACATCTACACCACCCGCGAACCGGGCCTGATCCAGCCGCTGCTGGAATCCTTCACCGCCTCGAGCGGCGTCAAGGTCAATACCGTGTTCCTGAAGGACGGTCTTGCCGAGCGCGTTCTGAGCGAGGGCGCAAGCTCGCCTGCCGACGTTCTGATGACGGTGGATGCCGGCAACCTCGTCGATCTCGCCGAAAAGGGCGTCACCCAGGCGGTCGAATCCGAAACCCTGACCAAGGCTATCCCGGCTGAACTTCGCGACGCCAAGGGCCATTGGTTCGCGCTCTCCATGCGCGCCCGCGTTCTTTATGCGGCGAAGGATGTCGATCTCGCCTCCTTCAACTATGAAGATCTGGCGGATGCGAAGTGGAAGGGCAAGGTCTGCATTCGCGCCGGCCAGCACCCCTATAACACGGCGCTTTTTGCCGACTACATCGCCCATTACGGCGCTGCGGACACCGAAAAGTGGCTTGCCGGCGTCAAGGAAAACCTGGCCCGCAAGGCAGGCGGCGGCGACCGTGACGTTGCCAAGGATATCCTCGGCGGCATTTGCGATATCGGCATCGCCAACTCCTATTATGTCGGTCTGATGCGCTCGGGCAAGGGCGGCGAGGAGCAGGTGAAGTGGGGCGACGCCATCAAGGTGGTTCTGCCGACCTTCAAGAACGGCGGCACGCAGGTCAATATCAGCGGCGCGGCCGTGGCCAAGAATGCACCGAACAAGGCGGAAGCCGTCAAGCTGCTGGAATATCTCGTCTCCGACGAAGCCCAGAAGATCTATGCTGAAGCCAACTACGAATATCCGGTCAAGCAGGGTGCGGCTCTCAACGAGATCATCGCTTCCTTCGGTAAGCTGAAGATCGATAACAAGCCGCTGACGGAAATCGTCTCGCACCGCAAACAGGCGAGCGAGCTGGTCGACAAGGTCGGTTTCGACAAGTAAGGGCCAATCAGCGATAACATGGTGGAAGGCGTTCGCATTTGCGGGCGCCTTTCCGCGCATTTTCTAAAAGCACATGAATCCAGACGCCATCCAGCCATTGACACCTCGTGCCCGAGCCAGGTTTTCATCCTCCTTCTGGTGGCTGTGCCTTTCCGTGCTGGGGGTCTGCGGCGCCATGGTGCCGGTTCTGGCGCTTGTATCGCAGGCGTTGCAGGGTTCTGAAGGCCTGTGGGCGCATCTCGGCTCGACCGTGCTCTGGACGGCGCTTCCGGATACGGCGATCCTTCTCGCCGGGGTCGGGTTGCTGGCCGGCGTCGTCGGAACCTATGCCGCCTGGCTGGTCACCGCCTATGATTTTCCCGGCCGCAAAATATTGGAATGGGCGCTGCTGCTGCCGCTGGCCATGCCCACCTATATCGTGGCTTACGCCTATCTGGATATTCTGCATCCCATCGGACCGGTGCAGGGCGCGATCCGCTGGCTGCTCGGTTATTCCAGCCCGCGCGAATTTCGTCTGCCGGACATAAGGTCCATGACGGGCTGCATCGTCCTTCTCGGCTTCGTGCTGTTTCCCTATGTCTATATTCCCGTCCGCGCTATGTTCCTGACACAGGCGGGCAACCTGCTGGAAGCGGCACGAACGCTCGGCGTTTCCAGACGCAAAGCCTTCTTCAAGGTCGCGGTGCCGCTGGCGCGACCGGCGATTGCGGTCGGCATCAGCCTCGCCTTGATGGAAGCGCTCAACGATATAGGCGCATCGGAATTCCTCGGCGTCCGCACGCTCACCGTTTCCGTCTACACCACCTGGGTCACGAAATCCGACCTGCCGGGTGCGGCGCAGATCGCGCTTTCCATGCTGTTCATCGTTGTCGCCCTCGTGGCGCTCGAGCGCTGGGCGCGGCGCAAGCAGCGTTATGCCGTTTCGGCGCAGAAGAGCAGGGAACTGGAGCCGCTGCGGCTCAACGGCCTGAAGGGCTGGGCCGCTTTCGTACTCGGCGGCCTGCCGGTCCTTATCGGCTTTGTGGCGCCGGCCAGCTATCTCGTCATCGAGGCATGGAAACGGTTCCGTTTCAGCGGCCTCTCCGCCCGCTTTGCCGATGAGGCTCTGAACACCATCGTCTTTGCCGGACTGGCGACGGTTATCACCCTTATCTTCGGCCTTGCGGTTGCTTACGCCATGCGCCTTGCACCGGGACGTCTCTCGCTCTGGTCCTACCGGCTTTCGACGGTCGGATATGCGGCCCCCGGCACGGTCATCGCCATCGGCGTGCTGATCGCGCTTGGCGGCTTCGACCGGTTTGTCGACCAGACCATGCGTGACTGGTTCGGCATGTCTACCGGCCTCATCTTCATCGGCAGCGGTGCCGCGCTGATCTACGCCTATTCGGCGCGTTTCCTCACCATTGCGGCGGGCGGTGTGGATGCCGGCCTCAGCCGCATACCCCAATCCTTCGATCACGCTTCGCGAACGCTCGGGCGATCCGCGACGCAGACATTCCGCCAGATTCATCTGCCGTTATCCAAGGCGTCGCTTGCGGCAGCGGCGCTGCTGATCTTTGTCGATTGCGTCAAGGAGCTTCCCGCCACGCTTCTGTTGAGGCCGCTGAATTTCGAAACCTTCGCTACCCATCTTTATGGCGAAGCGGCGCGCGGCACCTATGAGGAGGCGGCAATCGCAGCGCTGGCAATCGTCGTCATTGGCATGCTTCCGGTCATGCAGCTTGCAAGGATCGGCCGGCGCAAGGGCTGATATCGAAGCCCTGCCCGATAAATGACGGACGCAAAACTGTGCGAGAGGCCAATAAGCTTCAAATCCCGCCAGAAAACGACAAGCATCCTGCCTTAATCCTGATGTAAATACTCAGCTTAATTGAGGTGCCGCGGCCTGTCGAATTTGGACATCGGCCGCGATCTGTTTCGGGGCATATCTTGAAAAATTTGCATGGGATGTTTTTGAGCCGTCTGGCTTTGGGCACGGCCGCCGTCGTTTTGCTGGCGCCAGCGATGGGCCACGCGCAGGACACGACCGTTCTGCAGCAGATCACCGTCGAAGGGCAGGGCGCGGAAAACGCGACGGGTCCGGTCCGGGGTTATGTCGCGAAGAAAAGCGCGACCGGTTCGAAAACCGAGACGGAAACCAGGGATATTCCGCAATCCGTATCGGTCGTCGGCCGCCAGGAAATGGATGACCGCGGCGCAGTGACGAAAATCGACGAGGTACTGCGTTACACCCCCGGTGTGACGGCGGAGCCCTTCGGGACCGACCCGGACACGGACTGGATTTACATCCGTGGTTTTCAGGCCACCCAGACCGGCGTGTTTCTGGATGGTCTGAACCTGTTCAGCTACGGTTTCGGCGGTTTCCAGATGGATGCCTACGGTCTGGAGCGCGTGGAAATTCTGAAAGGCCCGGCCTCGGTGCTTTATGGCGGCGCCAATCCCGGCGGTATCGTGCAGATGGTCCGCAAGCGCACGCAGGATGAGCCGGTGCGCGAAACGGAAATCGGCATCAATAATTTCGGCAATGCCTTCTTCGGTTTCGATCTCGGCGACAAGGTCGATGGTGAAGGCGTGTGGAAATATCGCGTCACCGGCAAGGTCTCCGGCGGCGATAATTACACCGATTATTCCGAGGAGTTGCGCGGCTTCATCATGCCGCAGATCACCTTCGAGCCGGACGCGCAGACAAGCGCCACGCTCTACGGCTATTTCTCGGCGCTCGATCAGGTTCATATCGGCAACGGCTTCCTGCCCTATGTTGGCACCGTGGTCGACGCGCCCTTCGGCAAGCTCGACCGAAAGGCGTTTTATGGCGAGCCGGATATCGACAATGGCCGCGTCTACCAGTCCATGGTGGGCTACGAGGTCAGCCACGACTTCGACAATGGCTGGAAGATCAGCCAGAACGCCCGCTATGGCCACCTCTACAAGCACGAAACCGGACCCTATGCCGGGGGCTGGGCCAATACAGATGCAAACGGCCAGCCGATCCTCGATGCCACCACCAACGACTATATGCTGACCCGCTTCGGTTATGATGGCGTGTCGAAAGTCGACAGTTTCGGCGTGGATAATCGGGTCGAAGGCCAGTTCGATACCGGCGCGGTCAATCACTCTCTGCTCTTCGGTCTCGACTATAAATATTACCGGCTGGACCAGGTGCAGGCCTGCTGCGGATCGAATGCCATCGGTGCGCTCAACCCGGTCTATGGCTCGACGCAGGGAACGAATTTCGTTTATGCCGACAATATCGTGACCCAGCAGCAGATCGGCATCTACGCGCAGGACCAGCTGCGTTTCGGCGATGGCTGGCTGGTCACGCTGAATGGCCGTTACGACTATGTCGACACCGAGCTGAACAACAGGCTCCCTGCGGGTCTCTCCCGCCGCTCGAATGACGATGCGCTGAGCGGCCGCGCCGGTCTCGCCTATGAATTCGACAATGGCCTGACACCCTATGTCTCGGCGGCCACTTTCTTCAATCCGCTCATCGATACGCTTGCGGATGGCACTCCCGCTTCGCCGGAGGAGGGACATCAGTTCGAGGCCGGTATCAAATATGAGCCGACCTTCTTCGATGGCAGCATCACGGCCTCCGTCTTCAAGCTGGTGAAGGACAATGCCATCGTTTCCTATACGGCTGGCGGGGTCACCACGAGCGGCCAGTTCGGGCAGGTGGAATCCACTGGCCTCGAGCTGGAGGCCAAGGCCAATCTCACCGACAACTGGAAGGCGATCGCCTCCTATTCCTATACAGATCTGGAGATTACCCGCGATGCCAATCCTAACCTTATCGGCAAATCGCCATGGATCGTGCCCGCTCACACCGCCTCGTTGTGGCTGGACTATGCCTTCACCACAGACGCGCTGGAGGGCCTCAGCCTCGGCGGCGGCGTACGGTATCAGGGCAAATCCTGGGCGGATGAGGCAAATACGTTGCGCGTTCCGGATGCTGCCGTCTTCGACGCGGCAATCCGCTATGAGAAAAATGACTGGACCGCATCGATCAACGTCGCCAATGTCTTCGACAAGGAATATGTGAAGAGCTGCGCCGGCGTCTCCGTCTGCGGCTGGGGCGATAGCCGCACCATCACCTTCAAGCTTTCCAAGAAGTGGTAAGACTTGGCTGAAGGCCGGCAGTTGCGGGGAAAGCAGTTTGCCACTATAAACATGAATAGATTTATCATGTTTATAGTGGCGCCATGGCGCCCTGCGGGATCGAGAGGCCATGGCTTTCCGCGTGCGGATGGAAAATGAGATCGAGGGTTTTGCCGTCATTGGCGGCCCACGCTCGCGGGTCTGGAACGGCATCGTCGCCGATCTCTGGGATGTGCGTTGCGCCCCGAAGGCCGGCGGCCGTTATGTCGGCAAGGATCCACGTTTCGTTTTCCTGCTGGATATGGACGGGACGGATGACGGCCGGTTCATGATGAACCGCTGCCGTCGCGACAATTACGGGTCGTCCAAGGCGAACCGTATTTCCTTCGTGCCCGCCGATCTGGACGTGCATGCCGAACTGAGCAACGTCTCCTTCGTGCGCCACCTCGATCTGCATTTCGATGCGGGATTGCTGGGTGCTCGACTGGTACAGGGCTTCGACCCGCACAGCCTGCTCGATCCGCATCTGATGTTCGAGGATGAGCGCCTGCTGGCGCTGGCGCGCCTGATTGCCGCCGAATGCGATAATCCCGATCCGCTGCATGACCTTTATGGCGAAAGCCTCGTGCTGGCGCTATTGACGGACTTCCTGAAAGTGAAGCGGGAGCCGGTTAAAAAACGCAGCAAGCTCGCCGCATGGCAGTTGAGAGCGGCGACGGATTACATCCGCGAACATTGCCTGCGGTCGATCCGGCTGGAGGAGCTGGCGGAACTCACCAATCTGTCGCAATCGCATTTCAGCCATGCCTTCAAGGCCTCCACCGGCGTGCCGCCGCACCAATGGCAGATGCAGGCGCGCATTGATCACGTCAAGGAACTGATGATGCGGACAGACATGGCGCTGACCGACATCGCCATTGCCGCCGGGTTTTCGGATCAGGCGCATTTCTCCCGCGTCTTTCGCAAGATGGTCGGTGTTTCTCCCTCTGTCTGGCAGAAAATCCGCCAATAAGGTCGTTTTCGTTCCATTCCCCTTCAAAAAAATTCCCGCCGAAGCGCCTGAAACGCCGCGGAACGAATTGTCCGTCGAAGGGTTTACCAGACGTGACACAAATGAGGAAAATCAAGGAGGAAAGGCACATGATGCATCAGGAACCCCGCGCCGGACAGGACCCCTATGTCAAGGATACGCCGAGCCTGATCGCCAGCGACAAGGTGGAAGGCACGCGTGTTTACGGCGCCGACAGCAAGCATATTGGCTCGATCCAGCGCATCATTCTGGAAAAGCGCGGAGGGCGCGTTGCCTATGCGGTCTTGAGCTTTGGCGGCTTCCTCGGCATCGGTGACGACTATTATCCACTGCCCTGGGAAAAGCTGCATTACGACGAAGAACTCGACGGCTACCGCATCGATCTCACCAAGGAAGAGATTGAAAATGCGCCGCACTTCGCCAATCTCGACGATAACGATCTGCTGAACGCCAAGGACCGCAAGGTCTATGATTATTACGGCGTCGCACCCTATTGGATGTAAGGCCCAGAGAAAAAAACGCTTCCGGCCGTTCGATCGCCGAAAGCGTCGCAAATAAAAGAACGGCTCCTTTTCAGGAGCCGTTTTCTTTTGGGTGCGTCAATGCGGGTTTTTCTGCATCTCGGAAACCGCGTCTGTAAAGCACTTGCGCGCTTCTTCGGGCGATTTACGGCCGTCAAGGGCGGCACGGCAGGCGCTTCTCGCTCTCACGAAGCTCAATCCGCCAATTTTGGGCCAGCCTTCGGTCAATAATGTCAACGCTTCGAAGGGGCCGGCGATGACACTCTTGCCATTCGCCTCGAGATTGACCTCGACAGGCTCTGTCCATCTCTCGTTCTTCATCGTGCACCTCCCAGAGCAACGCGATCCCGAAATACACTCGACAGCGAAGCAACCCATGAACGCAGTCGTGTGTCACTGCTGCTTAGGATATGCGCAAGCGATCGAATTGACAACGGGGATCAACGGAAGCCGAAAAACGACAGGATCGCCAGAACGATGACGACGAGGCCGACGATGTAGATGATCTGATTCATGATTTTCTCCTTCGCTGATGTCATCACCATAACGTGAGGAAGAAGACGAGGTTCCAGCAGCCAATGAGAATTTAATCACGTACTAAAATGTTGCGGACGTCCCATCGCCAGTAAGAGCGGATATCACCTCCGCAGGATCACCCAGATCGCGTGGATAATGCCAGGCACATAACCGCACAGCGTCAGGAGAATATTAAGCCAGAAATGCAGGCCGAGCCCGACCTGAAGAAACACGCCGACGGGCGGAAGGATGATGGCGATCAGGATCCGAATGACGTCCATGTTGAGAGCTTTCAAGTTAATCAAAACTAGACAATTAACGTGAGTGGAGCCCGGTTGGTTTCAGCATGACGACGAATACCTACCTTCCATCGGTGTAGCCGGCAGCCGGAAGCCGCCAATTCTGATGAACCCACTCCCGTATGAGGCATCAGGTCAGAGCGACCGGTATCATTCAGCCCTCGTTCAGGCCTGCCGCATCACTCTTCCTAACGGAACCGAGGACACGGACAGACGTTGAGGTCGGTTATTGGGAGATGAGTTCATGAAGATTCTAACCGCAGCAATCTGCCTCTTGTCGGTCGGCATCCTGAGCGGATGCGTTGACGATGGCGGTTACCGCACGGGCGGATATTATTCGTCCGGTGTCTATTATCGAGCTTATGATCGAGACAGATATTACCGCGACTATGACCGCCGGAACTGGCGCCAACACAGAGAATGGCGGGATCGCAGGGAATGGCGCGGTGACTATCGCCACCGCCCGCGCCCACCGTATTACGGTCAGTACGGCGTGATTGTTCGTTAATCGCAGCGCTTTTATCTCGCGGGTCTGCACGGCCGGCCCTATGTTTCGGGCTGGTCCTGACAGCGCGTGTCTATTCAGATAATAGTCTGTGAGAAAAATGGTGCCGCTTACGTGACTCGAACACGTGACCCCGTCATTACGAATGACGTGCTCTACCAACTGAGCTAAAGCGGCCCGATTGTGACCCGTTTGTTGCGGATCAGCTTCATGGCGGGCTGATACAGGCAATGCTGACGGATTTCAAGCCTTGAATGTGCTGGTTTTGAAATTTCCGCAAAAAGCTTTGCCTGTCCATTGTTTGCCGGAGACTTCAGCCTTTCCCGCAGATGCGCTTTTTGGCGGTTTCATATTCATTTGCCAGACGATCGACGAGCGCTGCCACCGGTTCCACCGCCTTAACGGCGCCGATGCCTTGCCCTGCGCCCCAGATGTCTTTCCAGGCCTTGGCGCCGCCGGAGACCGTTTCGAAGTCCATTTTTGACGGATCGGCTTCGGGCAGATTGTCGGGATCCATGCCGGAGGCGACGATCGAGCTTTTCAGGTAGTTTCCGTGTACGCCCGTGAAATAGTTCGAATAGACGATATCCTTGGCCTGCGCGTCCACAATCGCCTGCTTGTAGCCTTCTGAAGCGCGCGCTTCCTCGGTGGCGATGAAAGGGGAGCCGATATAGGCCATATCCGCGCCCATGGCCTGTGCCGCGAGAATGGAGCCGCCATTGGCGATGGCGCCGGCCAGCAGCAGCGGGCCGTCGAACCATTCGCGGATTTCCTGAACGAGGGCGAAGGGCGAAAGCGTGCCCGCATGTCCGCCGGCACCCGTCGCCACCGCGATCAGCCCATCCGCGCCCTTGCGAATGGCGGAGCGGGCATGGCGGTCGTTGATGACGTCATGCAGCACGATGCCGCCATAGGAATGCACAGCCGCATTGACCTCCGGCACCGCGCCAAGCGAGGAAATCACCACCGGCACCTTGTATTTCACGCAAAGGCCGAGATCGTGCTCCAGCCGCCGGTTGGACATGTGCACGATCTGGTTGACCGCGAAGGGCGCCGCCGGGCGCTCCGGATTGGCCCGGTTGTGAGCGTCAAGCTCCTCGGTGATCATTGCCAGCCACTCGTCGAGCTGGCTTTCGGGCCGCGCATTAAGCGCCGGGAAAGCGCCGATGACGCCTGCCTTGCATTGCGCCAGCGTCAGTTGCGGATGTGAAATGATGAATAGCGGTGATGCTATGACCGGAAGACGCAGATTGTCTTTCAGCACGGACGGTAGCATGTCTCCTCCCACGAATTACGTTTACGCGCACGTAAGTCAATATCGCGTTCAGCGGCAGATTGAAAGCGAAAACAGCGTGGCGTTCGCCTCTCGAATCTGCGTTCGTAGCGCCACAATGAATTGATTTTCCCCAAGGCAATCCGGTCTTTATCACAAACGATGCTTGCGGAGGGGCGGTATAGCCGTTACCGAATCGTGAACCCATGGCGCAGCGCCGCATATTTTTTGCAAAGCGCAATAGAACAAGGATCGGTCGTGAGCGGACTGGAAACGGCAATCAGAAATGCTCTGGAAAAATCGGACAGATCGAACGCCGAAGTTCGTGCACGGATTTACCAATCCTCCCGCCAGGCACTGGAAGCGGGCCTGCGCAAGCAGGGCATAGACGATCCGCAGGTTGTCTCCCAGCAGCGCCAGCGGCTTGAAGGCCTGATCCACCAGATCGAGAATGAAGAGCGCAACCGGCTTCTGGACAGGGTGGAGCAGCAATTGCGCCCGCCCGCACCGGAAAGTCCGGCGCACGACGATCACTCCGTCGATCCCGTTTCGCAGCCGTCCCATCACGGCGATATGGGTGTTGAGCCGGAGCTGCGTGGCGAAACGCGCGATGTGCGGCCGGGCGCCGCCGCTGCTCCGGAGCCGCTGAGTGCGGGGCAGCGCAATGGCAAGCCGCCGAAGAGGAGCTCCCGCGCGGGCGATTCTTCGCTTGCCTTCCGGCCGGAAGGTGCGGTTGGCCGCCGCAAGCGCCGGGGGCTGTTCGCCCGGCTTTTCATTTATGTGACTCTTCTGGCCTTTATCGGTTTCGGCGCCTGGTGGGTCTATTCCTCAGGCCTCCTGCTGTCGCCGGAGCAGCGCGATACCAGCGTGCCCAATCCGCCGGCGCAGGTGCAGGCGGAGGATTTCAACGGGACGGAGCCCGCGCCGAGCCTTTCCGCCGGTCGTGGTTTTTCCGATGACTGGGTGGAAGTCTTCAATGCGGAGCGTGGCAGTTCCGGTGTTTCGGCTGGTCCACGCGCCAATGTCGAAAACATCGCCACACCCGCCGGCAAGGCGATAAAGGTAACCTCAAGAAGTGTCTCGCAGGATGGCGCCGTCAGCGTCGAGGTTCCGGTGGAGGTGATGCGGGATATGGCGGGCAAGTCCTCGACCATTTCGATCACGCTGCAATCCTCCAGCGACCGTCAGACCCAGGTGTCCGTCGCCTGCGATTTCGCGACATTGGGCGATTGCTCCCGCCACCGCTTCACGGCTACGGCCGAGCGCGCGGACATGCTGCTGAACGCGACATTCGAACGATCTCTCGCCCCCAATGCGCCGGGCAGGATCTTCATCAACAGCGATATCGATGGCAGCGGCCGCCCGGTCAATCTTTATTCCGTGCGCATTCTGCCGGGCCAGTAAGGGAAAACAGGCGTCTCGAATGGAGGCGCCTGTCAGTGTCTTCCGGTCCTATTTGAGAAAATCCGGCCCAGATCCCAAAATCTTGTCGTCGATTTCGCCGATTGCCTTTTTGTCCTTGCCCTCATAGTCGAGCGCAAGAAGAATGTGACGGATGAGGTTTACCCGCGCGCGGCGCTTGTCGTTGGCGCGCACCACCGTCCAGGGGGCGGCATCGGTGTGGGTCTTTTCCAGCATTTCGTCGCGCTTTTGCGTGTAGTCGTCCCATTTCGTCAGCGCCGCTATGTCCATATCCGAAAGCTTCCAGCATTTCAGCGGGCTGTGGCGACGGTCATGGAAGCGTTCGATCTGCGTTTCGCGGCCGATGTCGAGCCAGAACTTGAACAGATGAACGTCCTCATGGACCAGCATCTTTTCCAGACGCGGCGTTTCCTTGAGGAAACGCTTGTGTTCCTCAGGTGTGCAGAAACCCATGACCGGCTCTACGCCTGCGCGGTTATACCACGAGCGATCGAAGAGAACGAATTCGCCGGCGGTCGGAAAATGCGAGATATAGCGCTGGAAATACCATTGGCCGCGTTCGGTTTCCGTCGGTTTGGTCAGCGCCACCACGCGGGCATAGCGGGGGTTGAGATAGGCCCGGGTCGCGAAGATCGCGCCGCCCTTGCCCGCCGCATCGCGGCCCTCGAAAACCGCCATGACCCTTTTGCCGGTGGCCTGCAGCCAGAACTGCACCTTGACCAGCTCCACCTGCAGCGCCTCGAGGGTGCTGTCGTAGTCCTCCCGCTTCATCTTCTTGTCGTAGGGAAAATCGCCGGCGGAAAGTTTCTTTTCCTCAACCCAGTCAGGAAGAACCGGATCGTCGATGTCGAAGCTGCGCAGTTTGCCGCCTATGGTGATATCGACCGTCCGCTTCTTCGTTTCTTCGCCCATGGTTTCCTCCGGCTGTTGTTGTGTAAAGGCAACTCGACGCCAATGAGTTCACATCCATTGCCAGAATTCAAGTGAAACAGGACCGCTTGACCGGGGTGCTGCGGCGGCAGCGATTGCGGCGTCGATTTTGCGCATATACGTTGTGGAAAATGCGCGATGATGAATCTCTGTCATGAAACTGGCCTATGAGATTTCGATGCGCTGTCAGATGAAAGTGGAAAGAGCAGGCTGAAATGGCAGTCATGGAAGGCGATGGTGGGTTAAGGCGTTTGGGAAGGAAGCTCGGTCGAAACTGGTTGCCCGTTCTCATCGTCAGCATGCTCGCCATCGTGGCCGTTGCCGAGCTCAACACGCCCTATATGCCCGCCGCCCTGTGGCTTTGCGCCGTCATTGCCATCCTCGCCGCCCGGGAGGGGCCGAGGGCCGCTCCCGCAAAGGACGGGAGCCCGGCTGAGGAGGCAGATGAGCAGGAAGTGCCCGGCGAAAGCGTCATTTCCGGCGTAAGGGCGGGCCTCGCGGTTCTGGATACCCCCGTTTTCATTCTCGACAGGAACGCCAGCGTGCTGTTTCAGAACGGCGCGGCCGAGCGTGCCTTCGGCCAGTTGCCCGCCGGGGCGCATATTTCCGCCCGGTTGCGCTCTCCCGGCCTCCTGGATGTCATTCGCGAAACCATCGCCACCGGCCAGCCCAACCAGGTCGAACATTCGGAGCGCTTCCCTTCCGAACGGGTCTTCATCGTCCGCATCGCCCGTGCGGATGTGCGAGAGGGGGCAGGCCCGCCATTCTACATCCTGTCGTTCCGCGACGTCTCGGAGCTTCGCCGCATCGACCGCATGCGCAGCGACTTCGTCGCCAATGCCAGCCATGAATTGCGCACACCGCTCGCCTCGCTGCGCGGTTTCATCGAAACCATGCAGGGGCCGGCGCGCAACGACCCGAAGGCGCAGGAACGTTTCCTTGCCATCATGCTGGATCAGGCAACCCGCATGAGCAGGCTGGTGGACGATCTCATGTCCCTGTCGCGGCTGGAATTGCGGGCCAACATCGCGCCCGACCAGAAGGTCGATCTCGTTCCCGTCATCGGCCATGTGCGCGATACCCTGCTGCCGCTTGCCGACGAGCTGGATGTGACCATCACGCTGCACCTGCCCGACCGGCCGGCAGAGGTGCAGGGAGACCGCGACGAGCTGGTGCAGGTATTCCAGAACCTCGTTGAAAATGCTTGCAAATACGGCCAGGAAGGCAAGGTCGTGGATGTCTGGCTGCGGGCCGAACCCGGCAAGCCGGTGGAGGTGAGCGTTATCGACAAGGGGCCGGGCATTCCCGCCGAACATGTGCCGCGGCTGACGGAGCGTTTTTATCGTGTCAGCGTCGCCGACAGCCGCTCGAAAAAGGGCACGGGTCTCGGACTTGCCATCGTCAAGCACATCCTCACCCGCCACCGCGCCCGCCTCATCATTAAATCGGAATTGGGCAGCGGCACGGACTTCACTGTGAGATTCTGACATAAAATATGTATCTGCTTTTAATGTCGCGCATATTTATAAATAAAATCAATAGGTTAGATTGTCACAAATCTTTCGTCAAAGTGACATAAAAGGATGGGGCTACGGTGGTTAAGAAAAGGTCGCCGAGCGCAAGCTAAGAGCGAGTGTCGCTATCGGCTGCGTCCACAACAAAGCCCACGACGGGAGAGACAAATGAACATCGTTAAATTTTCCGCAGCAGCTCTGGTGGCTTCTGTCGCCTTCGCTGGCGCCGCCGCTGCTCGCGACCAGATCCAGGTTGCCGGTTCCTCCACAGTTCTGCCTTACGCCAAGATCGTTGCCGAGACCTTTGCCGAAACCTTCCCGAACTTCAAGGCTCCCGTTGTTGAGTCCGGCGGCACGGGCGGCGGTCTGAAGGCGTTCTGCTCGGGCGTCGGCGAAGGCACCATCGACATTGCAAACGCTTCGCGCAAGATCAAGAGCGACGAACTGGCCGCCTGTAAGGCTGCTGGCGTTGCCGACGTTCAGGAAGTGAAGATCGGTTACGACGGTATCGTCTTCGCAATGGACTCTTCCAACAAGGACATCAAGCTCGAGCCGAAGGATCTGTACCTTGCGCTCGCCGCTGAAGTCGTCAAGGACGGCAAGCTCGTTGCCAACCCTTACAAGAAATGGTCGGAAATCAACAAGGAACTGCCTGATGTAGCAATCGCTGCTTACATCCCGGGTTCCAAGCACGGCACGCGCGAAGTCTTCGAAGAGAAGATCATGGCTGACGGCTGCAAGGAAGCCAAGGCGACCGACGTCATCAAGACGCTCATCACCGACGCCAAGCAGGCTGCTGCCAAGTGCGTTGCAGTCCGTAAGGACGGCGCTGCAGTCGACATCGATGGCGACTACACCGAAACGCTCGCCCGCATCGATGCCAACAAGACCGGCCTCGGCGTTTTCGGCCTCGCTTTCTATGAAAACAACGCTGACCGTCTGAAGGTCGCGACCGTTTCGGGCGTCGTTCCGTCCACCGAAACCGTTGCCAGCGGCAAGTACCCGGTTTCCCGCCCGCTGTTCTTCTACGTGAAGAAGGCTCACCTGGGCGTTATCCCGGGCCTTAAGGAATATGTCGAGTTCTTCGTTTCCGACGAGATGATCGGCCCGGATTCCCCGCTCGCCAACTACGGCCTGGTTGCTGCTCCGGACGCAGAGCGCGAAGAAATCCGCTCGAAGTTCTCGGCCGGCTCCACGATGTAATGAAGAAAGAGGGGTGCGGCTTTGCCGTGCCCCTCATTCGGCTTCGCTTGGGCCGTCGTCCGCGGTTGACAGTTCCTACTCATCGCCATCCACATGATTGTCGATGGATTACAGATGGATAGGATGTATCAACCTTGACGCTTGCCAGACTATGATACAGTCAGGCGGCAGGCATCATGGGATGGTCCAGCGGTCTCGTTTTGATGACTTTTTGATTTGCCCGATATCGCACCGTGCTCTTGAGGCACGCCGAGGGAACTCTAATGAACACATCGATCCTTTTGCTGATACTGGCGCTCATCGGCATCGGCAGCTATCTGCTCGGCAGCCGCCGTGCCGTTGCCCTGTCTGGCGGTCGCCCCTCCAGCATGCATTCCCGTGCCGGTTATCACGGTTCCTACGCGGTCGTCTGGGCGGTGCTGCCCGCGGCGTTCATTCTCTGTGCCTGGCTCATTGTCAGCCCATTGCTCGTCACCTCGGCGGTGCGCGGTAGTTTCCCCGAGGATGTCCGGGCGCAATCCGAAGCGCAGCAGAGCCTGACCTACGGTATGGTGACATCCATCGCCCGTGGCCTCCAGCGGCTGACGCCGGAGGAAACCGCGCAGGTTGAGGCCGATACGGCTGCTGTCCGGCCGCTTCTGGCATCGAAGGGTGTTGCAATCGCCGGCGATCCCGAGCGGTTCATGGTCGATGCCGCCCACACGCTCAACAGCATGACCTCCACCAGCCGTATCGCGATGATCGCCGTCGTGCTGCTGGCCGCGCTCGGCGGCGGCGCCTATGCGCTGCGTGCAATCGCGCCGCGTTTCCGGGCGCGCAACCAGGTCGAGAAAGTCATTCTCGCGGCCCTGCTCGTCGCCTCGTCCATCGCCATCCTCACGACCATCGGCATCGTCCTTTCGATGCTGACGGAGGCGATCCAGTTTTTCACCATGGTTCCGGCGCACCAGTTCTTCTTCGGAACGGTCTGGGATCCGCGTTTTGCGGCGGCAGGCGCCACCGACTCCTCCGGCCAGTTCGGCCTGATCCCGCTGCTCGCCGGCACGCTTTATATCGGCCTGGTCGCCATGCTGGTTGCGGTTCCGGTCGGTCTCTTTTCGGCGATCTACATGGCGGAATATGCCTCGCCGCGCTTCCGCTCCATGGCAAAGCCGCTGCTTGAAGTGCTCGCCGGCATTCCCACCATCGTCTACGGCTTCTTCGCGCTCACGACGGTCGGTCCTTTCCTCAGAGACATTTCCACGCAGATCAACGGTCTGGCGACGGGCAACTACGCCAACTTCATCCAGGCGCAGAGCGTCATCACCGCCGGCTTCGTCATGGGCATCATGCTGATCCCCTATGTGTCGTCGCTGTCGGATGACATCATCACCGCTGTGCCGCGCTCGCTGCGTGACGGTTCGCTCGGTCTTGGCGCCACGCGTTCCGAGACGATCAAGAGGGTCATTATTCCGGCCGCTCTTCCGGGCATCGTCGGCGCCGTGCTGATGACGGCTTCGCGCGCTATCGGCGAAACCATGATCGTGGTTCTTGCGGCCGGTGTTGCTGCCCGTCTCCAGCTCAATCCCTTCGAGCCCATGACCACGGTGACGGTCAAGATCGTCAGCCAGCTTACCGGCGACCTTGAATTCACCTCGCCGCAGACGCTGGTTGCCTTCGCGCTCGGCATCACGCTTTTCGCCATCACGCTTTGCCTGAATATCTACGCGCTTTACATCGTGCGCAAATACCGGGAGCAATATGAATGACCGACATCGTTTCTCCCGCAGCCGGTGCGAGCGCCGTCAACAGGGCCACGCGCCGTGATATCGGCATCAAGCGCCGCTATGCCGCCGAACGCCGCTTCCGTGCCTATGGCATGGCAGCGATTTCCTTCGGCCTCATCTTCCTCTTCCTGCTGCTTTTCTCGGTGGTTTCCAAGGGTTACACCGCCTTTCAGCAGACGATGATCACCGTTCCGGTCGAGTTTTCCGAACAGATCATCGATCCGAAAAATGAGCGGGCCACCAATCCCACAAAGCTGATGACGGCCAATTATCCCGTCATCGCCCGCGATGCTGTCGCCAAGGTCCTTGGTGTTGCACCGACTGACCGCGCCGGCCTTCGCGCCGTCAACCTCTTGATCTCGGACAGCGTGCGCACGCAGCTTCGCGATATCGTCGTCGCCGATCCCGCCGTCATCGGCACCACGCGCACCGTCACGCTGCTGGCGTCGGGCGACGTCGACAGCGCCTTCAAGGGCCAGGTCGACCTGACGGCGGATGAAGCCAATCGCCGTATCTCGAACCAGCAACTCGGCTGGATGAACCAGCTCGCCGAAAGCGGCCAGCTCGGCAAACATTTCAATACCGGCATCTTCGTCAACGGCGCGTCGAGCCGTCCGGAAGCGGCGGGTGTGGGTGTGGCGCTGATCGGCTCGTTCTATATGATGCTGATCGTGCTGGTGCTGTCATTGCCGATTGGCGTTGCGGCCTCCATCTATCTCGAGGAATTCGCCCCGAAGAACCGTCTGACGGATCTTATCGAGGTGAATATCAACAATCTCGCGGCCGTTCCTTCGATTGTTTACGGCCTGCTCGGCCTCTCGGTCTTCATCAACTTCATGGGCTTTCCGCGCTCGGCCTCGCTGGTCGGCGGCCTCGTCCTGACGCTGATGACCCTGCCGACGATCATCATCGCGACGCGCGCTGCCCTGAAAGCCGTGCCGCCGTCTATCCGCGCCGCAGCCCTCGGCCTCGGCGCTTCCAAGATGCAGACGATCTTCCACCATGTGCTGCCGCTCGCCATGCCCGGCATTCTGACCGGCACCATCATCGGTCTCGCCCACGCGCTGGGCGAAACGGCGCCGCTGCTCCTGATCGGCATGGTGGCATTCGTTGCGAATTACCCGACAACGCCGATGGATCCGTCCACGGCCCTGCCGGTGCAGATTTACATGTGGGCGAACGAAGCCGAGCGCGCCTTTGTCGAAAGGACATCCGGCGCTATCATCATCCTGCTTCTGTTCCTCATCGTCATGAATGTTGGCGCAATCCTGTTGCGTCGCCGCTTCGAACGGCGCTGGTAGAGGGAGCTTGAGCAATGAACATGTTGTCGGAAGCAGCAGTTGAAAAGGCGCTGGACAAGAAAATGAATGAAGTCTCATACAAGATGATCGGCAAGGACGTTTCGGTTTATTACGGCGAAAAGCGGGCGCTTTACGACGTGAACCTCAACGTTCGCGAAAATACGGTGACCGCGCTTATCGGCCCGTCCGGCTGCGGCAAATCCACCTTCCTGCGTACCCTGAATCGTATGAACGACACGATCGACGGTTGCCGGGTCACCGGCAAGATCACGCTCGACACCGACGATATCTACGATCAGGCGATTGACGTCGTGGAATTGCGCGCCCGCGTCGGCATGGTGTTCCAGAAGCCGAACCCCTTCCCGAAGTCCATCTACGAAAACATTTCCTACGGTCCGCGCATCCATGGTCTCGCCCGCAACAAGGCGGATATGGACCAGATCGTCGAGCAGAGCCTGCAGAAGGCGGGTCTCTGGAACGAGGTTAAGGATCGTCTGCACGAATCCGGCACCGGTCTTTCCGGCGGTCAGCAGCAGCGTCTGTGCATCGCACGCGCCGTTGCCGTCAGCCCGGAAGTGATCCTGATGGACGAGCCCTGCTCGGCTCTCGACCCGATCGCGACCGCAAAGGTCGAAGAATTGATCCACGAGCTGCGCACCAATTACACCATCGTCATCGTCACGCACTCCATGCAGCAGGCGGCGCGTGTTTCCCAGCGCACGGCCATGTTCCATCTTGGTCATCTTGTCGAGGAAAACGAAACCGACAAGATGTTCACCAATCCGGACGACCAGCGCACGCAGGATTACATCATGGGCCGCTTCGGCTGATCCCGGCCGGCGCTTTATCGAAACCGAACAAGACTGGTGCTTCTGCCGTGCCCGCTTCCGGGTACGCGCATGCAGGCCAAGCCGGAGGACTAGACCATGACACAAACAACGACCCATTCGCATATTCTGTCGGCCTATGACGACGAACTGAAATTCCTTACGCGTCGTATCGCCGAAATGGGCGGTCTTGCGGAGCAGATGTGCGCCGACGCCGTGCGTGCGCTCGTCAATTCCGATGCCGCGCTCGCACAGAAGGTCATTTCCGACGATGCGATCCTCGACCACGCCGAGCGTGAGATCGGCGACAAGGCCATCGTCACCATCGCCAAACGCCAGCCGATGGCGGCCGACCTTCGCGAGATCATCGGCACTCTGCGTATTGCAGCTGACCTTGAGCGCGTCGGCGACCTTGGCAAGAACACCGCCAAGCGCGTCATCGCGGTTGCCGGCACCGGCGTGCCGCGCAAGCTCGCCCGTGGAATCGAACACCTGTCGGAACTCGCGCTGGTGCAGCTCAAGGAAGTGCTGGACGTCTATTCCACGCGTTCCGCCGAGAAGGCCAATGCCATTCGCGAGCGCGACGAAGAAATCGACGCCATGTACACGTCGCTCTTCCGTGAGCTTCTGACCTACATGATGGAAGATCCGCGCAACATCACCACCTGCACGCATCTTCTGTTCTGCGCCAAGAACATCGAGCGTATCGGCGACCACGCCACCAATATCGCAGAGACGATCTATTACATGACCACCGGAAGCCAGCCGGAAGGCGAGCGTCCGAAGGACGACAGTTCCAACACCCTCGGTTCGGTGACCGAGTAACAGACAGGCAGCGGCTTGCGGAGTTAGTATATGGTGCCCAAGATTGCAGTTGTGGAAGACGAGGAAGCGCTGAGCGTCCTGCTTCGTTACAATCTCGAGGCTGAGGGATATGACGTCGACACGATACCCCGTGGAGACGAGGCAGAAATCAGGCTGCAGGAACGTATTCCGGACCTCCTTATCCTGGATTGGATGCTTCCCGGCGTTTCCGGTATCGAACTGTGCCGTCGGCTCAGGATGCGGCCGGAAACCGAGCGCCTGCCCATCATCATGCTGACGGCGCGCGGCGAGGAAAGCGAAAGGGTTCGCGGCCTCGCCACCGGCGCCGACGATTATGTCGTCAAGCCGTTTTCGACACCGGAACTCATGGCCCGCGTCAAGGCGATGCTGCGCCGGGCCCGCCCCGAGGTTCTGTCTTCGGTGCTGAAATGCGGCGATATCGAACTGGATCGCGAGACCCATCGCGTTCACCGCAAGAGCCGTGAAGTGCGTCTCGGCCCGACGGAATTCCGCCTGCTGGAGTTCCTGATGACCTCTCCGGGCCGGGTGTTCTCCCGCTCGCAGTTGCTGGATGGCGTCTGGGGCCATGATATCTACGTCGATGAGCGTACCGTCGACGTGCATGTCGGACGCCTGCGTAAGGCGCTCAATTTTTCCCATATGCAAGACGTCATCCGCACCGTGCGCGGTGCAGGATATTCGATGGAAGCCTGATCGGAACCGAACTGACGGTTCCCCTCAGCATGACGTTCCGCCAAAATGAAAAGGCCCGAAACCGGAATGGTGTCGGGCCTTTTCATTTTGAACCTTCCGCAAGCACGATACTTTCATCTGCTTGACGAGCGGTTGAGAGCCCACCGAAATCCGGATTGAAGGGCGAAACGCGACGACGAAGAATAAGCCTTTGTGTTCTGCTGTAGCCGTCCGGGAAGCGTGGTGCGTTTGTCACAAAAAAACGGGCCCGAAGGCCCGTAGTTTTTGAGTGTCGAATGCGTGCCGCAACACTCAAGCCTTGCGACGCTCGCTTACCGGCTGGTAGGCAAGCTTTGCATGGAACTTGCAATAGGGCGAAGATTCCAGTGCTTCACAACCGCAGAAATGGAAATCATCCTTCAGCGGATCGCCGACCGGCCACTTGCAGGTGCGCTCCGTCAGTTCCGTCAGCGTCAGGCGGCGGGAAATCGGTGTCACGACATTTTTGGAGGGAACGTAATCGAGAACTTCGGCGGTCTCGATATCGATCTCCTCGTGCAGCGCCGTTGCCGCGCTCGAGCGGTTCAGGGCGCGTGCAGGTGCTGCGCTGACGCGGGCTGCGAAATTCGTCGCGCGCGGGGCAGGGGCGGCAGTGCGCTTGGGCGCGGAACGCGCCGAAGTAACCGGGCCGCCGGCCTTCACGCGTCCCGGCAGGTTGAGGCGATGGACCTTGCCGATGACGGCATTGCGGCTGACGCCGCCCAGCTGTGCTGCTATCTGGCTGGCGCTAAGCCCCTCGGACCACAATTTCTTGAGTTTTTCGACCCGTTCGTCTGTCCAGTTCATGCCGCTTCTCCGCTCGTCGCGTATAATGTCGGCAGAATCCCTCTCCGCCTCGCGGGCGTGCCGCGAGCGTGGTTTCTGCCTGATTTTTGGTGACTAGTTCCGCCGCAATGCAGTCTAGTAATTAGCGATTAACCTAGTGCCACGCAGACTCCGTGGCAAGAGTCGCGGGAATCATCTCGAATCGATTTTCCGGTTTTCCCCAACTTGCTGGCGAGTTGAGTCTGAAAGGCAACACCTTGGGCCTCGTCCGTCGCTACCTACTAGGGCTTGAGAAGCCCGGGAAACGCGGACTTTTGTTGACATCGGCAGGCGAAGTGACAATAGTGCCCCTGCCGCCGCGAGGCGGCATTTTTGATTTTCAGGCAAGGGATAACCCCGAAAGCCTATTGACAACCGTCTGACAGCGCATCCGCGCAAGGAGTGATACAGCCATGGCCGAAGCCGCCGCGCCATTGTTCGATACGTTTGCAAGAGCCCCCCTGCGCTTCGAGCGAGGCGAAGGCGTCTGGCTGTTCACGGAAAGCGGCGAACGATATCTGGATTTTGCGGCCGGCGTCGCGGTCAACTCGCTGGGCCATGCCCATCCGCACCTCGTGGAAGCGATCAAGACCCAGGCCGAGAAGGTCTGGCACGTCTCGAACCTTTATGAAGTGCCGGGCCAGGAAAAGCTTGCAAAGCGCCTGACGGAAGTGACATTCGCAGACAAGGTCTTCTTCACCAATTCCGGCGCAGAAGCGCTGGAATGCGCGATCAAGACCGCGCGCCGTTATCATTATTCCAAGGGGCATCCGGAAAAGTTCCGGATTATCACTTTCGAAGGTGCCTTCCATGGCCGCACGCTGGCGACGATTGCCGCCGGCGGCCAGCAGAAATATCTCGAAGGTTTCGGTCCCAAGGTCGAAGGTTTTGACCAGGTGCCCTTCGGTGACGTCGATGCGTTGAAAGCCGCCATCACGGCCGAGACGGCCGCGCTTCTGATCGAGCCCATTCAGGGCGAGGGTGGCATTCGCGCGCCAGCCAAGGAATTCCTGCAGCTGCTGCGGTCGCTCTGCGATGAGCATGGCATGCTGCTGATTTTCGATGAGGTCCAGACCGGCGTTGGCCGTACGGGCAAGCTCTTTGCCTATGAGCAGACGGGCGTCGCACCGGATATCATGGCGGTTGCCAAGGGTATCGGCGGCGGTTTCCCGCTCGGCGCCTGCCTTGCGACGGCGGATGCTGCTTCCGGCATGACGGCGGGCGTGCATGGCACCACCTATGGCGGCAACCCGCTGGCCATGGCTGTCGGCAACGCCGTGCTCGATGTCGTCCTCTCCGAGGGTTTTCTGGAAAAGGTTCGTGATGTCGCGCTGGTCTTCCGCCAGGGCCTTGCTTCGCTGAAGGATCGTTATCCTGACGTTATCGAAGAAATCCGTGGCGAAGGCCTGCTTCTCGGCATCAAGGCCAAGGTTCCATCGGGCGAGCTGTTGCAGGCCATGCGCGCCGAGCATCTGCTGGGTGTGCCGGCGGGCGACAACGTCATCCGTCTTCTGCCGCCGCTCGTCACCACGGCGGAAGAGGCCCGCGAGGGTCTGTCACGCGTGGAAGCGGCCGCCGCTTCCCTGACAGCGAAACAGGCAAAAATCGCCTGAGGAAACAATAAAGGGCGGGCCTCTTCCCCGAGGCTCGCGAGCATGGGACAGTTTGAAATGGCTTCACCTAAACATTTTCTTGACCTGTCGGCCGTCAGCTCGCAGGACCTGCGGGCAATTCTCGACGATGCCCGCGCACGCAAGGCCGCCACCAAGGCCGGAACGGCGGAAAAGCCGCTTGCCGGCAAGATGCTGGCTATGATCTTCGAAAAGCCTTCCACCCGCACCCGCGTCTCCTTCGATGTCGGCATGCGCCAGCTCGGGGGCGAGACGCTTTTCCTCTCCGGTACGGAAATGCAGCTCGGTCGCGCCGAAACGATCGGCGATACGGCCAAGGTGCTGTCGCGTTACGTCGACGCCATCATGATCCGCACGACGGATCATTCGCGCCTGCTGGAGCTTGCCGAACACGCGACCGTGCCGGTCATCAACGCCCTGACGGACGACACGCATCCCTGCCAGATCATGGCGGATATCATGACCTTCGAGGAACATCGCGGCCCGGTCAAAGGCAAGACCATTGCCTGGACGGGTGACGGCAATAACGTCCTGCATTCCTTCGTCGAAGGCTCGGCCCGTTTCGGTTACCGCATGACGATGGCCGTGCCGATGGGCTCCGAACCGCATGACAAGTTCCTGAACTGGGCGCGCAACAATGGCGGCGAGATCATGTTGTGCCATGATGCCGACAAGGCCGTTGCGGGTGCGGACTGCGTCGTCACCGATACCTGGGTGTCCATGAACCAGGAACACAAGGCGCGCGGCCACAACATTTTCCAGCCCTATCAGGTGAATGAAGCCCTGATGGCCAAGGCGGAAAAAGACGCGCTGTTCATGCATTGCCTGCCGGCCCATCGCGGTGAGGAAGTGACGGATGCCGTGATCGACGGTCCGCAATCCGTCGTCTTCGACGAGGCGGAAAACCGCCTCCACGCGCAGAAGTCCATCATTGCATGGTGCATGGGCGTCATTTGATGAGCAATCGCCCGGCCTGACACGCGTCACGCCGGGTGCTTGAACTTGACCGCATAGATTACCATCTGTGGGACTTCGAAGAGGCTCGTCGGTTTTGCTGGCGGGCCACATTCACGATTTGCACGTTTTTCCCCGGAAGCGGTTTCTCTTCCCGGGTCTCTGTGCGACAAGCGAAAAAAGCACATTTTAAAAGCCGGACTTTTGGACGGTAGCGGCGCCACGGCTGCGCCAGGGAGTATGACATGGCAGATGTAACGGTTGAACTGGACGATCTCGATTTTGCTGGCGACGACAAGGTTGTGCCCTTTCAGGTCGAAGGTCTGGATGTGCGCGGCCGCGCCGTACAGGTGGGTCCGCTGCTGAATGCCATCCTTGAGCGGCATGACTATCCCCCGGCGGTCGCCCGCCTGCTGGCGGAAGCGACCGTTCTGACGGCGCTGATCGGCACGTCGCTCAAGTTTTCCGGCAAGCTGACCGTCCAGACCAAGGGTGACGGCCCGGTCGACCTTCTGGTTGCGGATTTCACCGCGCCGGAAAGCATGCGCGCTTATGCCCGTTTCGATGAGGAGCGGCTGGCGGAGGCGATTGCGGCCGGGGCGACGTCGCCGGAGCAATTGCTCGGCAACGGCATTCTGGCCTTCACGATCGATCAGGGTGCGGGCATGCAGCCTTATCAGGGTATCGTGCCGCTCGATGGCTCCTCGCTGGAAGACATTGCCGGGGTTTATTTTCGCCAGTCGGAACAGCTTCCCACCCGCGTGCGGCTGGGCGTCGCCGAATTCTTCGACCGTGATGGCGAAGGTAAGCCGCGCCATGGCTGGCGTGCGGGCGGTGTTATCGCGCAGTTCCTGCCGCAGGCGCCTGAGCGGCTGCGCATGCGCGACCTGCATGGCGGCGATGGCGATGAAGGCGGTCACGAGGTGCAGGAAGACGATGCCTGGACGGAGGCGGTAACGCTGCTGAACACGGTGGATACCGACGAGCTGACCGATCCGCAGGTCCCGGTGGAACGTCTTCTCTTCCGGCTTTTCCACGAGAGCGGTGTGCGCATCTACGATCCGCAGGCGGTTTTCGACCGTTGCAGTTGCTCGCGGGACAAGATTAAGGGCGTCCTGTCCGGTTTCACTGCTGAGGAGATCGAGGCAAGCGAAGAAGACGGCGCCATTGCCGTGACCTGCGAGTTCTGCTCCACCACCTATCGCTACGATGTCAGCGAATTTGAGAATGCCTGAATGAAAGCCGCGTCCTGAAGGGCGCGGCTTTTTCGTTGCCGGGTGAATGTCAGTTCAGGACCCGCATCAGGCCGGGTGAATCCAGCGAAAAGGCGGGTATGGTGACGTTGAACACCTCGCCATTTTCCGTTTCCATTTCATAATGGCCGAACATCAGGCCGGAAGGTGTGTCCAGCGGGCAGCCGGAAGAATATTCGTAGCTGTCGCCCGGTTTCAGATGCGGCTTCTCACCCACAACGCCCGGCCCATAGACCTCATCCACCTGTCCGTTCTGATCGGTGATGTGCCAATAGCGATTGACGAGGGTAACCGGAATATCGGAATTGTTCGCGATCACGACTTTGTAGCCCCAGACGTAACGATCGTCATCCGGGTCGGATTGTTCCTCGAGATAATACGGATCGACCGTTACCTCGATATCCCTTGTCAGAGCACGATACATACGCGCCACACCTCGATATTATGCCTGCCGCCGCATCCTACACTATAGGCTCTGGCTATCGTCAAGAAAATGAATGACTTGACGGGCAGGAGGCGTCTCCTGTTGCGCTGTTTTCCACCGTTAGGGATAACGGTAAAGGTAAATATTGGTTGCCTGAAGCGATCTTTTTGGACCGGACAGGCGAACCACGGCCCGACACGCGGTCAGGCCATGGTGCCTTGCGGATTGAATTTTCAGGCCGAAACGGCCGCCAGACCCTTCGCCAGATCCTCCAGCAGGTCGTCGGTATCCTCGATGCCGCAGGAAAGGCGCAGGGTGCCGCCGGAAATGCCGAGTTCGGCACGCGCCTCGTCGGTGAGGTTCTTGTGCGTCGTCGTGCCGGGGTGGGTGATGAGGCTCTTGGCGTCGCCGAGATTGTTTGAAATCTTCACGATCTCAAGCGCGTTCTGCAGCTTGAAGGCTGCTTCCTTGCCGCCCTTCAGCTCGAAAGCGACCAGCGTCGAGCCGCCGGACATCTGCCGCGCGATGATATCGGCCTGCGGGTGATCGGCGCGGCCGGGATAGATGACCTTGGCGACCTTGCCGCTATCGGCGAGAAAATCAGCGATTTTGCCGGCATTGGCCGTCTGCTGCTTCACACGCAGTGGCAGGGTCTCGATGCCTTTCAGAAGCGTCCAGGCATTGAAAGGCGACATGGCCGGGCCGGTATGGCGGAAATAATCCTGCAGCTCTTCTTCGATCCACTTCTTGTCGGAAAGGATCACGCCGCCAAGGCAGCGGCCCTGGCCGTCAATATGTTTGGTGGCCGAATAAACGACGATATGGGCGCCGAGTTCGAGCGGCTTCTGGAAAAGCGGTGTGGCAAAGACGTTGTCGACTACCACCTTGGCGCCGATCTGGTTGGCGAGCTTTGCCACCCCGGCAATATCCACCACTTCAAGCGTCGGATTGGTCGGGCTTTCGAGGAAGAACAGCTTGGTGTTCGGCTGGATAGACTTTTCCCAGTTGCCGAGATCGCGACCGTCGATCAGCGTGCATTCGATGCCATATTTCGGCGCAAGCGTTTCCACCACCCAGCGGCAGGAACCGAAGAGGGCGCGGGCCGCAACGATATGGTCGCCGGCGCGCAACTGGCACATGATGGCGGCGGTGACGGCGGCCATGCCCGACGCAAGTGCACGGGCGTCTTCAGCGCCTTCCAGCAGGCACATGCGCTTTTCGAACATGTCGTTGGTCGGGCTCGCATAGCGGGCGTAGATGAACCCATCCGTTTCACCCTTGAAGCGCGCTTCGGCGGCTTCGGAGTTTTCATAGACGAAACCCTGGGTCAGATAGATCGCTTCCGACGTTTCACCGTAAGGGGAGCGTAGCGTACCGCCGTGAACGAGCTGGGTTGCCGGGCGCCATTTATTGCTCATGTGATCACCTTCAAAACAAAAAAACCGGCCGCAAAAGCAGACCGGTTCCTAGCACCCGGTCTTTTTAGCCACTTGTTTAACGTGGCTGCAAGCCGACCGGCCAAATCACCACGGGATAAGCTTGCCATACTGCCGTTACCGGCTTGCGTCAATGCTTTCCTTTTGGTTTTGTCGCCGTAAAAAGGAATGATGACCATGACCAGAACCACGGGCATTTTGGCGGATGGCGCAATCAAGGCGCTGTTTGCGGGCGGCAAGCTGAAGAGCGAGGCCGATCTCGATGCTGATCAGGTGCAGCCCGCCAGCCTCGATCTCAGGCTCGGCTCGAAGGCCTATCGCGTGCGCGCCAGCTTCATGCCCGGCCCCGGAAACCGCGTCATCGACAAACTCAATCGTCTCAGCCTGCACGAGATCGACCTTACCCAGGGCGCGGTGCTGGAAACCGGTTGTGTCTATATCGTTCCCTTGATGGAAAGCCTTGCGCTGCCCGCGGACATGTCGGCCTCGGCCAATCCGAAAAGCTCGACCGGCCGTCTCGATATCTTCACCCGCGTCATGACTGACAGCGCGCAGGAATTCGACAAGATACCGGCCGGTTATGCTGGCCCGCTCTATCTGGAAATCAGCCCGCGCACCTTCCCGATCGTGGTGCGACGCGGCTCGCGCCTGTCGCAGATCCGCTTCCGCATCGGCCATTCGCTGCTCAACGAAAGTGAACTGCTGAAGCTGCACGAGACGGAAACGCTGGTTGCCAGCGACACGCCCAACGTGACCGGCGGTGGCATCGCGCTCTCGATCGACCTCAAGGGTTTCGGTGAAAACGGGTTGATCGGTTATCGCGGCAAACATCACACAGCCGTGGTAGACGTCGACAAGAAGGCCCAGCACGACGTTCTCGATTTCTGGGAGCCGCTCTACGCCCGCGGCCGTGCCGAACTGATCCTCGACCCGGATGAATTCTATATTCTCGTCTCGCGCGAAGCCGTGCACGTTCCACCGCTCTATGCGGCCGAAATGACACCCTTCGATCCTCTGGTGGGCGAATTCCGCGTGCACTACGCCGGCTTCTTCGATCCCGGCTTCGGCCATGCGCAGGCCGGCGGCACCGGCAGCCGGGCCGTGCTAGAAGTGCGCAGCCACGAGGTTCCCTTCATCCTCGAACATGGCCAGATCGTCGGCCGGCTGGTTTACGAGCACATGCTGCAGAAACCGGAAGGCCTCTATGGCTCCGGCCTCGGCTCCAATTATCAGGCGCAGGGGCTGAAGCTCTCCAAGCATTTTCGAGCCGAATAACGACCCTGGCGGGTGCTTGACACCCGCTGCGAACTATCCGATGTCTTATGCGCGGTGCGGGTGTAGCTCAATGGTAGAGCAGCAGCTTCCCAAGCTGAATACGAGGGTTCGATTCCCTTCACCCGCTCCATTTTGCAGACATCTGACACTCTTGCTGCGTTTAGCCACCATTGTGTCGGTAGCCACGCGAATATGCAATTTAGCTTGACTACGATTAAATTGCACGTAATAGTTGATGCGGTCGTAACATGGGGGAAGTGTTATGAGTCGCAAACTTCTTTCGGAATTTCTGGGAACCTTTTGGCTCGTCTTCGGAGGATGCGGCAGTGCGGTTTTTGCCGCCGCTTTTCCTGAACTCGGCATTGGCTTCCTTGGTGTCGCTTTCGCTTTTGGTCTGACGGTTCTGACCATGGCCTATGCGGTTGGCGGCATTTCGGGCGGTCATTTCAATCCGGCCGTTTCAGTCGGCCTCACTGTTGCCGGTAAGTTCCCGGCGGCGAACCTCGTGCCTTACATAGTGGCGCAGGTTCTGGGGGCGGTCGTCGCGGCTGCGGCGCTTTATGTCATCCTCACCGGCAAGGCGGGGGCTGAAATCGGCGGTTTTGCCGCCAATGGTTATGGTGAACATTCGCCGGGCGGATATTCTCTCGTATCGGCGCTGCTGATCGAAGTCATCCTGACGGCGTTTTTCCTGATCGTCATTCTGGGCTCTACGCATGGCAGGGTTCCTGCCGGCTTCGCGCCGATCGCCATCGGTCTTGCCCTTACCCTTATTCATCTGATTTCCATTCCGGTCACCAACACATCCGTCAATCCGGCCCGCTCCACGGGACAGGCATTGTTCGTTGGCGGATGGGCGCTGCAGCAGCTCTGGCTGTTCTGGCTCGCTCCGATCCTCGGCGGCGCCATCGGGGCCGTGATCTGGAAAATCTTCGGCGAGGAAGAGAAGGCCGGCCATGCCGGTTCGGTTCAACCTGCGCAGACTTGAATAAGAGGCTTTGTTTCCTCGAATAGTCGGGGAAACGACTGAGGAGGATGACATGGATCTTGCTTCGATATTGGCCCAGATCGTCGGCGGTGCGGTAGGCGGCACGGCAGGCGGAAAGATAGTGAAGGACTCCGATCTTGGTTCGCTCGGCAATCTGATTGCCGGCGCCATCGGCGGCCTCGGCGGCGGAACCGTGCTCGGTTCGCTGCTCGGCGCGGCGGGCGATGCGGCAGCCGGAGGCGTGGATATCGGCGCTCTCGCCGGCCAGCTCGTTGGCGGCGGTGTCGGCGGTCTGATCGTGCAGATCATCGTCGGCCTGATCAAGAACAAGCTCGTTACCAAGTAGAGCGGTTCGGCCACCTTCAGGATGAAATGACGGTCCTTGCCGAGGGAGGAGCTTCGTTCGGCAAGGCACTGGCTGCCGTTACCGATGACGGCAGTAACGTAAGGCCTGAAACGGCTTTGCCGGAGCGGCAATGTGAGTGAAGCCGAGAACGGCTGTCGCGGCTGATCGGAAAAAGTATCAGGACTGTTTCGGCTCTGCCGAAGATGCCGGATCATGAGTATTTTTGGCGACAGGCGCGTGTGGCGTCTTGTTCCATGCGAAGGGTTTGGTGTTGAGTTCCACCACGGCCCGCCAGGCCGCGATGGACAGCATCAGCCAATATGCGGGTATTGCCAGCCACCGCCTTCCGACATGCCTTCTTTCATAGGCAATCATTCTGCCGCGGCCCATCAGCACGAAGATCGTGTAGCTTCCGACGATATTCAGCACATCGATAAAAAACAGAAGACCCTGCCAGGTGAGCAGCAGGTCAGCGCCATTTTCCCGGAGGGCGATGGTCATGAATGCGAGCGAAACGAAGAGCAGGGGGTGCGCCAGCGACGACAGAAGCATGCCGCCGATCAGCAGTTGAAAGACCACATAGGCAAACCATCCCATGTCGCGCGCGGTCGCAAAGGGCGCACGGGTCATCACCAGCCAGCTTTGCAGCCAGCCCTTGTACCAGCGTGTTCGCTGGTTCAGCCACACGGGTAGCGAGGTCGGCGCATCCTCCAGCGTCTGTCGCCGGATGACGCCGCAACGATAACCCAGCCGATGCAGCCGGAGGCCGAGATCGGCATCCTCAGTTACATTATAGGGGTCCCAGGCGCCGGCCTTCCGCAGCACGGCGGTCCGGAAATGATTGGAGGTGCCGCCAAGCGGCAGCGGCAAGCCGTGTGCGGCAAGGGCAGGCAACATGCAGCGGAAGAGACCGGAATATTCCAGTGCGAAACAGGCGCTGAGCCAGGAGGAAGAGGCATTGCTGATGATGAGCGGCGCCTGCAGGCAGGCCACCTCGTCCGGCTCGTTGCGGAAGGTGGCATAGGCTTCACGCAATTGCTGCGGATGGGGCCGATCCTCGGCATCATAGACCGCAACGAATGCGCCACGCGCGCCGGAAAGCGCGTAAGTGAGGGCTTTTGGTTTGGTGCGCGGCAGGGAGGGCGGCACCCTGACGACCTCTATGTGCGGGCCGGGATTTATCCGCTGGATCGCCTCGATCGTCGCAGCGTCGTCTGCTTCGCAGACAAGCTTGATGTCCAGCCGGGATTTGGGCCAGTCCAGACGTTCCAATGCCCCGATGAGCTGCCCGACGATGGCCTCTTCCCGGTAAAGCGCCACCAGAACGGTATAGACAGGCAATTCGTTTTCCTGCCGAAGAGGCAAAATGCTCTTCGCGTCGTTTCCCCGGGGCGCATGGACGAGTGCGAACAGCCTGAAAAGCAGGGTCAAAAGGTAAAGCATCGTCAGGGTGACGTGCAGATAAGCAAATGCCGCTTCCGTGTAAAATAGCAGCGACAGAATGAGCAGTGTAAGGAGGACGCCGCTGTAAAAACCCTGCTGGCCCTGTAGCGTGATCCTGGCGGAATGGTGCGGCGCCGTGTTGAAAAGCCGCTGCTGGGTTTCCGCCGAGCGGCGGGCCTCGCCCGCTTTCCAGATTGCGCTGCGCATGGCCTGCGGGGTTGTCACGGCAAATTCGTCGAGAAGACGCGGACGTTGATCCAGCATGTTTTTCAGCGACGCCATTCGCGCCAGTTCCGGTACGATCAGCAGCGTTGGCGTGCCGTTCAGCGGTGTCAGCCGCAGAAACCTCGGTTCGGAGAGCTGAGTGTCCAGCTTATTCAAATCCGTCACACGGTCCGGGCCGATTTCGGGGAGAAACGGCAATCGCAGGAATCGGGCGAAAGCGCCGAAATAGGCATCCGTCGTGACGAGACCGCTTGCCAGCAATTCGTCCTCCAAAGTCGAGCCATTTTCCAGAGCCCGTTGTTCGAATGCCTCGATGTAGGGCCTGCCAAATCCCAGCGAAGAGAGAAAGCGGGCCTGTCCGGCCTGGTCCTGTTCGGGAGCGGTTGAAAGCGGATTTTCACTGGCGTGGGAAAATGTAATTTTTCGTGTCGCCGGCGTCGTGCGAAACGAATCTCGTGTATATTGCCTAAAATAATCCATGCATCGCCGCCGCCGTCATGGTAACGCCCCACTTCCTGTCACGGATAGTATAGATGAGAATGACGAATGTAACGCGGAATATAGGTCTCGGATTTACTTTAGCTTTCGCTTTACAATTTACTGGTTTTTTTAGCGATGTACGCGCGGAGGGCCTGTCGGACGGGAACCGGATGCCGGTGCTGTTCGATGCGCAGGAGCGGTTTCCGGGCGGCGATCTTTCTTCCGTTCCCCGCATCAGATTTCTGATGTCGGTCGATTTCCCGCCCTTCAATTTTACCGATCAGGAAGGCCGGCTTGCGGGTTTCCATGTCGATCTGGTGCGTGAAATCTGCGCGCAACTGAAGGTCGAAAGCAAATGCCAGGTGCAGGCGCTGCCGTTTGATGAGCTGGAGGCGGCTTTGGAAATGGGCGAGGGCGAAGCGGTGATTTCCGGCCTCGCCACCACCGCCGACCTGCGCAAGAGTTTTACCTTCTCGCGGCCCTATCTCCTGATGCCCGCCCGTCTTGCGGTGAACAAGGCGGCCAAATTCACCGGCGCGGGTGCCGATGCGCTTTCGGGAAAGAAGGTGGGTGTGGTTGCCGGCTCGCGGCACGAACAGATGCTGAAGGCATTCTTTCCAAAGGCCGCGGCTGAGGGCTTCGATGGTTACGAGCCGATGTATGACGCGCTGAAGAAAGGCAAGGTGGACGCCATCTTCGCCGATGGTCTGCGCCTGCCTTTCTGGGTTTCAGGAAGCGCTTCCGATGGCTGTTGCGCACTCTTCGGCGGTCCCTATATGTCCGACAGGTTTCTCGGTGAAGGCCTGTCCATCATGACCGTCGATCCCGATAACGTGCTCGTTCCGGCTTTCGATCAGGCGCTGGCGGCCCTTTCCCGCAACGGCCGGCTGGAGGAAATCTACCGGCGTTATTTCCCTTATGGGCTCTATTAGGGAGAGCCGGCCACCGGATCGGTTCCTGCGCCAGCGCCTATTTTGCTGGCGCGAAAACTTCTTCATTGCGGCGCAGGCGCAGCAGCGCGATCCATACGGCGGCAGCGATGGCGGTTTCCACCATGAAATAGCTGCCGATCGTTCCTGAAATGCTGAATGACCAGGTGAAGAAGGCGACGACGACGGAGCCGATGAGGTTGCCACTGTTCCAGATCTTCGCGCGAATATCCTGCCGTCCGGATGCGCCGAGCGCCTCGAGAGCGGTGGCGGCAACGGCCATGGGCAGAACCGCCCAACAAAGCACGCGGGTGATGATGGGCAGCGAAACATATTCATCGCCGAACAAAAGCGGCAGGAAGGGCGCAATGATGAAAATGACGAGCGCACTGCCGGTCGCGATGAAAAGCGCGGCCTTCAGCACGTTATAGGCGCGTTCTATGGTCTTGCTGATACCCTGCAGGGCGGCGGAAGCCGAACCCGGATAGATCAGCCGGTTGAGGGCCTCGACGGAGAGATAGGAACTGTCGAGAATGCGCCGGGCGATGGAATAGCTGCCCAGTACCTCCGCGCTTGCAATGGCGCCGAGAACGAGAATATCGGCATTGCCGCGCACGGCCTTGAACAGGAACTGGGTGGAAAACAGGACTCCGATGCGGATTTCCTCACGCACGATGCGGAACACCGGGCGGCCGAGTCTCGCTATCGCCTTGACCGAGATCATGGCCGCAATGGTGTGGGCGGCAAGGTTCCATAGCGCCCAGGCCTCCACCGTTTCCACCTTGAAGATGAGGCAGGCGACCACCGCGGCAATGGTGCGGGCGACGGCAAACATCACTTCCAGCTTGTTGGCGGAGGCGAAGTCGGAATGGGCGATGAAGCTCTGCGTGGAAAGCGAGATGACTTTCAGGAGGACGAGGTTCGTGAACAGGATCAGGAAGGTGGTGATCAGCGTGTGCAGCAATGTTTCCGAGGTCGGGAAAAATACCGGGATCGTCACCATGCCGATGATGGTCAGCACCACGCCTGTCGCGGCGCTCAAAAGATAGCTGTGGCCGAGCATGACGGGAAACATGCTGCGATCCTGCGCGACACGGCGAATCAGCGATTCCTGCGAACCGATACCGCAGATCTGGACGCCGAGATTGGTGACGGCCGTGATGGAGGCGTAAAGCGCGAATTGTTCGACACCGAGATGGCGGGCAAGCAGCGCAAAGGTCAGAAGCTGGGCGGCGCTGGACATGAGGAGCGCTCCGCCGGATGCCATGTAGGTCAATCCCAGTCTGACTAGATGGCCGAGCCGCGGCGTATTGAACGACACCTCATTCTCCATGTTTTCCGGCATTGCCGGGCGAATTCAAAAATGACTGCGCTGCTTTTTAAAATCTGGCGAACTGAGAAAGCCGCAACCGGCCAATAAAGCGAAAGTCCGCGACCCGAATGAATGGCAGTTTATCCTGTCTTATCCCTCTTGAGGTAAGAGAGGGTTAAAGCAATTGCATAATAATGATGATAATGACTGTTTATGGTTATTTGGACATGGCCCTGTTTCAGAAGGGTTTCGTTGTTCGTCACAAGGCAGGCCAATGATCCGACTATCCATTTTCGATGCAGGCGACCATGCCGCGTTTGGCTGATACGCAGCCCGTCTCTGCGCAAGGCAGCGCCATTTCCCTTGCCGGCGGCCGGCGCGACGCGTTTTTCTTCGTCGCCACCATGCTCTATATCTGGATTTCCGTCGCGCCTTTCGAAAATCTTGCAGCACCGCCGGTGCCGCACGCTGCCGCAAACCAGCTGACCGGCCTCGTGATCGCATTGATCCTCGGCGTTTTTGCGCTGCGCCACCGGCTGACGGGGCTTCTGCTGCGGCCGCGGCTGCCCATTCTGCTGCTGTTTTTCTGGCTGGCGATATGCTCGGTGGTCGGAACCCAGCCCGGCACGTCGCTGCAACGTCTAATCTTCACGGCGCTCCTGTGCTTCATCACCAGCGTCCTTGTCGTCATGCCGCGCGACCGGCGGCAGTTCGACCGGATGATGGCCATCTTCGCCATCATTCTCTTGGCGCTGTGTTATCTGGGGGTGATCTTCCTCAGCTCGCGCTCGATCCATCAGCCCTATGATCTCGATGAAAAAGCGCTGGCGGGTGACTGGCGCGGTATCTTCAATCACAAGAATGCCGCCGCGCCGGCGATGATCATTCTCTTCATGATCGGGCTTTACCTGCGCAATGCCTGGTCGACGCTGGGCGGCCTCGCCATCACGCTGCTGGCGGGGTTTTTCCTTTGGAAGACCAACGGAAAAACCGCGGCCATGCTGCTGCCCGTCACCGTGGCGCTGATCTGGATCATGGAAAGGCATGCCAACCGTACTTTGTTGATGATCGGCGGTCTTCTTGCCTTCATCAACATATCCGCGGTCGGCTCCACCTATTTTCCGAGCATACAGAATTTCGTCGAAGGCCTGGGCATTGATTCCACCTTCACCGGGCGGACGGACATATGGCGGCTATCCTTCGATACTTTCGCGCAATCGCCGATCTTCGGACAGGGGTTCCAGGCATTCTGGACGAGCGACCGGCTCCTGTCGCAGGCCGATATTGCCGGCACCTGGGCGGTCACAGCCTTCCATGCCCATAATGGCTATATTGAAAGCCTGCTGAATGGCGGCCTGCCGGCCTTCATTCTCACCGTCATCTGGCTGGTCATCATACCCGCGAACGATTTCCGCACGGCGGTGGACAAGGGCACGGACCCGGCACTTACCCGACTTTTTGCGAGAATTTGGGTGTATGCGTTACTTTCTTCGTGTTTAGAGAGCAATTTCTTTACCGGAACCGGGCCTATCTGGTCTTCTCTTCTAATCGCCATCTATTGTTTGAGGCATCAGGCTTACGACATACTCGAAGAGGGACAGTAATTTGCAGACAGGCCGGGGGGCTTTGTATGACGCAAAAAATCGGGACTTTTACCGACCGGATCAATAACCGGCTGGTGCGCTATTTCCCGGGACCGGCGGTGCGGATCGAAACGTCCGAACCGATCGTGTCCTTCACATTCGACGATGTGCCGGCAAGCGCCTGGACGGCGGGTGCGCGCATTCTGGAAAACGAGGGCGTTTGCGGCACGTTTTATATCGCCGGCGTGTTTATCGACCAATACGATGAACAGCAGCAGATGATTTCCGCGAAAGGCTGCTCGGAACTGGCGGCAGCCGGCCATGAGCTTGCCTGCCACACCTTTTCCCATCGCAAACTCTCGAGCTTTTCCCGACGGGGGCTCGAGGAGGATCTCGATCGCAATGACCGCGTGCTCGGCTCGTTCGATGCAAGCCGCCACGGGCGTAATTTCTCCGTTCCCTTCGGTATGGCTTCACCGGTCATGCAGCCGCTGCTGCGGCGCCGGTTCAGGACGGCGCGCGGCATCATGCCAGGGATCAACCGGGGCAGTGTCGACCCGCATAATCTTGCCGCAGTCGAGTTGCGTTCGGATCAAAACTATCTCGACGCCGCCGATGGCTGGCTGGAGGATGTTCTGCAAAAAGGCGGCTGGCTCATCATCTTCACCCATGATGTTTCGCAGACGCCGAGCTTTTACGGTTGCCCGGAAGGCAGATTTCAGGGTCTCGTCCGCAGGGCGGTGTCGGGCGGCGCGAAGATCATGACGGTCGATGCCGCCGCAAGGACACTCGGTCTTTAGAGGAGTATTCTCGGCGCGCGTGCCCGGTCGATACCGCGGAAAACGCAGTTGCGGGTTATTGGCTGGCCCAGATGATGCGGGCGATCCATTCCACATCGGCCATGTCGAAGCTGCGGTTCGGATGTTCCGGGTTGAGCGAAAGAAGCTCGATGTTTTTGGGGCTTTGCCGCGCCAGCACCTTGGCCATCACTTCGCCGTCGCGGCTTTTCAGCACCACGCGGTCGCCGCGCCGCACCTGCGCGCCGGGCTCCACGATGAGGATATCTCCGTCGCGGTAGAGCGGCATCATGCTCTCGCCCTGCACTTCCAGTGCATAGACGCCCTGTTTGCGCTCGGGAGAGGAGGGGAATTCCACCACATCCCAGCCCTGACCCGCCGGAAAACCGCCATCGTCGAAAAAGCCGCCGGAGCCCGCCTGCGCGAAACCGAGCAGGGGAATGGCGTTGTCGGCGCCGGAAGGCTGCATGGTCTGCGCCCTGCCGAAAGCATAACCGAAAAACTGGTCGACGCTTGCCCCCGTCGCCTCCAGCACCTTGGAGACGGATTCCGTCGAAGGCCAGCGTTTGCGGCCATCCGGCCCGAAACGTTTCGATTTATTGAACGAGGTGGGATCGAGGCCGGCGCGCTTCGCCAATGCCGAAGGCGTTAGCTGGTGGCGTTCGGCAAGCGTATCGATGGCGCTCCAGATCGTCTCGTGTGACAGCATGATAGAAAGCCCGCAAGTGGAGCCGATAGCGGAAAGCTCCTGTCGTTTACTGACCGGAATCTAGACCAAATCCGGTCAGGAGTAAAGGAAGGAAAGGAATAAAATCCTTGTCCTATGCCACCATGGCCGATGTATTTATCTTGGCGAGCTGGATCACCGCCTGGGTGCGGCTGTCGACCTTGAGCTTCAGCAGGATTGCGGAGACATGCGCCTTGATGGTGGCTTCGGAAACATTGAGCTCATAGGCGATCTGCTTGTTCAGCAACCCTTCGGCCAGCATGCCCAGAACCCGGCTTTGCTGCGGCGTCAGCGTTCTGAGCCGGCCGATGAGATCGGCCACGTCAGGATCCTGTTCCTTATCGCCCTGATGACCCGCCGGTATCCAGACATCGCCTTCCAGAACCGCGCGGATGCCGTCCCTGATATCGTCGATACCCGAGGATTTGGAAATGAAACCGGAAGCACCGAGTTCGATGGAGCGGCGCACGGTGGTAGCGTCGTCCGTTGCCGAAACGATGACGATCGGCAGGCTGGAGAATTCCGCCCGGAGCGCCATCAGGCCTGAAAATCCGCTGACCCCCGGCATTGCGAGGTCGAGAAGCATGAGATCGGCGTCGTTGCGCGCTGCGGCTGCACTGCGGGCGGCCTCAAAATCCCCGGCTTCAATAATGCTCTGTTGCCCGTCGAGGCCGGATACGGCCTGTTTCAGGGCGCCGCGAAAAAGCGGGTGGTCATCTGCGATGATAATGACAAGTTCCGACATTCTGGCCCCCTCCCAAGGGCGTTATGCGGTTCTTTTTCTGATACTGGCTCACTCCCATTTGCCGGCGGTCGAAAACACGTCCGGCTCCTCCGCGAAAGGTTGCGCCAATCGGTCCCGCATTACAAGGAAAAGCTTGTGGACAGGCGGTCTTTCAGGCTCTCCGCAATAAAAATGCCGTGGAAACTGTGGACAATCTTCGAGCTTTGCGGCAAATCCCGCTGAGTGGAAAGCCTTGGAGAGCCCTATGCAGGAAACGCCCGCGATCATCTATAAAATCGTGCCGGAGACGTTATGGAGCGCGGCAAAGGCGAAGGGCGTCTTCGAAGGTGCGGCCATCGACCTGACCGACGGCTTCATTCATTTTTCAACGGCAAAACAGGCGGCAGAGACAGCCGCGCGGCATTTTTCCGGCCAGGTCGATCTGCTTCTGATCGCGGTCGACGGCGCGGCCCTCGGCGACAAGCTGGTTTATGAACCCTCCAGAGGCGGCGATCTTTTCCCGCATCTTTATGCGCCTCTTCCCCTGACCGCCGTGCTTTGGGAAACGCCGCTTTCGCTCGGTCACGACGGCCAGCACCAGTTTCCGGAGATTTTGTGATGAGCGGATTATTTTCCTCTATCGGCCGCAAAGGCCTGTTTCTGGTCGATCCGGAAAAGGCGCATGGCCTGTCCATTGCGGCGCTGAAAAGCGGCTTCCTGCCCACCTGCATGGTGCCGCACGATCCCCGTCTGCAGCAGACCGTGGCTGGCCTCGTCTTCCCCAATCCGCTTGGCATGGCGGCGGGTTACGACAAGAATGCGGAAGTGCCGGGGCCGCTTCTGAGGCTCGGTTTCGGCTTTACCGAAATCGGCACCGTCACGCCAAAGGCGCAATCCGGCAATCCCAGGCCGCGTATCTTCCGTCTGGTCGAAGACGAAGGTGTCATCAATCGCCTAGGCTTCAACAATGAAGGCCATGCGGCCGCGCTGGAGCGCCTGAAGCAGGCAAAGCTGCGTGGCATCGTCGGTGTCAATATCGGCGCCAACAAGGATAGCGAAGACCGCATTGCCGATTATGTGCAGGGCATCGAGGCGTTTTATTCGGTTGCATCCTATTTCACCGTCAATATTTCCTCGCCCAACACGCCCGGCCTGCGCGATCTTCAGGCGCGCGAAAGCCTTGCCGCGCTTCTCGCCGCCGTGCTGGAACGCCGGAAAGTGGAAGCCGACCGTTTCGGCAAACGCATCCCGGTTTTCCTCAAGATCGCGCCCGATCTGACCGAAGAGGGGTTGGACGACGTTGCCGAAGAGGCGCTCGCCCATGATCTCGATGGCCTGATCGTCTCGAACACCACGCTTTCCCGCGAAGGTCTGCGACCCGGCCCGCACAAGGGCGAGGCAGGCGGTCTCTCTGGCAAGCCGGTCTTCGAGCTTTCCACCACGGTTCTCGCCAAGATGCGCCGCCGCGTCGGCGGCAACCTGCCGATCATCGGCGTTGGCGGTGTGTCATCGGCAGAGACAGCTTTGGAAAAGGTGAGGGCAGGGGCCGATCTCGTGCAGCTCTATTCCTGCATGGTCTATGAAGGCCCCGGCCTGCCCTCGGCCATCGTCAAGGGCCTGTCGAAGCTGGTCGCCCGCGAGGGTGTACAGTCCATTCGCGACCTGCGTGACAGCGCGGTGGACCGCTGGGCGGATCGCAAGCTTAGCTGACAGCGGACCTTGGACGGTCGGCAGCGCTTTCTCAGCGGCTCTCCTTCCTCATCCCTGTGCTCGTCACAGGGATCCAGCCAGCCCAAGTCCTTGGGCTGAAAGGAGTCTCTCCGCCGCGCCGACGCGCGTCGGCTGGATTCCTGTGACAGGCACAGGAATGAGGGAAGAGGGTGGTTCCCGTCGCTTTACCTCAGGCGCAGAGCACCATCGCCCAATAGGGCCGGTTGCGGCTGGCCGCGTCATAAGCGACCGCGACGCCGAGGCCGTTATAAGGCCCGAGCATGTTTTCGAGGTGATGTTGTGAGCCGATCCAGGCCTTCACCACCCGCTCGACGCTGTCCTGCCCAGCGGCCACGTTTTCCGCTGCCGGAAGCGGCACATTGCCGTCTTTCATGCGGATCAGGAAACTGTCGGTCAGGCCGATCAGATGCGCCATCTTCTGCGCCTTGACCATGCGGCCGGCCTGATAGGCGGCAGCACCGCTTGCCGCGCCATTGACGGCAAGCGGCGAAAGCCCCTTGGAACGGCGCAGATCGTTGACCATGGGAAGCGCCGCCGCCGTCTCGTCGCGGGTGCCGGAGGGCATGCCCTTGTTGGTGGGCATGGAGACGCAGGCGGAAAGAACGGAGCCGGCGGACAGTAGCACGAAGCCGCGCCGTGAAAGCGTTTGAAACGGGGAGTTGGTCATGTCAGCGGCGGTAGCTCAGCAGGCGCAGAATGATGAAAACCGGAATGACGATCGTTGCCCCGAGGATCAGATAGTCGCCGATTGCGCCCAGCGCATGGAAACCGCTGCGCCACAGGTCGACCACGAAATCGCGCGCGCCGTAAATGATATTCCATGGCGTCAATCCGAAGATCGCCATCAGAAAGCCGACGAGCAATGAAACCACCAGCAGCTTCACCACGGTCCGGGCCACCGTGTCACCCAGCATTTTGTTGACCTCACCGGCCATCAGCACGTCTCCTGTTTTGTCCTGACATATGAAGCACGACGCTTCGATGCAAGTTTCGGCGCACTATATCGCGTCAAATTCGCCAATTCCACGAGGCCGCCATGAAATAGGACTTGAGTTTTTTTATGGCTTGATAAATGACAGCCGACATCTTCTCAGGAATCTTGAATGGCCCCAAACCAGTTTTCTTCCGGTGACGTCATTGCCGACCGCCGGGCGGACTATGCCCGCATGCTGGCGGAGAGCGGTGACTTTCCCGCCGCCGCCGAACTCATGGAACAGGCGCTGGAGCTTGCGCCGCGGTGGACGGCGGGCTGGTTTCGCTTCGGGGAATATCACGAAAAAGCGGGCGAAACGGACAAAGCCGTCGCGGCTTACGGGAAAGTCGCCCAACTGGACACCGAAGGACTTTTTGCAGCCGAGCTGAAACTCGCGGTTCTCGGCGCCGCCGAAACGCCCGAGCAACCGCCAAGCCGCTATGTGGAAGGGCTATTCGACGATTATGCCGACCGTTTCGAAACCTCGCTTGTGGAAAAGCTGGATTACAGTGTGCCGCAAAAGCTGACGGAACTGATAGGCAAGGCAGCGGAAGGCGGCGTCTTCGACACCATTGTCGATATTGGCTGCGGCACCGGTCTCCTTGGCGTTGAAATCCGCGCTTTCGCGAACCGGCTGGAAGGTTTCGATATTTCCCAGAACATGTTGGCCAAGGCGGAGGAAAAGAGGCTTTACGATCATCTCGACCAGGCCGATCTTTCGCTGGAGCCGGAGGCCTCGGGGCTCTTCACCCCCACGCTTGCGCAGCACCGCGCCGGCCTTGTGGCCGCCGCCGATGTGATGATGTATCTCGGCAGTCTCGAAACTGTCATGCCGCTCGTTTCCGCCCTGCTTGCGCCTTCCGGTTTCTTTGCCTTTTCGGTGGAGGATGCGGGGGAGGAAGACGGTTTCGTGCTTCGGGAATCCCTTCGTTACGCCCACTCGAAGAGCTATGTGAGTGAGCTTCTTGAGCGGACGGGCTTTTCCCTCATCGAAATCCGCAAAACCACCATTCGCAAGGATGCCGGAAAACCCCTTTCCGGCATTCTTTTTCTTGCCCGTGCCAAAGGCTGAACATTCCGTTTCTTGCCATTTTCGCGATAGGTCAGGCTTCCTTACGTATCCATCTTGCTCAGATGTTTTTTGCAGTGCAAAATATGCCTGAAGCTGAGGAAAAAAGCGTGAGCAGAACGAGAAGTGTTTACGGCATGTGGAGTTCCGATCCGGCCAAACATGCGCCGGTGGAAGACGTGCAGGGCATCGTTACCGGTGCCATCGTCTCGGCGCTTGGCTTTTATCTTCTGAACAAGGTCGGCCTTCTGACCGGCGGCACCGCCGGCGTCGCCTTCCTGCTTCATTATGCTTTCGGCATCAGCTTCGGCCTCCTGTTCTTCCTCGTCAATCTGCCCTTCTATTACCTGTCCTTCCGCCGCCTCGGTCTTGCCTTTTCCTTCAAGACCTTCATCGCCATCGGCCTTGTTTCGGTGCTGACGGAAGTGGAGGCGCGCTGGATGGTGATCGACAGCATCAATCCGCTCTGGGCGGCGCTGCTCGGCGGTCTGCTTCTGGGTTACGGCTTGCTGGCGCTTTATCGTCACCGCGCCAGCCTCGGCGGCATCGGCATTCTCGCCATCTATATTCAGGATCGCTTCGGCATCCGCGCCGGTCTCATCCAGCTCGCCTTCGACGCCTTCGTGATGCTCTGCGCCTTCCTCGTCATCGATCCGGCCACCGTCGTTTATTCGATTGTCGGCGCTTTCGTGCTCAACATGTTTCTGGCCATCAATCACCGCTCGGACAGATATATCGTCGTGCGCTGAGCGACAGCGGTTGAAATCCGTCGCGCTTCGGCGCAATAGCTCGGCAGGGGCCGAAAGACAGGGGAATGGGCATGGATGATACGACTGCGCGCAGGCGTCTGAACCTTTGGGCCTCCGCGCCGGATCGTCATTCCTTGCTGGAAGACGCGCAGGGCGTTCTCGCGGGCAGCATGCTGGTTTCGCTCGGCGTCACGCTGTTTTCCGCTGCCGGCCTTTTGACGGGCGGCACGGTCGGGCTGGCATTTCTCGTGCATTACGGCACCGATCTAAGCTTCGGCGCGGTGTTCTTCCTCGTCAATCTGCCGTTTTATTATCTCGCCTTCCGTCGTCTCGGGCTTGCCTTCACGGTCAAGACCTTCTGCGCCATCGCCATGACGGCGCTGCTGTCGGAATATATGCCCGGCTTTTTCGCATTTCAGAGCATCAATCCGGTTGCCGCCGCACTTTTCGGCGGGCTGACGGTTGCGGCCGGCATGCTGGCGCTGTTTCGCCACCGCACCAGCCTTGGCGGTTTCGGCATATTGGCGCTTTATCTGCAGGATCGTTTCGGCTGGCGTGCAGGCCTCGTCCAGCTCGCCTTTGATGGCATGGTGCTGGCCTGCTCTTTTTTCGTGGCCACACCTTTCGTCATCATCTGCTCCGTCCTCGGCGCGCTGGTCATGAACCTCACGCTCGCCATCAATCACAGAAACGACCGCTACATTGCCATGTAGCGGCCGCCCGTTTCGGGTTTAAGAGGTCACGCTGCCTTCGCAGCCGCATCCACCGGATGTTGCGAGCGGAAACCGACGGCGATGCGGTTCCAGGTGTTGATCGCGCCGATGGCGACGGTGATCTTCACGATATCCTCATCGGAAAAATGCGCCTTCAGCGTCTCGAAGGCGTCATCCGGGGCGCCGGTTTCGGCAATCTTCGTCACCGCGTCCACCCAGCCGAGCAGCGCCCGTTCCTGCTGGGTATAAACGGGGGATTCCCGCCACACGCTCATCAGGTTGATCCATTGTTCGGAAAGCCCGTCATGGCGGCTTTCCTTCACATGCATGTCCACACAGAAAGCGCAGCCGTTGATGATCGAGGCACGCAGCTTGATGAGGTGAACGAAGCGGCGCTCCAGCCCGCTGCCCTGAACGTAATTCTCCAGAGCCATGACGGCCTTGAAGGCTTCGGGGGATGCTTTGGCATAGTTGATACGGGTTTTCATGGGTCTCTCCATTGGTTGGGTCTGTTTGAAGTCATGCGTCATCGGTCCGGAAAGCTGTGAGGTTTCCGGTATTTCGGTGATCCTGTCTTTTTGGGTCTCAGCGCGTCGCTGTTTTGCGCTCGTTCAGCTCCAGAAAGGCGCAGCCACGGGCGGCAATCCCGCCATCGTCATTGGCGGCAAGATCGCCCAGAATATCGGCGATGGTGGTCTTGGCGAGTTCGGCTCGATAGGCCTTTTCCGCTTTCAGCATCGCGGCATTGATGCCGCAGGGCTTGGTGAAATAACGCCCCGGCAAGGGGTTCGGCCCACGCTGACGAATTTCCGCGCAGCGGAAGGCAGGCTGCGGCCCTTCGACGGCCAGCACGATATCGAGCAGCGTGATCCTGTCGGTCGCCCTCGCCAGACGGTAACCGCCCTTCGGCCCCGGCACGGTGGCGACAATCCCGGCATTGGACAGCGACTGAAGATGCTTCAGCAGATAGCTCGTGGAAACGCCGTGAAATTCCGCCAGCGCCGCCGCCGACAGCACGCCGCCTTCGGAAAGTCCCGCCAGCATGCCCACGCTGTGAATGGCCTGTTCCACGCCGTCGCCGAGTTTCATCCGACTTGTCCCTGTGCGGTTCGTTTCAATATCATGGATAAAATTTATCCGCGATTATGCTTTCTGTCAAGCGGCCCCGTTCCGCCCTTCTTTTTTGCAGGTTTTTCACTACCTTGAAGATGTGAAACACACCGAGTCTCCCATTTCCGGCACCCATGTCGGCGCTTTACCCCTTCCATTCCAGAAATGGTTTGCCGAAAAGGGGTGGTCTCCGCGCGCGCATCAATTGGAGCTGATGGCGCGCTCACGCGGCGGCGAGAACATGCTGCTGATCGCGCCAACGGGCGCCGGCAAGACGCTGGGCGGCTTCATGGCTTCTCTCACCGATCTGGCAGAACGCGGCAAGGTGCCGCCGGGCTCCGGCTTCGTCGGCGTGCACACGCTCTATATCTCGCCGCTCAAGGCGCTGGCGGTGGATATCGAACGCAATCTCACCAGACCCGTCTCCGAAATGGGCCTGCCGATTTCCATCGAGACCCGCACCGGCGATACGCCGCAGGGCAAACGCCAGCGCCAGAAGGTGAAGCCGCCGGATATTCTGCTGACGACGCCGGAGCAGGTCTCGCTGCTGCTCGCCAACAGGGAGGCCGAGCGCTTTTTCCGTGACCTGAAATATGTGGTGCTCGACGAGTTGCATTCGCTCGTCACCTCCAAACGCGGCCATTTGCTGGCGCTGGCGCTCGCCCGTGTGCGCCGGCACGCACCCGATGTGCGCTTCATCGGCCTTTCGGCCACGGTGGCGGAGCCGATGGATTTGCGCCGTTATCTCGCACCGCAGGGGCAGGATGAGCCGCCCGCCGGCCTCATCACCGTCGAAGGCGGGGCAAAGCCGGATATCTCCATCCTGAGCACGGAAGAGCGCATCCCATGGTCCGGCCACTCGGCCCGTTACGCCATGAAGGATTTGTATGCCGCGCTGAAGGACCATCAGACGACGCTGATCTTCGTCAACACCCGCTCGCAGGCGGAGCTGATCTTCCAGGAGCTCTGGACCATCAATGACGACAATCTGCCGATTGCACTGCATCACGGTTCGCTGGATGCCGGCCAGCGCCGCAGGGTGGAAGCGGCCATGGCGGAAAACAAATTGCGCGCCGTCGTCGCCACCTCCACGCTCGATCTCGGCATAGACTGGGGCGATGTCGATCTCGTCGTGCATGTCGGCGCGCCAAAGGGGGCAAGCCGCCTTGCCCAGCGCATAGGCCGCGCCAATCACCGCATGGACGAGCCGTCAAAGGCCATCCTCGTTCCCGCCAACCGCTTCGAGGTGATGGAGTGCCGGGCAGCGCTTGATGCGAACTATATCGGCGCGCAGGATACGCCGCCGATTGCCGAGGGCGCGCTCGATGTTCTCGCCCAGCATGTGCTCGGCATGGCCTGCGCCGAGCCTTTCGATGCGGACGATCTCTATCGTGAAGTAACCAGCGCTTCGCCCTATGCCGACCTGCCGCGCGCCACCTTCGACCGGGTGGTGGATTTCACCGCCACCGGTGGTTATGCGCTGCGCACCTATGAGCGTTACGCCCGCATCCGCCAGATGAAGGACGGTCGCTGGCGCGTCTCCAATCCGGCGGTCGCACAGCAATATCGCCTGAACCTCGGCACCATCGTCGAGGCGGCGGAACTCAATGTCCGCATGGTCAAGCGCAATGCCAAGGGCACCGTCGGGCGCGGCGGCATGTCTCTCGGCAAGGTCGAGGAGTATTTCCTTGAGCAACTGGTGCAGGGCGATACGTTCCTCTTCGCCGGCAAGGTGTTGCGCTTCGAGGGTATCAGGGAGAATGAATGCCTGGTCTCCCAGGCCTTCTCCATGGACCCGAAAATTCCCTCCTATGCCGGCGGCAAGTTTCCGCTCTCCACCTATCTCGCGGATCAGGTGCGCTCCATGCTCTCGGACCCGACGCGCTGGCATGCGCTGCCGGATCAGGTACGCGACTGGCTGGCGATCCAGAAGGAAAAGTCGATCATTCCCAAGCGCGACGAGCTGCTGGTGGAGACCTTCCCCTTCCGCAAGCGCTTCTTCATGGTCATGTATCCCTTCGAGGGACGCTTGGCGCACCAGACGCTCGGCATGCTGCTGACGCGGCGGCTGGAACGGGCGGGCGCAAAACCCATGGGTTTCGTCGCCACCGATTATTCACTCGCCATCTGGGCCATGGAGGATATCGGCATGCGGCTGAAATCCCGCCGCCTGTCGCTGGCCGACCTTCTCGATGAGGACATGCTGGGCGACGATCTGGAAGCGTGGCTCGACGAATCCTTCATGCTGAAGCGGACCTTCCGCAACTGCGCCGTCATTTCCGGCCTGATCGAACGCCGCCATCCCGGCAAGGAAAAGACGGGCCGGCAGGTCACGGTCTCCGCCGATCTTATTTATGACGTTCTTCGCAGCCATGAGCCGGATCATATCCTGCTGGAAGCGACGCGGCGCGATGCCGCAGCGGGACTTTTGGACATTGGCCGTCTTGGCGATATGCTGAAGCGAATCAAGGGCCACACCACCCATCGCGCGCTGGAACATGTCTCGCCGCTTGCCGTTCCGGTCATGCTGGAAATTGGCCGCGAGACGGTGGCGGGTGAGGCGATGGACGATGTGCTGGCCGAGGCTGCAGACGAGCTGATCGCCGAGGCCATGTCCTGAAACATCTGGGCGGAATGAAGGAACAAAGGCAAAAGTGCTGAGCCGGCTGACATTGAGCGACAGGTTTTCCAATGGCTTCGAATGCCTCGGCAGCGAAACTGCCATCAATGGCGTCGCCGCCTGGTGCGATCCTTTGGGCGGGCTTTACCTGCCGGACCTGTCGCTGCTCGTCGTTTCCGACCTGCATCTGGAAAAAGGCGCGGCCTTTGCAAGGCGCGGACGCATGCTGCCGCCTTACGACACCATCGCCACGCTTAAAATCCTCTCCTCCCTTGTCAGCCGTTACGATCCGAAGATCGTGGTCAGCCTCGGCGATAATTTCCACGACCGCGTCGGTTCCGAGCACCTGCCGCTGCCGCTGCGCGAACTCATTCGCGACATGGCCCGTGGCCGCGAATGGATATGGATCAACGGCAATCACGATCCCGACGGCACGGTCGATCTACCGGGCTCTTCGGTGGACGAAATGTTTTACGGCACTCTCGTCTTCCGCCACGAGCCGAAACCGGGCGATGCCGCCGGCGAGATCGCCGGGCACCTGCATCCCTCTGCCACGGTCCGCCGCCGTGAAAAGACGGTGCGGCGGCCCTGTTTCGCCACCGACGGTTCGCGTCTGTTGATGCCGGCTTTCGGGGTGATGAGCGGCGGGCTGGATCTGCGGCACAAAGCCATGCGCGGCCTGTTCGATCATGCCGCTCTCGTCGCGCATCTGATGGGGAGGGACCGCATCTATTCGGTGCGGTTTTCAAATCTTCTCGGCTGAGCGTCTCTTCCGGACGTAAAACCGCAACGCAGCTTTACTGGAAATGCTCTATTGCCGGTAGACCAGCACCGGTATCTTCGAATTCTTCAGCACCTTGGCCGTGACACTGCCGAGCAGCATCTCCACGAAGCTCCTGCGTCGGTGCGAGGCCATGGCGATGAGATCGCAGCCGCTCCTGTTGGCGGCTTCGATGATCGCCTCGTCGGGCCTTCCCGCTCGCGCCAGCAGCGCTTCGCAATTCAGCCCCATGGAAGTGGCCTGCGCCTGCGTATCCCTCAGCAGATGTTCCGCTTCCTCGCAGCGGTGGAATTCTTCTTCGGCAATGGCGGCAATGTCCTCGACATCGCTGGCAATCACGTGAAAGGGTTCCGATACCGTCACGACGGTCACCTTTGCGCCTGCCTCCTTGGCGAGAGCGAACCCTTGGTCGATTGCGATCTGCGCCAGCGGCGAGCCATCGGTGGGAATGAGAATGTGCTTGAACATGACATTTCTCCTTTTCATCCCGGTCACAACCACACATGCTCGCCTGGAGCTGCACGTATGATTGTAACGCCTTGAATTTTACTGCAAACCGATGACGGAAGCGAATGCTATCTTTGCCGACAGGGGCGGCAAACGCTCTCTTTTGCGGGATGAAAACCGATCAGTCCTTGCGGAAGATGATGCTGGCGCCCCAGCCGGTCACGACGGCGAGCAGAACGCAGAGCGCCCCATAGGCAAGCGGCGTCTGATGCGCGGCGTCGGTGATCGCCTGTTCCATGCCGGTCTTGACGACACGCAGTTTCAGTTCGCGCTGGGCAATGAATTTGCCGCTCTTGAAGAGATAGGCGCGGGCGGTGTGCACGCCGTTCGGCACGTTGGCCGGCAGGCGCAAAGTCGCCCAGAACAGGCCGGTGCGCTCCAGCCGCACCCCGGTCGTGTCGTTGCGATAGATGCCGCTCGAAAGCTTCAGACGCCGATAGGCTTCCTGAAAATCGAAGACATTGTCGGGCACGCCGGAAAAGACCGCGCTTTTCAGTGACAGATGATCGACGCCAAGCCCCATGGCGCGGAGCGTTCCGGGCGAAGCGACATCGCTGATATTGCGCGTGCTGGCCATGGAATAGGATTCCGGCAGCGGCGTGAAGGTTATGGCGCTGGTATTGATCCAGATGCCCGCCACGCGTTCCTTCTTGCGCACGGTCATATAGTCGCTCGGTCCCTCGAGCGTCACGACAATGTCGTATTGCCCAATGGCGAGCAGCAACTGGTCGGTATTGTTCAGCGCGCCGAAAAGCGTGAAATCCGCGCCGCGAAAATCGGAAGCAATTGGAATTTCGGTCGTCGATGCGCCGATTTCGATATTTTCCAGCAGGGATCGCTGCTGTGGGCCGGGCGGCAGGGCAAGCGGCGGCGTCTGGGCCCAAGCGGTCTGCCCGAAAGTGAGACATGAGGCCAGCGCAAGGGGGGCAAGCAGCAAATGGCGGGTCAATAACCTAACCCCCCGACGGCCACCGAAAACAGGTCTTCCGGGCGCACCACCAGCGATACGGCAAGGCGAAGCGCAACAGCGAGAACGAGAAGCGCCAGCAGGGCGCGCAGCTGTTCGCCGCGCAGTTTCTGGCCGACGCGCACGCCATATTGCGCGCCGATGACGCCCGCCACCATCAGGATGAAGGCCAGCACCACATCGACGGAATAGTTGGTCGCCGCCTGAACCACGGTCGTATAGGCGGTTACGAAAATGATCTGGAACAGCGAGGTGCCGACAACCACGCTGGTGGGGATGCGTAAGAGATAGATCATCGCCGGCACCATGATGAAGCCGCCGCCCACACCCATGATCGAGGTGAGGATGCCGATGCCGAAACCCAGCGTGACGATGGGAATGATGCTGAGATAGATCTTCGATTTCTTGAACCGCATTTTCAGCGGCAGGCGGTGCACCCAGTTGTGATGGCCCGGCCGGCGCAGCGTCACGGTTTCGTTGCGGGCGGCGCGGCGAAGCGCCGAAATGCTTTCCTTCAGCATCAGCCCGCCGACGGTGCCGAGCAGGATGACATAAAGCAGCGAGACGATGAGATCGAGCTGGCCGATGCTGCGCAGGAAGGAGAATATCCACACGCCGACCGTCGCCCCCACCAGACCGCCCACAAGCAGCACGCTGCCGAGCTTGACGTCGAGCGTGCCGCGCCGAAAATGCGTGATCGAGCCTGACACGGAGGAGGCGACCACCTGGTTTGCCCCCGTCGCCACGGCCACCACAGGCGGAATATTGTAGAAGATCAGAAGCGGGGTAATCAGAAAGCCGCCGCCCACGCCGAACATGCCGGAAAGAAAACCGACGGCCGCGCCCATGCCGAGAATGATGAAAATATTCACCGACAGTTCTGCGATCGGCAGATAGACAGTCACGGCTCGGACCTCGGGCAAATGGTTCCGGGCGGCAGGGCTTGTCCGGGTGAGGGGGCCGCGCCGCGATTTACACTTTCTGTCTGAAAAGACCGGGCATGCCCGGCCTTCATCCGTCATGCCCGCGAGGGCCTGACCTGTCAACATTCAACGGTAAATACGTTGATAATTTGGAAAGATAGCGGCCGTGTGTCGGCAGCCGGCCACATTCCTGCGGCGGGCTGATCGAAAGCGGCCCGGGGGGCCGCTTCGCCGGTTCTCGAATGTTTATTTGTTGCGGGCGAGGAGCGCGGTTACCAGCTCGTTGGTAATGCGGCCGTCCGGCGTCTGGCCCACGGACTTCTGGAAGTCCTTGATGGCCGTCACCGTGTTCTTGCCGAGCTTGCCGTCAGGCTGGCCGGCATCGAAACCGTTCTTGTTCAGGATCGCCTGAATGTTGCGGATCGCCTTTTCCATGTCCACGGAGGCAGTTTTCACGCCTTCCTTGCCGGCCCATTCCTCGGGCGGGTTGACGCTGTTGGCATCTTCCGAAAGCGGCTTGACCTTCCAGGCGTCCACCTTGGCCTTGGCGCTCTGAAGCTGCTGCGGGTTCAGGGCCCCTGCCACTTCGTCGCGCTTCTGGGCGGCGTCGGCGTCGCCATCCTTAGCTGCGATGGCGAACCACTTGTAGGATTCCTCGATGTCCTGCTTCACGCCGCTGCCGCGCGCATAGAGAATGGCGAGGTTGAACTGGCTGTCACGAACGCCGAGGTCGGAAGCCTTGATGAACCATTGCGCGGCGGCGGCGAAATCCGGCTGGCCGGCCGCATCGGAAGCAAGCAGCACGGCAAGATTGTGCATGGCGCCCGCATTGCCCTGTTCCGCGGCCAGCGTGTAATAGCGCTTGGCTTCGGGAAGGTTGCGTTCGACGCCGTTCGCCTTCTCGTAGAGATTGGCGAGACGATATTGCGCGGGTGCAAGGCCGCGATCAGCGGCGAGTTTGTACCATTTTGCTGCCTCGGTGCGGTCGGCGGCAACGCCGCGGCCATCGGTGTAGCGGGCTGCGATCTCGAACAGCGCCTGCGTGTCGCCCTTGGCGGCCGCTTCGGCAAGCGATGCCGGCTCGATGCCGGCGGGAACGGTGATGGCGTCCTGGGCGGGAGCAGCCGTGGCGGCGGCCTGTGCCGGAGCCGAAGGTTCGTTCTGCGCGACGGTGCCGGAATTTGCCGCATCCACGGCAGGAACGTCGGCAACCGGCGGCTCGTCAGGCAGCGGTGCGCCGCCGACGGTGCGGGGATCGATGATGTTTTCCGCCGGTGCGGTGTTTTCGATGCTGTCGGCGGATGCGGCCTGTTCCGGATCGACGGCGAGATCGGACGGAATGGTCACGGCCTTGTCGCCGGCTTCGGGAAGCGCGGAAACCGGGCCATTGTCCTGCTTCTGCTCGATGACCGGAGCCGGAGCTTCCGCGCCGCCGATCAGCGTCTTGACGAGCGGCATGGCCATCATCGCCAGAAGAATGGCGCCGATGCCGAGCAGCAGCGGGCGGCGATAGCGCGAGAGCCCCGATGCCTCGGCCTTGCGGCCCTTCTTGCCGGTATCGAGCTTCTCCGGCGATGTTTCCATGGCGGCGGCCTGCGCCGCACGACGGGCGGCGGCAATGAAATCCGTCCGTCCTTCGGCGTCTGCGGCCTTGCCGCTGGCGGCCACCTGGCTGGCGCGCACGCGCTCGAGGATTTTCTTGATATCGGGCGCACCAGAACCCGGCTCCAGAAGTTCGTTCTCCTGACCCGCCGGCAGAACGTCGATCGGATCGAGCGACGGGGCGGACTCGACCTGCGTGCGGGCGGAGGAGGAGGCCGATACGGGTTCTTCCGCGGCTTTGACGGTCTTTGCCGTACCCGTCTTGAAACGCTTCGTCAGGCCGGCAAGCAGGCTCTTTTTTTCCGCCTTCGCGGGCTTTGCCGCAGCGGGAGGCACGATGGCATCCCCATCTTTCCCGTCGGCGTCGAGAATGGCCTGTTCTTCGGCGATATAACCCTCTTTCGGGAAGATGGCGGCCGGCACGGATACATCTTCGTGCGCGGGGGCCGACACAGGCTTCGCGACGTTGCGGGGCGCGGCCTCTTCGCGGTAGACGGGGGCATTGTCGAGGTTATCCAGCCGGCCGGCGATCTGTACCAGCGTCTCATGCAGCGCTTCGAATGTGCGGTGCGTGCGTTCTTCGGTGTTGCGGCTCAAAGCTTCGAGATTGCGCAGATCGGTCGCAAGATCGGTCAGCATGGTCATGTCGGCAAGGTTTGCGCCGGCCGAGAGATTATTGCGGGTATAGGCGTCGAGAACGGCCTCGGCCGCCTGCCGGGCTGCTTCGATGATATATTCGTCGTTGGACGCCATGTAGTCTTCGATGGCCGCCATGCGGACATCGAGTTCAGGCGGCATGCCTGCGGCCTGCATCTGCACCGGCTGGCTGATCAGCGTCGAGAGATGGGCGATCTGGTTTTCGAGGCTTGCCAGCGCGTGGCTGTCGGCGGGCGCGGCATGGGCGGTCTCGTCGAGACGGGCGGCAATATTGCCGAGCCGCTCTTCCAGACGCGAGAAGGCGCTTTCGCTGAGGCCCGATGCCGGCTGCGGCTGGCTGTAGCGATAATCGAGGTCCTCGATCCGGCGCGAGAGCAGGTCGAGCCGCTCTGCCAGACCGTCATTGACGGCGCCGTGATCCAGCGCATCGATTTTGCGGGAAATGTCGCTGAGGAAAGACGTTAGCTCCGCCTGTTGCGAGGGGCGCTGCGAACGCTCCAGAAGCAGGGAAAGCTGGTCCAGCCGCTCATGCAACTGGGCGGCGTCGCGGGCGGTGCTGAGTTCGTCGATCTTGCCCGCCAGCGCTTCGAGACGGGCGGTCAGGTCCAGCGCCGGTTCAGGTTTTGCGGCGGCAAGGCGGTTGATGTCGCCGAGCTGTTCGGCAAGGCCGTTCAGCCGGTTTTCCAGACGCTGCGCCAGCGCATTGTCCGTTGCCTGCGCATTGGCGCGCGTGCCGGTTGCGGCAATGGCGCGGCTGATTTCGTCCAGCCGCTGGTCGAGGCCGGAAAACTGTTCGGTAAAGGCCGCTTCGTTCGGCTGCATGTGCTTGCCGAGCTGCTCCACGGCGCTGGCAATGGCGATCAGCTTGTCTTCGAGCACGCGCACGGCCGGATTATTGCTCATGCCGCCGAGCTGCGTCTTGATGTCATCGAGACGATAGGCGAGCGAAACGATCTCATCCTGCAACGCGCCGGCGTCGAAACCGCGCAGCGTGTCTTCCACATTGTTGCAGCGGCTTTCGATCCGGTGCACGCTGTCCTCGCGCGCAAGCTGGTCGATCGTCAGGCGCAGGTCCTCGAATTCGTTGCGCAGCCCGTAGGCATCCGGAGACGCCAGATTGCCGAGCTGGTCGATGCTGCCGGCCAACCGCGCTATGTCGTCGCGCAGATCGCCGATGAACTGCTGGTCTTCCGCCACCGCGCGAATATTGCGGATCTCGGTGCGCAGGCCCTGCGCTTCGCGGGCAACGCCTTCGGCAATGTCGTGCTTCAGCTCATGCCGCAGATTGACGAGCGCCTGGGCGATTTCCTGCAGGGCTGCGTCATTGCGTTGTTGTTCCTGATGGGGCGGAATGGCGCGGGCCCGCGGTGCGGAAGCGGCCGCCTGCTGGGCGTCCCTCGGCCGGTATTCCGGTGCAAGCGGTCTGGTAATCGTCCGTTCCGGGCGGAGAGCGGGTTCCTGCGGACGTTGGAAGCTCGCTTCGAGAAGGCGCTGGCGCTGGCGGATTTCATTGACGGGATCGAGCTGCGGCGGGGTAACACTGGTGCGCGGTTCGCGCGACGCGGCATAAGCCTCGCTTTTCGCTTCGGGCTGAGCGCTCGCGGCCCGGGGGTCGCGCGGGAACTTCTGGCTCATCAGCCCTTCGATACGGGCTTCGAGGCCTTCAATGGTGCGATTGAGCGCATCAAGAGACGATCTGTCGCTTGGCTGTTGGGTTTTCGATCGCAATCCGTTCATCTTTTCGCTCGCTTCGCTTCCGCCCGCCGTGCCCGGTTATCTGTCGCGACGTTGCCTGCCTGGACACGCCGTCGCCGCAACATGCAGCAATCCTAGAGCCGGTATTCGCCCCCGTTGAGGAAAATGCGCCGGAGTACGAAGCAGTTACCTCTGTCGGGAGAATTCACGAAACGTGGTAAAGAAGTGGTTAACTATGGTCGGAATTTTTTAACTTTTACGGCAGGCGACAGCCCTGCGCCGGGTCGGAGGTCCATTCCGCGAAAAAGGAGAAGGATATTCCGCTGAAATTTATTTGACGTTTACGCGCACGTCAAATATTGTCATCCCATATCGGCCGGATTATTGCCGGCGCCCACGATGCGGAGGAACATCGGTAATGCCTGTTTACAAGGCCCCAGTTAAAGACACGCTTTTTATCCTGAACGACGTTCTCGGCCTGGAGCGGTATAACAACCTGCCCGGCTTCGAGGATGCAACCCCCGACATGATCGAGGCCATTACCGGTGAAGCCGCAAAGCTTGCCGAAGAGCGGCTTTTCCCGCTCAACCTTTCCGGCGACCAACAGGGTTGCAAGCGCGCCGATGACGGTTCGGTTTCCGTGCCGGATGGTTTCAAGGAGGCCTATGACGCCTATTGCGAGGGCGGCTGGATCGGCCTTGCCGTTCCGCCGGAATTCGGCGGTCAGGGCCTGCCTTATACGCTGCACGCCGCCATTGGCGAATATATGTCGTCGGCCAACCTGTCGCTGATGATGTATCCCGGTCTGACGCAGGGTGCGATTGCCGCCATTCTGGTGCATGGCACGCAGGAGCAGAAGGACACCTACCTGCCGAAGATGGTGGAAGGCACATGGTCCGGCACCATGAACCTGACCGAACCCCATTGCGGCACAGATCTCGGCATGCTGCGCACCAAGGCTGTGCCGCAGGCTGACGGCAGCTACAAAATTTCCGGCCAGAAGATATTCATCTCCGCCGGCGAACATTCCATGACGAACAATATCGTTCATCTGGTAATCGCCCGCATCGAAGGCGCGCCTGAGGGCACCAAGGGCATTTCGCTCTTCATCGTACCGAAGTTCCTGGTGAAGGAAGACGGCACGCCGGGCGAGCGCAACGGCGTCACCTGCGGTGCCATCGAACACAAGATGGGCATTCACGGCAACGCCACCTGCGTCATGAACTACGATGACGCGACCGGTTATCTGCTCGGCGCTGAGAACAAGGGCCTTTCGGCCATGTTCGTGATGATGAACGAAGCCCGCCTCGGCGTCGGCCTTCAGGGTCTTTCCGTTGGCGAGATCGCCTACCAGAACGCGGTCGAATATGCCCGTGAGCGTATTCAGGGCCGCTCGCTCTCCGGAGCGAAATTCCCCGACAGGAAGGCCGACCCGATCATCGTGCATCCCGATATCCGCCGCACGCTGATGACCATCAAGGCCTATAATGAGGCCGGCCGCGCCTTCCTTCTGTGGACCGCGCTGCAATCCGACATCGCCCACCGCGCCACTGACGAAAAGCAGCGGCAGGCGGCGGACGACCTGCTCGGGCTCGTCACCCCGATCCTGAAAGGTGTCCTGACCGACAAGGGCTTCGAACACGCCGTGATGGCGCAGCAGGTCTTCGGCGGCCATGGCTACATCGAGGAACATGGCATGAGCCAATATGTCCGCGATGCGCGCATCACCATGATCTATGAGGGCGCGAACGGCATTCAGGCGCTCGATCTGGTCGGCCGCAAGCTCGGCATGAATGGCGGCCGCGCCGTCATGGCGCTGTTCAAGGAAATCGGCGATTTCTGCGAGGAAAACCGCGCCGATGAAAAGCTCAGCCTTTACACCAAGGGCCTGAAGAAGGGCTTGAACGACCTGCAGGCCGCAACCATGTGGTTCATGCAGAACGCCATGGCGAAACCCGACAATGCCGGTGCCGGCTCGACCGATTACATGCATCTCTTTGGAATCGTGGTGCTGGGCTACATGCAGGCGCGCATGGCGAAAGCCGCCAGCGAAGCGCTTGCAGCCGGCAGCGCTTCGGACGAGGATTACCTCAAGACCAAGCTTGTCACGGCGAAGTTTTATATGGAGCGCATCATGCCGGAAACGGCGCTGCGCAAGGCCCGCATCGAAACCGGCGCGGACACCATGATGGAACTGGCTGCGGAAGCATTCTGAGAAATCTGGCGTTCATAACGCCACAGGGAGAGAGTTATGACCGACGTATTTATCTACGACCATGTCCGCACCCCGCGCGGACGCGGCAAGAAGGATGGCAGCCTGCATGAGGTGCCTTCCGTTCGCCTTGCCGCCAAGACACTGGAAGCCCTCCGCGACCGCAACGGACTTGATACATCCACGGTAGACGACATCATCATGGGCTGCGTCGATCCCGTTATGGATGCCGGCGCGGTGATCCCCAAGGCCGCCGCCTTCGAGGCCGGTTATTCCAACAGGGCGCCGGGAATGCAGATCTCGCGCTTCTGCGCCTCTGGTCTCGATGCCATCAACTTCGCCGCCGGCAAGGTCAAGGCGGGGTCTGACGATATCGTCATCGCCGGCGGTGTCGAAAGCATGTCGCGCGTCGGCATGGGCATGTCGGGTGGAGCCTGGTACATGGACCCCTCGGTCAACTTCCCGGCCTTCTTCATGCCGCAGGGCGTTTCCGCCGATCTCATCGCCACCAAATATGGTTTCTCCCGTGACGATGTGGACGCCTATGCCGTCGAAAGCCAGAAGCGTGCGGCGCACGCCTGGGAAAATGGCTATTTCAACAAGTCGGTCATTCCGGTGAAGGACTCAAACGGCCTGACGATCCTCGACCGCGACGAGCATATGCGCCCCGGCACGGACATGCAGGCGCTCGCCTCCCTCAACCCATCCTTCCAGATGCCGGGTGAAATGGGCGGCTTCGAAGCCGTCGGCATCATGGCCCACCCGGAAGTGGAGCGCATCAACTACGTCCACCACGCCGGCAATTCATCCGGTATCGTCGATGGCGCTGCCGCCGTGCTGGTTGGCTCGAAGGCGGGCGGTGAGGCGATGGGCGTGAAACCGCGTGCCCGCATCAAGGCATTCGCCAATATCGGCTCCGATCCGGCGCTGATGCTCACCGGCCCGGTGGATGTGACCGAAAAGCTCCTGAAAAAGACCGGAATGTCGCTTGCCGACATTGATCTTTTCGAACTCAACGAAGCCTTCGCCGCCGTGGTCCTGCGTTACATGCAGGCCTTCGACATCGATCACGACCGGATGAACGTCAATGGCGGCGCCATCGCCATGGGCCATCCGCTCGGTGCAACCGGCGCGATGATCCTCGGCACGGTGCTGGACGAGCTGGAACGGCGCGATCTGAACACCGCGCTCGTCACGCTCTGCATCGGCGCCGGCATGGGCACGGCGACGGTTATCGAGCGGGTTTGAGGCTGGTCATGAGGCGCGAGGTTTACGAGCGGCCCAAGAATGAGGTTGAACAGCAGCTGGCTCGGCACAATCTGGAAAAGGACATGGCACAGGATCATAGGGCGTCCATCCGCCCTGTTTCCCCTGTCCAGATCCGGCGGCTCCGGGCAGAGCGTTGGGGTTTGATCGTGTTTCTCGTTCTTGTGGTCGGTTGTGTCGGCCTCGCACTCGGACTGTCGTGACCGCAGGTAAATTTGAGGGAAGAGGAATCCCAAATGAGCACTTATACCAATTTCACCATCGAGACGGACGCAGACGGTATTGCCCTCGTGACCTGGGACATGCCGGAAAAATCCATGAACGTCTTCACGTCAGAAGTGATGGACGAGCTGAAAGCGATTGTTGATGCCACCGTCGCCGACAGCGCCGTCGAGGGCGTTGTCTTCACGTCAGGCAAAAGCACCTTTTCCGGCGGCGCCGATCTTTCGATGATCAAGTCGATGTTCTCCTTCTATAATGATGAGAAGACGAAGAACCCCGATCAGGCGGCGGCAAAGCTGTTCGAGCTGGTTGGCCGCATGACGGGCCTGTTCCGCAAGATCGAGACCAATGGCAAGCCCTGGGTCTCGGCCATCAACGGCACCTGCATGGGCGGCGCGTTTGAACTCTCGCTTGCCTGCCACGGCCGGGTCGCCTCCAGCGCCAAGAACCTCAAGATCGCCCTGCCCGAAGTCAAGGTCGGCATTTTCCCCGGCGCCGGCGGCACCCAGCGCGTGCCGCGCCTGACGGATGCCCAATCGGCGCTGCAGATGATGACCACCGGCCAGTCGCTGACCGGCGCGCGCGCCAAGGCCATGGGGCTGGTGCATCAGGTGGTGGAGCCGGATCAGCTGGTTGCAACCGCAAAGCAGATGATCAAGGACGGCCTGAAACCGGTCGCCCCCTGGGATGAAAAGGGCTTCAAGGCCCCCGGCGGCGGCATCTGGACGCCCGCCGCAGCCCAGCTCTGGCCCGCAGCACCGGCAATCCTGCGCCGTGAAAGCGCCGGCAACTATCCGGCAGCACTCGCCATTCTCAAATGCGTCTATGAAGGCCTGCAATTGCCCTTCGACACGGCGCTGAAGGTGGAGCAGCGTTATTTCACCGAAATCCTTCGCTCGAAGGAAGCCTTCGGCATGATCCGCTCGCTGTTCATTTCCATGCAGGAACTGGGCAAGGGCGCGCGCCGCCCGGCCGGCCAGCCGAAGACGGAGTTCAAGAAGGTCGGCGTCGTCGGCGCGGGCTTCATGGGCGCTGCCGTCGCTTATGTCACGGCTGCCGCCGGCATCCCCGTCACGCTGGTGGATCGCGATCAGGAAGCCGCCGACAAGGGCAAGGGCCATTGCGAGGAAAGCGTCAAGGCCGCCATCGGCAAGGGCAGGCTGACGCAGGAGGAGGGCAAGGCCCTGCTCGACCTCGTCACCCCGACGGCGGATTACAAGGCGCTTTCCGATGCCGATCTCGTCATCGAGGCCGTCTTCGAAGACCGCGACGTGAAAAAGGCCGTCATCGAAGCCGTGGAAGCCGTCTTGCCGCAGGGCGCGATCTTCGCCTCCAACACCTCCACTTTGCCGATCACCGGCCTTGCGAAGAACTCGAAGCGCCCGGCGGATTTCATCGGCATCCACTTCTTCTCGCCGGTCGAGAAGATGATGTTGACGGAAGTGATCCTCGGCAAGGAAACCGGCGACAAGGCGCTCGCCGTCGCGCTGGATTATGTGGCGAAGATCAAAAAGACCCCGATTGTGGTCAACGATACGCGCGGCTTCTTCGTCAATCGCTGCGTGCTGCGCTACATGGCGGAAAGCTACGATATGCTTATCGAAGGCGTACCCGCCGCCATGATCGAAAACGCCGCGAAATTCGCCGGCATGCCGGTCGGCCCGCTGGCGCTGAACGATGAGGTGGCCATCGATCTTTCCTACAAGATCCTGAAAGCCACCGTCGCTGATCTCGGCGAAAAGGCCGTCGATCCGCGCCATATGGAACTGGTGAAAAAGCTGGTGGAAGGCGAGGGCCGCTTCGGCCGCAAGAACGCCAAGGGCTTTTACGACTATCCGCCAAAGCCTGCCAAAAAATCCCTCTGGCCCGGCCTGAAGGACCTTTATCCGCAGCAGAAGCCTGAAGCGGTGGATATGGAGGTGCTGAAACAGCGCTTCCTCGTCACCGTGGCGCTGGAAGCCGCCCGCACGGTGGAAGAAGGCATCGTCACCGATCCGCGTGAAGCGGATGTCGGCTCCATCCTCGGTTTCGGCTTTGCGCCCTATACCGGCGGCGCGCTGTCCTACATCGACGGCATGGGCGTGAAGAACTTCGTGGCACTCGCCGAGAAGCTCAGCGAGACTTACGGCCCGCGCTTCAAGCCGACGCCGCTGCTGAAGGACATGGCCGCTAAGGGTGAGACCTTTTACGGTCGCTTCGATCCCTATGCCAGCGCCGCCAAGGCGGCCTGAGGCTCCGCGAGACATTGAACAGGCCCTTCGGGGCCTGTTTTATTATGCCTGTCTCCCCGCTTTTCGTGCATCCTTTTGCCCGGCTGAGGCGTTGAAAAGGCTGACCGGGCAAAAGCGCCCGCCGCCGCAATTCAGCACGCCTCAGGAGACAGCGATGAAAGCACCACTGCGATCCCACGGTTTCGACAAGCCCTCGGACCTTGACGACCATCTGGCCGAACTGGACGAAGAGGCCGCGGAGAAGGAGGCTGCAAAACCCGCTGCTGCCCGAAGGGCGCGTGCCGCCGCCCCGGCGGAATCATCCTTGCGGGCGGAGTTGGAAGACCTTCGCAAACAGCTCGAAAAGATTCGCCGCGACGTCAAACGGCTGGAAGCCGCCTCCAACACGCCGCATCATAAATCCGCCGACGCCCGGCATGAGCGCGACCGTGAGAATTCGCGCCTGATGACGGTCGTGCGCTCCGTTGCCGTCACCTCGCTGGCAAGCCGCATCTTCGCCTCCTCGCCCGTCATGGCGGCGCTGGTGGCCGTGGTGCCAATTGCGCTTGGCCTTGCCGCACGGCGCAACGAGGGAGCGTAAGCCTTCCCCCGCCGCGCCACGGTCCGCTGGCCCGGCGGATGACCAGGAGCGGGTTTTCCGCCGCAATCCGGCCTTCGCCGGGCATAGATTTCAACCATCCACAGGCGCCGTGAAAAAACTGTCAAAAAACTTCGCGATGGCGCTTGCCATGTCCGAACAAGATGTTATAACCCCGCTCACTTTCGGGGCACCAAACAGCCCCGGCCGCCAAAAGCGGAGGTTCTTCAAGGACCTGAAGTGCCCGGATAGCTCAGTTGGTAGAGCAGCGGATTGAAAATCCGCGTGTCGGTGGTTCAAATCCGCCTCCGGGCACCATTTATCTCAATAGCATTGTTGATGAATTGTGCGCATGGACGGCTTGTCCATTTGCAGGCAAATTTCGATGAGTAGCTACCGCCATCTTATGCTTTTGATAGGCCCGGTGTAACCATAGGCCAACCCTGTTTGTTGCAGGCAGTTGGAGAGCAGCCCGCAAATGGATCGTGTCACAAGCCTACCTCTTCTACCGCCCGGCATAGTCTATTTTGGCGGCTTTCTCTCTCCAGAGGAGGAGACCTCCGTTGCCGACAAACTGGATGCGGGTGTGTGGAGCACGGAGTTGAAGCGCCGCGTGCAGCATTTCGGTTATCGGTACGACTATAAGGCGCGCGCTGTTACCGCGGATGCGTATATCGGGCCGTTGCCGCCATGGCTTGGCGTGTTCGCGGAGCGATTGGTTACCACAGGTTATTGTCGGGATTTGCCCGATCAGGTTATCGCGAACGAATATCTTCCGGGGCAGGGCATCAGTGCGCATGTCGATTGTGTGCCCTGTTTTGACGATGGAATCGTATCGATAAGCCTTTTATCCACATGCGAGATGATTTTTCGTGATTTGCGCGGACCAGCCATATGCGGCGTCTTACTTCAACCTCGCTCCGGCGTCTTGCTGAGAGACGCTGGCCGCTACGGCTGGACCCATGAAATTCCGGCTCGCAAATCGGATATCGTGAACGGAGTTAGGAAAGCCCGAGACAGGCGAATTTCCCTCACTTTTCGCAAGGTCATGGCTTCGAAACAGTCTTGATCAGAGAGGAGAGGGTTCCTCTTTTATCCGCTCGAGCAAAAGGTGGAGAAGCGCTATCGGGTCTTGATCCATTGCCGCCGACAGTTTTGCAAACTCAACGACATCTATGCGTCTTTCAGCCCCTTCAGCCTTTGCGACATAGGACTGTGGCTTACCCAGCCGGTCTGCGACTTGCTGCTGGGTTAACCCCATTTTTCGCCGCGTGTCGGTCAGTATCTCAACAAGAAGCCGATACTCGGGTGTATGCATAGACTTTGTCATGTGCCGAAAAATCTCAAAATCGCAGTGCCGAGGTTCGATCCTGAGTTATCCTGCTATGGGATATTGTCGCGGCACTCAAGTTCTCTGCGCACACGCCGCCATTTGCCCTGCTCCAAGCTTCGCGAATAGCGCCACGCCCGGTCTTCTTCCATTGCGGCGAATTCCTCCGCGCGCTCGCCATGTCGTTCAATCAGGTCATCGGCAAGGCGTTTAATCTCCGAGCTTGGTAAGAGCATGGGTCGAATGCGGGTCTGCCATTCGAGCCAGAGGTAAGCCGCCAGAACGAAACTGCAGCCCGCGATGAGATAGAGATAATCGACGCTGAGCGGCATGGCCTACCTATAATGACGTGATAGTTGACGCCATAATGTACATAGACCCGTGGTTTCTGTCAGGAACAATCTGTTCCTATGGAATCATTTGCAGCAAATCTGAAAAAGCGCGCGAAGGAGCTTGGTCTCTCTAATGCGGAAGTTGCCCGCCGAGCGGGGCTTACGGAGCGTCGTTACGGCAATTACATCATGGGCCGAAGGGAGCCTGATCTGGCGACACTCGTTCGGATAGCCACCGTTCTGGATAGCACTCCGAACGCATTGCTTGATTTTGAAAAGAAAACAGCCGCGCTGACGGGCCATGATCTGCTGAAAGCAAAGATCGCTGCGGCAGCAAATGCACTGCCGGAAAGCGATCTGGAAGTCATGGCCATCGCAATTGAGGCAGTGGCGAACAGCCGGGCAAAGTAGCCCGGCGCTCTAAAGATGCTCCCGATTATCCGTATTCTGCTCCGCCCGGTCCCGATAAAGTGCGGCGCGTCCCAGCAGCATCAGGGAAACCGGCGTCGTCACCGTCATGAAAATACCGATGAAGATTTCATGGAAGGCGAAGCGGTCGCCGGAGACGGAGAAATAGATGATCGAGGCCATGACGATGCCGCCGGTGCCCCAGCTGGTGCCGAGTGTGGGCGCATGCAGGCGCTCATAGAAGCTGTTGAGCCTGGCAAAGCCGATGGTGCCGATCAGTGTCAGCGAGGCGCCGAGCAGGACGAAGAAGGCCACGGCAATGGCGGCCCAGAGGGGAAATTCGTGCGCCTCGCTCATTCGATCACCTCGCCGCGCATCAGGAATTTGGAAAGGGCGACGGTGGAGACGAAGCCGAGGATGGCGATCAGCAGCGATGCCTCGAAATAGATGTCATTGCCGGTGCGCAGGCCGAAGGTCAAAAGAAGCAGCATGGCATTGACATAAAGCGTATCCATGCCCAGCACGCGGTCCTGCGCGCGCGGGCCAATGGCGATGCGATAGACCGAGATCGCCATGGCGATGGCGAGCATGAACTGCGCCAGCGAAAAGGACCAGAAAAGGATAATCGAACTCATTCGAATATCTCCATCAGCAGTTTTTCATAACGGTTCTTGATAAGGCTTATCCAGGCCGCCTCATCCACATCGTCGAGAACGTGAAGCAGCAGCGTGCCCTGGCTGGAATTATATTCGAGCCATGCGCTTCCCGGCGTCGAGGTCAGGATCGTCGCCAGCACCGCAAGCGCCATCGGGTCGCGAATATCGAGCGGCACGGCCAGGAAGCCGGATTTGCGGTCTCTCTCGCGCTTGAACAGGATGATCTTCACGACCGAGAGATTGGACCTGACGATATCGTAAAGCACGATCAGGATCAGTTGCACGAGCCTGTGCCAGTTGCGGATGCGCGGCTTGGCGGGCCTGAGCGACGCCATCGCCCAGGAGGCGACAAGCGCAACACCGGTGCCGAGCAGCAGATGCCCCGGCGAAAAGCTGTTGATCGTAATCCAGAAGAATATCAGCGAGATTGTCAGCAGCGGGTAGGGCAGGACACGGCTTATCATGGCTCTGCCTCCGGGTTGCTTCCCGCCCGGGGCGCGGAAATAACGCCCTGAATATAGCTTGCCGGCAGGTCGAGAATACGCGCCGTTTCCTGCATGTATCGCATTACCGGTCCTGCCTGCACGGTCATGGCAAGCGTCAGGCCGAGCAGCAGCATCACGGGGGCGATTTCGATGACGAGCACGCGCGGCACAGTGCCTTCGATGGAGGCCCAGAAGGTGCGGATGCCGGCGCGCGTCATCGAGATCAGCGAGGCGAAACCGGCAAAGACGATCAGGAAAACCAGCCACCAGGACAGCGTGGACACGCTGTCATTGGCACCGAGCCCGGAAGGGTTGAGAATGGCGGTCAGCATCGAGAATTTGGCGATGAAGCCCGAAAGCGGCGGCAGGCCGGCCAGAAGAATGCCGCAGGCGGCAAAACAGGCGCCGAGCACCGCCATGGTGGCAGGCATGGTCACGCCGACCTCTTCTTCCTCCTCTTCCTCGTCGCCCTCGCCATAGGCCTCCATGGTCACGGCAAGAACGTTCGCGCCGGCATCCTGCCCACGCTCCACCAGTTCGATCAGCATGAAGAAGGCGCTGATGGTGAGGGTGGAGCTGACCATGTAATAAAGCGCGCCGGCCGCAACCGTGGGATTGCCGGTGCCCATGGCGGCAAGCAGCGTTCCCGACGAGACGAGAACCGAAAAGCCGGCCAGCCGCCCCAGCGCCTGCGACGCCAGAACGCCGATAGCCCCGAAGATGATGGTGGCGATGCCGCCGACCAGCAGGGCATCATGGCCGAAACCGGCCGATTCCCCGGCCGTCTGTCCGAAAAGCAGGAAGGACAGGCGGGCGATGACATAAATGCCGACCTTGCTCATGATGGCGAAGAGCCCGCCCACCGGGGCCGACGCCGCGCCATAGGCAGAGGGCAGCCAGAAATTCAGCGGCCACATGCCGGCCTTGACCAGAAAGGCGATGCCGAGGATGGCCGAGCCGGTTTCCAAGAGCATGCGCTGATCGGGGTTGAGCCCCTCGATGCGATGGGCGAGATCGCCCATGTTCAGCGTGCCGGTAACGCCATAGATGAGGCTGACGCCGATCAGGAAGAACAGGGCGGCGACGAGGTTGATGGCGATATAATGCAGCCCGGCCTTGACGCGCTGCTGGCCGGAACCATGCAGCAGCAGACCGTAGGACGCGGCCAGCATCACTTCGAAGAAGACGAAGAGGTTGAAGAGGTCCCCGGTCAGGAATGCGCCGTTGACGCCCATCAGCATCATCTGGAACAGCGAATGGAAATGCGCGCCCGACCTGTGCCACTTCGCCATCGAATAGATCAAGGATGGAATGGCGAGCAGCGCCGTCAATAGCACCATCAGGCCCGAAAGACGGTCGGCGACGAGCACGATGCCGAAGGGCGCCGGCCAGTTGCCGAGCAGATAGACACCGCTCGACACTACGGCGGCGATCTCGGTATTGACCGTCGAGTTGACCTCGCGGAACAGCAATATGGCGACCACCAGCAACAGTACCGTCGAGGTGAGGCTGATGGCGGCTTTCGCCACGCGCTGGCGCTCGTCGAAGAACAGCAGAAGGGCTGCGGTAATCAGCGGCAGCAGGATAGGCGCGATGACGATGTGGAAGGGGAACGACATCATTTCGTCTCCCTCCCGTCCACATGGTCGGTGCCGGTGAGGCCGCGGGCGGCGAGCAGCACGACAAGGAACAATGCGGTGGTGGCAAAGCCGATGACGATGGCCGTCAGCACCAGCGCCTGCGGCACGGGGTCGGCAAGCGTGGAGCTGTCGACGCCGTTGACCAGCACCGGCGGCGCATTGGTCTTGATGCCGCCGACGCCGAAGATGAAGAGGTTGACGGCGTAAGACAGCAGCGAAAGTCCGACGATGACCTGATAGGTGCGCGGGCGCAGCACCAGCCAGACGCCGGAGCCGGTCATGATGCCGATGCCGATGGCGAGAATGAGTTCCATTACACGTCCTCCGCTTTTGCGGCTTCAGGCGTGCGAACGCGGTAGTTACGCAACGATTGGTGTGCCAGTGCTATCAGGATAAGAACAACGGAGCCGACGACCAGCGAGAAGACGCCGAGGTCGAACAGCAGGGCGGATGCCGTCGGCATTTTGCCGATATAGGGTATCTCCGTATACTGGAAATAAGAGGTCAGGAACGGGTAGCCGAAGTACCAGGAGCCAATACCCGTCGCCGCCGCCATCAAAAGGCCGAAACCCATCCAGCGCAGCGGCAGGATGCGGATGCGGTCCTCCGCCCAGCGTGCCCCGCCGGCAAGATATTGCAGCAGGAAGCCGATGGCCATGGTGATGCCGGCCGCAAAGCCGCCGCCCGGCAGGTCGTGCCCGCGCATGAACAGGAAGATCGAGAAGGTGATGATGACCGGGAACATCCACTGCATCACGATGGACGGCACATAGAGATAGTCGCGGACCGTATCGCCATTGCTGCGGTCTGGCCGTTCGGCATCGAAGGCGTTCTGCATCTGCTGCTGTTCCGGCACCCCGATGCTTTCATGGGCGGGGCGGAAACGGCGAAGCAGCGCAAAGACGGTGAGCGCCACGATGGCCAGCACCGCGATTTCGCCGAAGGTATCGAAGCCACGGAAATCGACGAGGATGACGTTGACGACATTGGTGCCGCCGCCTTCGGTATAGGCGCGTTCGAGGAAATAGGTCGCAATCGCGTTCGGCACAGGCAGCGTCATCACGGCATAGGCGATGACGGACATGCCGATACCGCTGCCTGCGGCGAGCAGGAAGTCGCGGGCGCGGCGCAGCTGCGCCGGCAGCTCATCGCTGCTGTCGACCTTCTCGACGCGTTTCGGCAGCCATCTGAGGCCGAGCAGGATGAGAACCGTGGTGACGATTTCCACCAGCAGCTGGGTGATGGCCAGATCCGGCGCGGAAAGCCAGACGAAGGTGAGGCAGGTGACGAGGCCCGAGACGCCGAGCATGACGAGCGCGGCGAGGCGATGATATTTCGCCTGCCAGGCCGCACCCATGGCCGCGATCATGCCGATCAGCCAGAGAATGGCGAAGATCGGATCGAAGGTCGTGACGCGCGGCAGCGACAGGGAGAATTCCGAAAGGAAGAGAGGCGAGAAACCGGCAAGAAGCGCCACAAGGATAAGAAGCCTCAGCTGCGGCTGCAGACGCCGCGTGCCGAGCGTGCTTTCCAGCCACCGCGCCCATTTCCAGGACACGGTGACGAGAATGCGCTCGAAGATGCGCTGTCCACGCAAATGCCGGAAGACCGGCGGACCGTCGTCGCAGCGCGAGAAATAACCGCCGAGCAGGGCATAGATCGTAACCCCGCCGATCAGCGCCGCGATACTCATGATCAGCGGCAGGTTGAAACCGTGCCAGATCGACAGGCTGTAGACCGGCGTTTGCGCACCAAGCACTGAAAGCACGGCCGAGTGCAGGAACGGGCCGATGGAGAGGCTCGGAACGATACCGACGATCAGGCAGGCGAAGACGAGGAATTCGATGGGGAAACGCATCCAGCGCGGCGGCTCGTGCGGATGCGGGTTCGGCAGATCGACGGGCTTGGGGCCGAAGAAGACCGTATGGATGAAGCGCAGCGAATAGGCGACGGCAAATGCGCCCGACAGCGTCGCGACATAGGGCAGGGCCCGGTCCAGCAGCGAGTCGGCATGGGTTTCGACGGCCTCGGCAAAGAACATTTCCTTGGAAAGGAAGCCGTTGAACAACGGCACGCCGGCCATGGCCGCACTTGCCGCCATGGCGAGCGTCGCGGTTGCGGGCATATAGGTATAAAGCCCGCTTAAGCGCCGCATGTCGCGCGTGCCCGTCTCATGGTCGATGATGCCGGCCGCCATGAAGAGCGAGGCCTTGAAGGTGGCGTGGTTGACCATGTGGAATATGGCCGCCACTGCCGCAAGCGGGCTGCCGAGGCTGAGCAGCGTGGTGATGAGGCCGAGATGGCTGATGGTGGAATAGGCGAGCAGACCCTTGAGGTCCTGCTGGAACATGGCGAAATAGGCGCCGAGCAGCAGGGTTATGATGCCGGCCGCGCCCACCAGCCAGAACCATTCCGGCGTGCCCGCCAGCACGGGCCAGAACCGCGCAAGCAGGAAAACCCCGGCCTTCACCATCGTGGCTGAATGCAGATAGGCGGAAACGGGTGTAGGCGCCGCCATGGCGTTGGGCAGCCAGAAATGGAACGGAAACTGCGCGCTCTTGGTCAGCGCGCCGCCGAGGATGAGGATGAGCGCGGGCACGTAGAGGGAATGGGCGCGGATAGCCGCACCCGCCTCGATGATCCTGTCGAGATCATAGCTTCCCGCCATATGGCCGAGGATCAGCAGGCCCGCCAGCAGGCTGAAGCCGCCGATGCCGGTCACGGTCAGCGCCATGCGTGCGCCGTCGCGCGCACCGGCGTTCTGATGCCAGTAGCCGATCAGCAGGAACGAAAAGATGCTGGTCATTTCCCAGAAGATCGACAGCAGGATGACGTTGCCGGAGAGCACCACGCCAAGCATCGAGCCCATGAAGGCGAGCAGGAAGGCGAAGAAACGGGGAATCGGGTCTTCGGCCGACATATAATAACGCGCGTAGAGCACCACCAGCAGGCCGATGCCGGTAATGAGCATCGTGAAAATCCACGCAAATCCGTCCAGCCGCAGGGTAAAGTTCAGGCCGAGCTGGGGCAGCCATTCCACATCATACTTGAGAACCGCGCCGCCGCTGACGCTCGTATAAAGAAAAATGCTGCTGACAAGGCCGAAAAGGGCGACTGCGCCCGCAACGGAGGCGGGACCGGCGGCCGCACCCTCGCGCGGCATGAAGGCCGTCAGAAGCGCGCCAACGAAGGGCAATGCGACAATGAATGGAAGAATGGTTGCAAGTGTCATATGCGGCGGCGGTTTTCTCTCTGGAATGGGAGCCTACGGCGGGTTTCCGACGACTCCGATCCCTCAAGGTTCGCAATGAACCGAATGATGAGGACCGCCGGAATGACTAATACATAATATGCGGAGGCGCGCGTGGAACCACGCTGGCAAAGTCTCGGAAAGCTTGTGGCACGATGGCAACAGCAACGAACGAGACGTCCGCATTATCCCTGAGGCTTGGCGTGGGTGAGGCAAACGCGTCCAGGCGAAGGCCTGAACCGGCATCGCCGGTCCTGCAGCCGAAATCATTGCCGCTATCGCAATCCTTTTGGCGAAGAGAAAGGGAACGGCCAGGATCGACGCTCTGCAATCGTTCGAGACGGCTGGTTTTGGAAAGGGGCTTGACGCCGGCCGGCGCCTGAAAGCCGATCATGACCAGCAGGCTCGCGACCACGAGACCGATCAACACTTGCGGATGGCGCCTTGAACTGCGGCTTTTCTCCATCCATGGCAAGTTGGCGTCTCCTTGATCGTAAAGGTCTCTTTAAAGCATCACCGTTGAGCGAATATCCTGTTGATTTGTTTTAGGGGAAGCCGGACATGCTTGTCCAGCGCGCATGCGGGAAAAACCGCCCGCACCGTCCGATTCCTTTTCGTTTTTGCCCGTTTGCGGCAAAGTGAGGGCGGCATTGGCTAAAAGCTTTTACAAATTTTACCGTTTGACGCCGACGCCTGTGTTTCTTAACTTTCAAGCAAGGAATTAACCATAAAGATTGATGGTATTTCCACGGCGGAATGGGGTTCTCTCCCCTTCCAGGCATGACGCCGCACTGCCGTACCGGTGCCGATCCGGTATTTTCGTTTCTTGGTTCAAGAAGGTCTGGCAAGCGTCGATGCCGCATCGTCCGCGATGGGTATGTTCGTTCAAAAATCCCCTTAGGGTGCTGGCGTTCTGAACCTTGGCCAATTTGGCCGGGTTTTACCGGCCGTCATGTTGTTGGGGACGTCGGTTGGGGCAGGATTTGCCATCAGATCAAGCGCGCAGATCGGCAGGCGGAAGCCTGGCGGGACGGTTGCGTTTTGCCGGCCTCGACGAGACGCAATCCGATTTCCTGCGCAGCTATCGCAGCATGCTGGAGCCTTACGTCAAGGCCGGCCTGCGGGACGTGATGACCCGTTTCCAGTCTATGCCGGACTGTTCTCCGTCTTTCGAAAGCGAAAACCAGCTCGACCGGCTGCACGATCTGCAATCCTCGCATTGGAGCGTTCTGACCGATGCGCGTTTCGACGCGCTCTATGCCGAGCGGGTGAAGGTTCTTTCCGACAATGCCAGCCGCATGGGGCTCGATCCGCGCTGGCAGATCGCCAGCCACGCGGTGGTTCTGGAACATCTCGTCGGCGGGCTGGTGGCCGAACACGCGCCGCGCTCCATCCTGCCCGGCAACCGCAAGAAAACCCGTGAACTGGCGGAAGCCGTCAAGAATGTCGTCCGTCTGGTGATGGTCGATACCGAAATCGCTGTCTCGCTGCGCTTCAACGAATTGCGCCTGCGCCATGGCCGCGAACTGGCGGAACAGCGCGACAATGACCGCTCCGAAGCGGCGAAGTTGCTGGGCACAGCGCTGACGGCCTTTGCCGCAGGCGATTTGCAGGCCCGCATCGGCGGCGAAGTGCCGGAAGCCTATCGCGATGTTGCGGCTTCCTTCAACACGGCCCTGGAAACGATCGGTGCATCGCTGATCGCGGCGCAAAACAGCATCGGCGAGGCCGAGGGGCTCGGCGCGCGGTTTGCCGATATGGGCCGCTCCATGGCCGAGCGCTCCCGCCAGCAGGCCGAAGCCCTTGCCGAAACCTCACGCGCCATCCAGACGATGATCGGGAACGTTGCGGAAAACGGCGCGCGCATATCGGCTACGGAAACGGCTGTTTCCCGCGCCCGCGAGGCGGCGGTCGAAAGCGGCAAGGCTATCGGCGAGGCGATTGACGCCATGTCGGATATCGAACAATCCGCCGAACAGATCGGCAGGATCATCGGCACGATTGACGAGATCGCTTTTCAGACCAACCTTCTCGCTCTCAATGCCGGCATCGAGGCGGCGCGCGCGGGTGAAAGCGGACGTGGTTTCGCTGTCGTCGCGCAGGAGGTGCGGGCGCTCGCCCAGCGTTCCGCCGACGCTGCAAGGGAGATCAAGAGCCTTGTCGGCACCACCAAGACGCAGGTTGAGGGCGGCGTGCGCATGGTCAACCGCACGCAGGACGCAATCGGCGGTGTCGTCCGGCAGGTCTCTGGCATCAACGACATGATCGCGGAAGTCTCCCGGCATACGGCCGAGCAGGCTGGCGAACTGCAATCGGTTGCCGCCGATATCGGCGAGCAGCAAAGGCAGGCCGGCCGGAACGCCGTCGATATCAGCGCGAGCGCCTCCGAGGCCGATGCGCTTCAAACCGTCATTCTCGAACTCGGCCGCACCATCCGCGAATTCCGCGTTGCCCGTCAGGTACAGGCGAGAGCGGCGTCCGGTGCGGACCGACAGGACACTTCATTTATGGCCCGTGCGGATAATCGCACGGATTACGGCCAGGATTACCAACAATTCAGACGTCAGGGAGTCATGTAATGGCAGCCAGAAAAGCAGCTGAGGCGACGCTGAAACTGTCACCGGTGCTGGATCTCAACGAAGCATCGGCCCTGCACGGCAAGCTGATGACGTTGAGGGGAGCACCTTTGTCGGTAGATGCCTCCGAGGTGGAGCGTATCGGTGCGCTTTGCGCCCAGGTCCTAATGGCCGGCGCGAAATCCTGGGAAGAGGATGGCAAGCCCTTCGGTTTTGCCAGGGTTTCCGATGCATTCGACAAGACGATGAAACTGATAGGCGTCGATATTGACCATTTGCTCCCCAAGGAGATGCAAAAGTGAAGAAAAAAGTTCTTACCGTGGATGATTCCCGGACGATCAGGAACATGCTCCTGGTCACGCTCAACAATGCCGGTTTCGAAACCATTCAGGCTGAAGACGGCATCGAGGGCCTCGAAGTGCTCGAGCAGAGCAACCCGGATGTTATCGTGACGGACATCAACATGCCCCGTCTCGATGGTTTCGGCTTCATCGAGGGTGTACGGCGCAACGAAAAGTATCGTGCGATCCCGATCCTCGTCCTGACGACCGAAAGCGACGCAGAGAAGAAGAACCGCGCCCGTCAGGCCGGTGCGACGGGCTGGATCGTCAAACCGTTCGACCCTGCGAAACTCATCGATGCCATTGAACGCGTAACCGCCTGATACGGGACATTTCACGATGGATATGAACGAAATCAAGGAAATCTTTTTCCAGGAGTGCGAGGAGCAGCTCGCGGAACTGGAATCGGGGCTTCTTAAATTGAATGACGGCGACCGCGATCCGGAAACCGTCAACGCCGTTTTCCGTGCCGTTCATTCCATCAAGGGCGGGGCGGGTGCCTTCGGTCTCGATGATCTCGTGGCCTTCGCCCACGTTTTTGAAACGACCCTCGACTGCGTCCGCTCCAACAAGCTGGAGCCGACACAGGATGTTCTGAAAGTCATGCTGCGCTCCGCCGACGTGCTGGCGGACCTGACCAATGCGGCAAGAGACGGCGGCAGCGTCGATGAAAGCCGCACCCGCGGCCTCGTCAAGGAACTGGAAGCGCTGGCAAACGGCGAAACCGTGCAGGTTTCCGCGCCTGTGGCAGCGCCGGCCGCCGTCAAGGCGCCGCAACCCGTCGCACCCAAGCCGACGGATGAGAGCGGTTTCGAGCCGATCCCGTTCTCCTTCACGGACTTTGCCGACGAAACCACACCGCTGATGGAAGCGCCGTCCTTCCAGATCACCTTCAAGCCGCATGCGTCGCTTTATTCGAAAGGCAACGAGGCGGCACTTCTCCTGCGCGATCTTTCGCGCATCGGCGATATGAGCATCAATTGCGACATGTCGGATCTGCCTTCGCTCGACAAGCTCGATCCTGAAGCATCCTATCTTTCCTGGACGGTTTCGATTGCGACCGACAAGGGCGAAGAGGGCATCCGCAGCGTCTTCGAATTTGCCGAATGGGATTGCGATCTGGAAATCGTGCCGGTTGTTTCGGATGCCGCAAACGACACGGAAGAGCTTCCGATGATCCCGGTGCCGTTCGATCTTTCGGCCCTCGATAGCGGACCGGAAGAGCAGCCCGCTGTTGAAACCGCCACGGCTGAAGCGTCCTACGTTGCCGCAGTCGTCGAAACGGCCGTTGCGACGACGCAGATCGCCCAGAGCGTCAATGCGGCAATCGAAAAGCGTGAAGCGGCGGCAGCGCCTGCCGCAGCCCAGGCGAACGCCAACGCTGCCGCCAATGCCAGCGCCGGCCAGACCATCCGCGTCGACCTCGACCGTGTCGACCGCCTGATCAACCTCGTCGGCGAACTCGTCATCAATCAGGCGATGCTGTCGCAGAGCGTCATCGAAAACGATGCGAGCGGCACGTCCGCCGTCAATATGGGTCTGGACGAGCTGCAGCAGCTGACGCGCGAAATCCAGGATAGCGTCATGGCGATCCGCGCGCAGCCGGTGAAGCCCGTCTTCCAGCGCATGTCCCGTATCGTCCGCGAAGTCGCCGACATGATCGGCAAGCAGATCCGCCTCGTCACCGAAGGTGAGAACACGGAAGTCGACAAGACGGTCATCGACAAGCTGGCCGAACCCCTGACACATATGATCCGAAACGCCGTCGACCACGGCATCGAAACGCCGGAAAAACGCGAAGCGGCGGGCAAAAACCCGGAAGGCACCATCAAGCTTTCGGCGAAGCACCGTTCGGGCCGTATCCTGATCGAGCTTCAGGACGATGGCGCGGGCATCAACCGCGAGCGCGTTCGCCAGAAGGCAATCGACAACGACCTCATCGCCGCCGATGCGAACCTGACGGATGAAGAGATCGACAATCTGATCTTTGCGCCGGGCTTCTCCACCGCCGACAAGATTTCCGACATTTCCGGCCGCGGCGTTGGCATGGATGTGGTCAAACGCTCCATTCAGGCGCTTGGCGGCCGTATCAGCATCTCCTCGCGCCCCGGCCATGGCTCGACCTTCACCATGAGCCTGCCGCTGACGCTCGCCGTTCTTGACGGCATGGTGGTGACCGTTGCCGGCCAGACGCTGGTGGTGCCGCTGACGGCAATCGTCGAAACCCTGCAGCCGGAAGCGAAGAACATTCATTCCTTCGGCGCGAACCAGCGGCTGATCTCCATCCGCAACTCCTTCTGCCCGCTGGTCGATGTCGGTCGCGTGCTGAACTTCCGCCCGACCCAGGCCGATCCGGTCGAAGGTGTCGCCCTTCTGGTGGAATCGGAAGGCGGCGGCCAGCGCGCCCTGATGGTGGATGCGATCCAGGGCCAGCGCCAGGTTGTCATCAAGTCGTTGGAAGCCAACTATACCCATGTTCCGGGCATTGCCGCCGCCACCATTCTCGGTGACGGACGTGTCGCGCTCATCCTGGATGTCGATGCCATCGTCAGCGCCTCGCGCGGACAGCCCCTGAAGCAGGAAATGTCGCTTGCGGCGACGGGTTGAGAGCGGATCGTTCATGGCAGCACTTAATTTCAGCGATCAGCGCCAGTCTCCCGACGAGGTTCTTGCCAGCGGCGAATACCCGCTGACGAGACGCGACCTGTCGGAAATCGCGGCGATGATCTATGCCGATGCGGGCATCTATCTCAACGACACCAAGGCGTCGCTGGTTTATTCCCGCCTGTCGAAGCATATCCGCAATCTCGGCCTGTCGGGTTTTCGCGAATATTGCGCATTGGTGTCCTCGCCGGATGGCGCGCAGGCGCGGCGCGAAATGCTGTCGCATCTGACGACGAATTTCACCCGCTTCTTTCGCGAGAACCACCATTTCGAACATCTGCGTGACGAGGTCCTGCCGGGCCTCATCGCCCGGGCGAAGAGCGGCGGGCGTGTCCGCATCTGGTCGGCCGCCTGTTCGGACGGGCAGGAGCCCTATTCCATCGCGCTTACCGTGCTTGCCATGTTCCCGAATGCGGCGGATTACGATTTCAAGATTCTTGCGACGGATATCGACCCCAAGATTTTGGCGCAGGCCCGGGCAGGGGTCTATGATGACAATGCGCTCGAAACCGTGTCTCCCGCCATGCGCAAGCAATGGTTCACGGAAGTCGATGCCGGCGGTCGCCGCAAGTTCCGCATCGACGACAAGGTCAAGCGCCTCATCACCTTCAACGAATTGAACCTGATGACGCAATGGCCCTTCAAAGGCAATTTCGACGTCATTTTCTGCCGCAACGTCGTCATCTATTTCGACGAGCCGACGCAGATGCGCATCTGGTCGCGTTTTGCCGGGCTACTGCCGGAAGGCGGTCATCTTTATATCGGGCATTCCGAACGCGTTTCCGGTGACGCCAAGAACCTGTTCGACAATACGGGCATCACCACCTACCGCTTCACTGGCCACGCTTCGGGGAGGAAGGCATGAGCGCACTCGCACGGGTACTCGTCGTCGATGATAGCCCCACTATGCGCGGCCTGATTTCGGCTGTCCTCAAGGCCGATCCGGAAGTCGAGGTGGTCGGGCAGGCCGGCAACGCCATGGAAGCACGCGCGGCCATCAAGCAGCTCAACCCCGATGTCGTGACGCTCGACATCGAGATGCCGGAAATGAACGGTCTCGAATTTCTCGAAAAGATCATGCGTCTGCGGCCCATGCCGGTCATCATGGTCTCGTCGCTGACCCATCGCGGCGCGGATGCTTCGTTGGCTGCGCTTGAAATCGGTGCCTTCGACTGTGTCGGCAAGCCGGCGCCGGGCGATGCGCGCCCCTTTGGCGATCTCGCCGACAAGGTGAAGGCCGCTGCCCGCTCTCAACACGCCGCCTACCGCGCGGCGCGCCCGGAAGCCGCAGCCGTGCCGCAGCCGGTCCCGGTCAGTGAATATCGGGCTGGGCGCAAGGTCGTTGCCATCGGTTCCTCCACGGGCGGTGTCGAAGCGCTGATCGCCGTGCTGCAGAAATTCCCGGCCAATTGCCCGCCGACCGTCATCACCCAGCACATGCCGCCGACCTTCACCAAGAGTTTTGCCGAACGGCTGAACCGCATCTGCGCCCCCGTGGTGGAAGAGGCGACGGACGGTGCACGTCTTCAGACCGGCAAGATCTATCTTGCGCCGGGCGGCGAGCGCCATTTGCAGATCGCCAACCGGTCCGCACCCTGCTGCCGGCTCGTCGAACGCGATCCCGTCAACGGCCACCGACCCTCCGTCGATGTGCTGTTCGATTCGGTGGCTGAGCTTGCCGGCCGTAACGCCGTCGGCGTCATTTTGACCGGCATGGGCCGCGATGGCGCAGCCGGGCTGTTGAAGATGCGTCATGCCGGTGCGCGCACCGTCGGCCAGAACGAAAAAACATGTGTCGTCTACGGCATGCCCCGCGTGGCCTATGAACTTGGCGCCGTGGAACAGCAACTCCCGCTGGCCTCCATCGGCGAAGAAATCCTGAAACTAACCACTGCCCGTAAAGAAGGTGCTGACTAATGTCTCTCGCAGAAAAGATCAAAGTTCTGATCGTCGACGATCAGGTGACCAGCCGGCTGCTCCTCAGCGATGCGCTGACACAGCTCGGCTTCAAGCAGATCACCGCCGCTGGTGACGGCGAGCAGGGAATGAAGATCATGGAGCAGCAGCCCCATCATCTCGTCATTTCCGATTTCAACATGCCGAAGATGGACGGTCTCGGTTTCCTGCACGCCGTCAGGGCCAACCCGACGACCAAGAAGGCCGCCTTCATCATCCTCACCGCGCAGGGCGACCGCGCGCTGGTGCAGAAGGCAGCCCAGCTCGGCGCCAACAACGTGCTGGCCAAGCCCTTCACGATCGACAAAATGCGCGCTGCCATCGAGGCGGTTTTCGGATCGCTGAAATGATTGAAGCTGCGGCCAAGCGCGTACATATCATTCAGGGCGAGTATAAGGTCGTCAGCGATCCCGATGTGGTGCTGACGACGATACTCGGTTCGTGCGTGGCCGCCTGTCTGAGAGATCCCGTTGCCGGCCTGGGAGGCATGAACCACTTCCTGCTGCCGGGAACGGGAAATGTGACCGGCGGAGATGCGACGCGTTACGGCGTGCATCTCATGGAGCTCCTGATCAACGGCCTCCTGAAGCAGGGGGCACGGCGCGACCGGCTGGAAGCCAAGGTTTTCGGCGGCGCGAAGACGATTGCCAGCTTCTCCAATGTCGGTGAGCAGAATGCCATCTTCGCCATGCAGTTTCTGAAGGATGAAGGTATTCCGGTCTTAAGCTCCTCCACGGGCGGGGACCACGGACGAAAGATCGAATTCTGGCCGGTCTCCGGGCGCGCGCGTCAGCATCCGCTCAGCGGCGCGGAAACCCAGAAGACGGTTGCCATGGAAACGCGTCCGGTGCCGGCCCCCAAGCCAGTCGCCAACGACATCGAATTTTTCTAGTCACGGAGTTTCCAATGCAGCTTGCAGAGCACACCGCCGCCACTCCGTTCGAAGAAGCCCTGCCGGACGTTCTGATGCGCGTGGTATCGGAACTGCACGACGTCGCCTATCTCATCGAGCGCATCGAGCCGCAATTGCTTGAAGTGACCAGCGGTCAATTGTCCAGTGAAGGCGTCAAGCTGTTGCAGGGCATCGACCTTGCCGTCCAGAAAACCCGCGGCCTTGCGGAATTCATCGATACCATCACCGGTTCCATCCCCGGAGATTGGATCGTGGATGTTTCCACCGCCCTCAGCCTGGTCAAGCTGGCCGAAATGCAGAAGGCGCTCGGCGCGGCCTTCCGCCATGGCCATTCCCAGCCGCTGGACAAGGCCTCGGGCGACTTCGACTTGTTCTAGAGTTATTTCCGTCAGCGTTACCGTCCTTCGCGGAATGCGGAGAAAGGCAACGCTCGCGCAAGCTTCGCACCCTATTGTCACGACGGGGCCAAAAGGTCTCGGACTCTATGAATGACGGTGCGGAACAGAATGAATCTGTTAAATCAAATCCCTCAGGTCTTAAAGAATGTCGCGGCGCTGGGGCAGACACGGCTGCTGATGCTGGGCGGCGTGGGCGTTGTGTCCATGGCCATCATCCTTGCCGCAGCTCTTTACGTGAACCGTCCCGCTTACGAGACCCTCTATGTGGGGCTTGAAAAAAGCGACCTTAACAAGATCAGCATTGCGCTCGCCGAATCGGGTCTGGACTTTCAGGTGGGGACCGATGGTTCCAGCCTTCAGGTTCCCGTCGGCCTCACCAGCAAGGCAAGGCTGCTTCTGGCCGAGCGCGGCCTGCCCGACAGCGCCAATGCCGGTTATGAGCTTTTCGACAATGTCGGCTCTCTCGGCCTGACCTCCTTCATGCAGGAAGTGACGCGCGTTCGCGCCCTTGAGGGCGAGATCGGCCGCTCCATCCAGCAGATCGACGGCATTGCGGCCGCACGCGTCCATATCGTCATGCCTGACGTAGGCAATTTCCGTCGTGGCGAACAGAAGCCCACCGCATCGGTCATGATTCGCGCCAGTGCTTCGGCCGGCCGCAAGGCGTCCGCCTCCATCCGTCACCTCGTCGCCTCGGCCGTTCCCGGCCTTGAAGTCGATGATGTGACCCTGCTTGATTCGACCGGCCAGCTTCTCGCTTCCGGCGACGATGTCACCAATGCCGCCATGAACCGCTCGCTGACGCTGGCGCAGAATGTGCAGCAGGAAATCGAAACCAATATCGACAAGGCGCTGGCGCCTTTCCTCGGCATGGACAATTTCCGCTCCAGCGTCACGGCGCAGCTGAATACCGACAGCCGCCAGATTCAGGAAACCGTTTACGATCCGGAATCGCGCGTCGAGCGCTCCGTGCGCACGGTGAAGGAAGACCAGAAATCGCAGGAAACGCAGCCGGATACGGCCGCGACCGTGGAACAGAACGTACCGCAGGCAGCACCCCAGGGCGGCGGCGGCGGTCCGCAGTCCTCCGACCAGTCGGCCAAGAAGGAAGAGCAGACCAATTACGAGATCAATTCCAAGACGGTAGCCACGGTCAAGAACGGCTACACCGTCGAGAAGATTTCGGTCGCGGTCGTCGTCAACAAGGGCCGGATCGCCAAGATGGTCGGCGAGCCCGCGGATCAGGCGAAGATCGACGCCTATCTTGCTGAAATGCAGAAGATCGTCACTTCGGCCGCGGGCATTTCCTCCGACCGTGGCGACATCGTCTCGCTGACGGCTATGGACTTCCTCGAAACGCAATTGCTGGATGAGGCCGCAACCGGCCCGGGCATCATGGAAGTGCTGAGCCGCAATTCCGCCGGCATCATCAACTCGCTCGCCTTTGTCGCGGTTGCCTTCCTTGTCGTCTGGCTCGGCGTACGCCCTCTGGTCCGCACGGTGACCGGCAACGGTGCCGCCGCAGGCCAGCTCAGCCAGGAGGCCGCCGGTCTCGAACTGCCGGATTTCTCTCCCGGCATGGATGCGGGCGCAGGCGGTCTCATGGAAGGTTTCGGGGCGGATTTCGGCTTCGACAGCACCGACGACCTTCTGGCGGGCGGCGATGGCGAGGGCACATTCAACCGCCGGGTTCGCGAAGGACCGGAACGCAGGCTCTCCCGCATGGTGGAAATCAGCGAGGAAAGAGCCGCCAAGATCCTGCGCAAATGGGCGGTGGAAAAAGCAGCATAATATCGAAAAGGCCGGTTTTACCCGGCCTTTTTTCCGTTTTTGGGCTTTTCGCTATGCTTGGGGGGCGAGCCGTGGCAATCTCGTTTCAGGACAGTGTTTACAAAAAATTCAGCAACGATACAGTTTGCTGGGAATTGGCTGAGAATGCCGTTTATGGATTGAACAGCTTTTCAGTATGTTTTTTTAGTAATAGACGAGCAGGGAAATACGTGGAAAGGCTGGTGTCAGGTAATGGCATATCCCAGTCCGTTCCATAAAATGAAGTGATTCGGTCTCCGGGGGCTTGCCGTCCCATTTTGGTAAGCTTCTCGAATGGAATGATTCCATCCCGAGGTATAATCTCCCACTGGGAGCAAGAGGGCGTAGGCGATTGAAAGTCGATGTTGATATCCGCAGGCTGTCTGCCAAGCCTATGGAGGGCATGGGTAAGCCCCTGCCGCGCGATCAGCTTGCTAAAAACGTCGCAGCCACGGCTGCTGCCGGTAACGTTGCAGGCGCACTGGATCTGCTCGTAACCTACGCTGGCGCCTCGCATTATCTGCTGGCGCGGGATGATCTTCTCGAAGAAACCGGACTGAAATTCATCGTCACCTCCGACTGGCCTTTCGATCTGGTCCGCAGGCTTGGTGTCGAACTGGCCAACAGCCAGAACAGATCGAGCGAAATGGAGAAATGCCTTTCGCTTCTGCAGCCGCGGCTGCTCTTCCTTCCCGACGATGTTTCGGTTCCCTACGGCATAGACCGGCAATATTCGGCGCTGTCTTTCTGCGTGGGGCGCATCCGGCTTTCGCTGCTGCTGCTGTTTCCCGAAGAAGCGGTGCCTTCGCCGGAAAGGCTGCGCGAAATCGCTTTGCTGACGGGCTATTGCGTCAGCTTCGGCATTGCCAGCGAAGCAAAAACCGTGCGCGATATCGATCTCACGGAGCGCGAGCTTGAATGCCTGTTCTGGATCGCGGAAGGCAAGACGAGCGATGAAATTGCGATGATCCTTGGCATTTCGCGCAATACGATCAATAATTACATTACAAGCGTGATGCGTAAAACCGCGACGAAAACCCGCTCGGAGGCAATTGCCTACGCCGTGCGCAACAACCTCGTATAATGGTCGGACGGATGGTACAGACGAAAGACAATGAGGGTTCAGGTCAGACGGGCATGTTTTACCGCAGCCCTGTCGTGACGAGCCGGTCGGATCTTTTTCCGAAGCTCGTCGCCATGCAAAAGCTGGTCGGCGCGCGAAATTTCGTGGTGACGAAGGCTGCCGCTTCCGGTTTCCCCAACAAGAAAAAGCTGACCTGCGAGCTGGAAAACTGGGGCATGAATGCCGCAGAGCAGAGCGCGCAGTTCATCCGCGCCGTCGGCGACATTCTTCTCGATCATATCGAGACATCGCTCCTGCCGGTCATCTGGCGCAACAAGAATGCCGGCGGCTTTGCCGATCTTCCCGATGTGCCCGCACTTCTGCGCCGCATCGAAAATGACACATTGCCCTATGCGGGGCTGGCGCTCCCGGTGCGGCTCGGTACCATCGGCAATGGTTACATCGTCTTCTGCGGCACCAACCTCGTTCTCGACAATGAGGTCGTGATCGAACAGCACATCAAATGCTGCGAGATCATGGTGGACATGCTGGCGCTGGACGAGCGCAAGGCGGCGCCTTCCGAGGCGCTGAGCGAGAGGGAAATCGCCTGCCTGCAACTGGCGGGGGACGGCCGTATCAGCGAAGAAATCGCGGTCAAGCTCGGGCTTTCCGTGCACACCGTCAACGCCTATCTCGGTTCGGCGACGATCAAGCTCGATTCCGTCAACCGTATCCAGGCGATCGCCAAGGCCATCCGGCTCGGTTATATCCACTGATGGTGGACGGGTTTTCCCGTCCCTCATAAGCCGGCAGGCGCCGGCCCGGCTTGTGCCCCCCTAAAAGGCGCTATCGACGCTTCGCGTTTTTTTAACAGTTGCCTACTAGAACTTTTATAAGTTTGGCTTTGGGGAACTGTTTCATGCACAACCGGCTCTTTAAGTCCGTTGCCGGCAAGGTCGTCGCGTTGACGATCGGCCTGATCACGCTCAGCGTGGCGGCAGTTGGTTTTTCGACCTACATTCGCTTGAAGGACAACATCATCACCACCGCGCTGCGTGATACGCACAGCGCAATGCGCAGCATGGCGATCCTTTACGAACTGAAGGTCGGCGGCGTCGCCCTCGAAATGGTGGATGGGGACCTCAAAAGTGTGGGTCGCGCCAGCATCGGAACGATGCGCGACAATGATCTCGTCGACCGCACCGCAGCCGGTAACGGCGGTATTTCTACCGTGTTTGAAGCCAAGGGCGGCGAGTTCATTCGCATGACCACCAATCTGAAGAACGAAAAGGGCGAGAGAGCAGCCGGCACCAAGCTTGCTACCGATCATCCCGCTTTTGCGAAAGTCTCCAAGGGTGAGGCCTATTTTGGCACCGCCACGCTGTTCGGCACCAGCTACATGACCGGTTATATGCCAGTTACGAACAAGACCGGCGCAACCGTCGGCATCCTGTTCGTGGGCGTTCCCATGGATGTCTACGATGCGCAGATATACAGCCTGCGCGACATGATGCTGATCTGCGGCGCGCTCGCCATGCTCGGCGTCGGATTGCTCGCCTATTTCGTCATCAAGCGCACGCTTCAGCCGCTTGGCAAGCTGACCGATGCGGTGAAGTCCCTTTCGGACGGCAATCTCGACACGCCGATCCCATATGCCACCAACACCAATGAATTCGGCAACATCGCCCGCGCGCTGGTGATTTTCCGCGAGAATGCGATCGAGAAACTGGCGATTGAGGGCAAAAGCGCCGAGGAACGCTCCGCCGCCGAGTCCGAACGTCACCGCAACGACGCCGAGAAACAGGAGCTCGACGGGCAGATCGAGTTTGCGGTCAGCGAGATTGCTTCCGGCCTCGGCAGGCTCTCGCGTGGCGATCTGAGCCGCACGATCGAGACTCCTTTCGCTGGTCGTCTTGATCGTCTGCGCACGGATTTCAACGAATCTCTTCTCAACCTGCGCGATGCGCTGGGGCAGATCCGCGAGCGCACGCTCATCATCCAGCATAGCGGCTTTGAAATCGAGCAATCGTCGGTCGATCTGTCGAAGCGCACCGAAAATCAGGCCGCCTCGCTGGAAGAGACCGCCGCCGCCGTGGACGAAATCACCGTCACGGTCAGATCGTCGGCTGAACGGGCGCGGGAGGCCAATGAGGCCGTGCGCATCACCAAGCAGAGCGCCGACAGTTCCGGTTCGGTCGTCAGCAACGCCGTCGACGCCATGGGCCGCATCGAAGACGCCTCGCGCAAGATCGAGCAGATCATCGAGGTCATCGACGACATCGCCTTCCAGACCAACCTCCTAGCCCTGAATGCGGGCATTGAGGCGGCGCGCGCGGGTGAGGCGGGCAAGGGTTTCGCTGTGGTGGCGCAGGAAGTGCGCGAGCTTGCCCAGCGCTCCGCCGACGCGGCCCGCGAGATCAAGCAGCTCATCAACCAGTCGACGCATGAGGTCAGCTCCGGCTCGAAGCTGGTGCAGGAGGCGGGCACGGTTCTTTCCGCCATCAGCCAGCAGATCGTTACCGTCAGCCAGCATGTCGAAACCATCGCGACGGCCACGCAGGACCAGTCCTCCGCGCTTCATAACGTCAACAGCTCCGTCAACCAGATGGACCAGATGACGCAGCAGAATGCGGCGCTTGCCGAACAGTCGAGCGCGGCCAGCCGGGTGCTTTCCGGCGAGGTGGAAGCGCTGCTCGATCTGGTGCAGCGGTTCCAGATGGAGCAGGGTTCGGCGACCGGCAGGGATCGCTACAATCAGGCGGCCTGATAGGTCTGTTTTTTGAAGGTCAAAACCGCTCCCGGATCGCAAGGTCCGGGAGTTTTTATTCGGCCGCTGCCCGCACAGTACTGGATATCTGGTTGATATAGGCCCGCAGCGCTGCCGGTTTGACCGGTTTGTGCTGAACCGAAATCCCGTATTTTTCGGCATCGCTGCGCACTTCCGGGCTGCGGTCCGCCGTCACCAGCAGGGCAGGGATCGTCTTGCCGTAAAATGTCCTGATGAGGCGGATGGCGCTGATGCCGTCGCCATCGTCCAGATGGTAATCGGCGACGATGACGTCGGGGGCTTCGGCCAAAGTGAGGAAGGGTTCCTCAAGCGTCGCCACGGAACCTGCGGGTAAAACCTCACAACCCCATCCGGTCAAGAGCAGCGTCATGCCCTCGAGGATTTTCGGCTCGTTGTCGATGCAGAGCACCCGGACGCCCTGAAGGCGGTCGCTGGCTGCCCGACGGGTTATTCCACTATCGGCTTTGGCCGGTACGAGGCGATCCGCCTCGCGCGGCAGGTGGATGCGAAAGGTCGTGCCTTTTCCCGGGGTGGAAATCAGCTGTACCGGATGGTGCAGCATGCGCGACAGCCGATCGACGATCGAAAGACCGAGCCCGAGGCCGGATGCTGTTCTTGCGCCCTCGTCCAATCGGGCGAATTCCTTGAAGACAGTGCGAAACTTGGAAGAGGGAATGCCGATACCGGAATCCGTCACCTGAATGACCACTTCGCCGCCCCGGCGGCGCGCACCGACGACCACCTTGCCCTTCAACGTGTATTTGATGGCGTTGGAAACGAGATTCTGTATCAGACGCCGCAGGAGATTGGGGTCGGAGCGGACCGTGAGCGAGGTTGGCATGACCACAAGGTCGAGGTTCTTTTCCTGCGCCATCGGCGCGAAATCGGTTTCGATGCGTTTCAGCAGCTCATTCAGCGGCACGGATGTCATGCGCGCCTTCATCGAGCCGGTGTCGAGACGGGAAATATCGAGAACCGCGCCGAGAATGGTTTCGACCGATTCCAGCGCCGAATCAATATTGTGGACGAGATCGCTTTCTCCCGATGCGCCAAGCCGTTCGACCAGGGAGGAGGAATAGAGGCGGGCGGCATTCAGCGGCTGGAGAATATCGTGGCCGGCGGCGGCGAAAAACCGTGTCTTGCCGATATTAGCCTCGTCGGCGGATGCTCGCGCTTCTGCCAGTTCCCGGTTGACGCGGGTAAGCTCCACGGTTCGCTCCGCCACGCGCTGCTCCAGCGTCTCGTTTGCCTGTTTCAGCGCCTGATCGCTCGCCACACGCTGGGTGATATCGGTGAAGGTGGCGACGATGCCCTTGTCCGGCATGGTGTTGGAGCGCACTTCGATGATGCGCTCGCCGCCCGCCAGCACCAGCGAGAAGGGCAGGTCCATGGTCAGGAAGCTGGTAATCAGCTCATTCGTGTCGCCATCAGGCATATCGCCCCGTTCCTGCAGCATCGAAACGATATCCGTCAGCGGTACGCCGACCTGCCCGAATTGCTCGGGCAAATCCAGCAGCGTGCGGAAGCGCCGGTTCCAGATGGTCAGCTGCTGCGAACTGTCGAAAACCGCAATGCCCTGATCCATCTGGGCGAGCGCCGTTTGCAGCATGTCCTGATTATATTGCAGGGCCTCGCTTGCCTGATCGAGCAGCCATGCCGTGTCCGCACTGGTATCTTCCGCCTTCTGAAGAATGATCGAAAGGACCAGGCGGGCTGAGGAGGAGCCGATGGCGCTGCCCAGCAACTGTTCGGAGAAATGGATCAGCGCCATGTCCGCCGGCTGATCGTCATTGAGCTTCCTGCCCGCCGTCTTTTCATAGGTCGCGAGTGACCGCAGCATGCGCTCTTCGCCAAGATAGCGCGCCACCGCGCTTTTGAGGTCGCCGACGCTGACACGGGTTTTCCAGCCGCGTGTCGCAAATTGCGATTTCGAGTGGCGCTTGACGAAGATGCCGGACTGGATGCGCTCCACCGGCCTCGGATTGCGCGAAAGCGAGCCGAGCACGAAGGCAAGGCTGTTGACGAGCAGGCTGAGAATGACCGCATTCACGAACGGGTCGGCTTCAGGCCCATTGAACACCGTGCTGCCGGAAAACAGGAAGCCGAGAATATTCGCCGCGACCTCGGAATTATCCGGCCCACCGAAGCTTGGCAGGAACAGCAGATAGGCCCAGACGAAAAAGCCGGAACTTAAGCCGGCGATTGCGCCGCGCGCGTTGGCGCGCCGCCAGAACAGCCCGCCGAACAAGGCAGGGGCCATCTGCGCAATGGCGGCGAATGCGAGAAGGCCGATGGAGGCGAGGCCCGTGGCGCTGTCGGCGGCGCGATAATAGCCATAGCCCAGAAGCAGCACCGCAAAGATTGCCGTCCTGCGGATGTTGAGCAGCGTCTTGGCGAAGTCGTCCCGGTGCGGAGAACGGTTCAGGAGCTTCTGCCGCAGGAAGATCGGCATGACGATATCGTTGGAAATCATGATCGATAACGCCACCGAGGCGACGATCACCATCGCGGTCGCCGCCGAAAATCCACCGATGAAGGTGATCAGCGACACGACCGGCATTTGGTGATTGAGCGGCAATTGCAGCACGTAGAGATCGGCATCGCCATTGGCGCCGAGCGTCAGAATGCCGGCCAGCGCTATCGGCAGCACGAAGATGTTGATCGCGATGAGATAAAGCGGCAGCAGGAACCCAGCCATGCGCAGCTCCTGCGGCGTGCGGTTTTCAACCACGGTAACGTGGAACTGGCGCGGCAGCAGGATGATGGCGAAGCCGGAAAGCAGGGTCATAACGATCCAGCGGCTGACGGGCGTGTGATAGGATATGGCCCGCATGGCCTGTTCGTTATCGGAGGCGAGCTGCCACAGATGCACGGGACCGTCGAAGAGCACGAAGAGCACATAAAAGCCGACGGTGCACATGGCGACGAGCTTGACCAGCGATTCCATCGAGATCGCCAGAATGAGCCCGTCCTGATGTTCGGTGGCATCGGTGTGGCGGGTGCCGAACATGACGGCAAACCCCGCCATCACGATGGTGACGACCAGCGGCAGATCGAGGAAATAAAGATTGCCGCTGCCAATGCCGTAATCGCCGGGATCGACCATCGTCGCCACCGAGCTGGAAACGGCTTTCAGTTGCAGCGCGATATAGGGAATGGCGCCGACGAGAGCGATGATGGCGACGATCATCGCCACTGTGGAGTTCTTGCCGTAACGGGCGGCGATGAAATCCGCAACGGATGTCAGCTTTTCCGTTTTCGCCAGTTCGACGATGCGGCGGATGATCGGCATGCCGATGGTGAAGGCAAGGATCGGGCCGGTATAGATGCCGAGAAATTCCAGCCCCCTGTCTGCCGCAAGCCCCACACCGCCGAAATAGGTCCAGGAGGTGCAATAAATCGCCAGGCTGAGCGCATAGACGAACGGACGCCCCTTGTTCGGAGCGTTTCTTTTGCGGCTCTTCCTGTCCCCATAGCTTGCAACCGCAAACAGCAGCAGGACATAAGCGAAGGCCGAACCGAATATGATCCACCCAGGAAGCACGCATCCTCCCCATGCAAGAATTCCCTGATATCAAGCATAGGCGAATTCCGCGCCGTTGAGAATGAGCGCGGTCTGAGCATAAAGTTCAAGGTGAGCGTGCAAAAAAGCTAATAAATGCAATCCCGCGGATTCCAAATGAAGCCCGTACCCTATATGGTTTGACCCGTAGGGACAGTCACATAGCTTCAGCTCGCGAAGCAGGAGAGAGGGACAATCTGAATGCTTAACGAATTTAAAACCTTCATTGCCCGCGGCAATGTCATGGATCTGGCCGTGGGTGTTATTATCGGTGCGGCTTTCAGCAAGATCGTCGACTCCGTCGTCAACGATCTCATCATGCCGATTGTCGGCGCGATCTTCGGCGGGTTCGATTTTTCGAACTACTTCCTGCCGCTGAGCTCCAGCGTCAACGCCACGTCGCTTGCCGCCGCCCGCGATCAGGGCGCCGTCTTCGCCTACGGCAACTTTCTGACGGTTCTCATCAACTTCCTTATCCTGGCCTGGATCATTTTCCTGATGGTCAAGGGCGTCAACAAGCTTCGTGAGTCCGTTGAGCGCAAGAAGGTCGAGGAAAAGCCGGAAGCAGCACCGCCGCCGGAAGACGTCAAGCTCCTCACCGAAATCCGCGATCTGCTGAAGACGCGTTGATTGTCGTCATCGTCCCCGGCCTGATGTGCCGCCCCATGCGGCCGGCGATCTCCTGCCGGGGATGACCCATAAAGAAAATCCATGATCGCCTCACGGAATATCATGCACACGGCTGGTTCGATGCGATAAGAAGGCACCAAACGGAGTGTCTTTAATGTCCATTTTGAACAGTCTGAGTGCGCGCTCTCTGGCGGCTCCCGAGAGCGGCATTGTTGAAGTCGTGAATTATGCCCGGGGGCGGGACAATCTCCTGCCGCTTTGGGTTGGCGAAGGCGATCTGCCGAGCCCAGACTTCATCAATCAGGCCGCCATCGACGGGCTGAATAATGGCGAAACCTTCTATACCTGGCAGCGTGGCATTCCCGAACTGCGGCAGGCGCTGAGCCGTTATTACGAGCGCCATTTCGCGGCGTCGCTGCCGCCGGAGCATTTCTACGCTGCCGGTTCCGGTATGCAGGCCATCGTGCTAGCCGTGCAGGCGCTGACCTCGCCGGGCGACGAAATGGTCTATCTGTCTCCGACATGGCCGAATATCGTGGCCGCCATCGGCGTGGCGGGTGCGAAGGCGGTTCCGGTCGGTATCGATTTCCGCGACGGCCGCTGGGATCTCGACATCAACAGGCTGGAAAGCGCGATCACGGATAAGACGAAGGCACTTTTCATCAATACGCCCTCCAACCCGACCGGCTGGACGGCGACGCTCGACAATCTCCGCGACGTTCTGGCTCTCGCCCGCAAACACGATCTGTGGATCGTCGCTGACGAGATTTATGCGCTCTATCATTATTCCGGCAGCCGTGCGCCGTCCTTCCTCGACGTCATGGAGCCGGAAGACAAGATCGTCTTCGCCAATTCCTTCTCGAAGAACTGGTCCATGACCGGCTGGCGCGTCGGCTGGCTTGTCGCCCCGCCGGCCATCGGTCAGGTGATCGAGAATCTCATTCAATATTCCACCTCAGGCGTGGCGCAATTCATGCAGCGCGGCGCGGTCGCCGCCCTCGATCACGGCGATGGTTTTGTCCGTGAGAATTACGAACGCGCTCTGACATCCCGCGACATTCTCTGCGATGCGCTCATCGCGACGAACCGTGTGGAAACCCTGAAGCCGGACGGCGCCCTTTACGCCTTTCTCAAGATTGACGGCGTAACCGACAGCCGGGCGACGGCGCTCGATATCGTCGACAAGACCGGGGTTGGTCTTGCGCCCGGCACGGCCTTCGGTCCGGGAGGGGAACTGTTTCTCCGGGCCTGCTTCCTGCGCAACCCCAGGCAGATAGAAGACGCGGCTGGCCGGCTGGCATCCTATATCCTCGGCAGGTAAGCGTCGGCTTTCCGTGCAATGGTTTCTCCTGCCGCGCCGGGATCGCGCTGCGGTAGGGAAATCGACAACAAAATCACAGCGAAGACCTAAAACTGCAACCCCACGGCGCAACCATCGACGTGGGGGATTTTCTGTGATATGCGCTCCTTGTTCCATTTATGAGAACATTTTCACTAATCGATAAAAAGCACTTCATTGCGCTAACCAATCGTAAGCCACCTTTTAAATGGGGCGGGGGATTGGTCGCGTATTCGCTGTGCAAGTAATCAATGATGAAGAATTATTGGCTTTGATGAGCTTAAGAAAAGCAAACAGGGAAGTAGTGTCATGGCTGTTCTGGTCACGGGTGGGGCCGGTTATATAGGAAGCCACATGGTGTGGGCTTTGCTCGATGCCGGGGAAGAGGTCGTTGTTGTCGACCGGCTTTCGACGGGGTCGCGTTGGGCTGTTGCGCCGGCGGCGCGTTTTTATCTGGGCGATGCGGCGGACCGCGCCCTGCTCGACCAGATTTTCGAAGAAAACCAGATCGAGACCATTTTCCACTTCGCGGGCTCTGTCAGCGTTCCTGAATCGATCAGCCAGCCGCTCGAATATTACGAAAACAATACGGGCACGACCCGCGCCCTCGTCGCTGCGGCGGTCGCCCATGGCATCCGCAATTTCATTTTCTCCTCGACAGCCGCCGTCTATGGAAACCAGCCCTTTAATGGCCCGGTTCCTGAAACCGCGATCCTCAGCCCGGAAAACCCCTACGGCCTGTCGAAACTCGCCTCTGAAATCATGCTGCGCGATGTCGTGCAGGCGCATGATTTCAATTATGTGGCGCTGCGTTATTTCAACGTCGCCGGAGCCGACCCGCAGGGCCGCGCCGGGCCTTCGCCCACGGGCGTGGCCAACCTCATCAAAGTCGCCTGTGAAGCCGCAACCGGTCGCCGCGACCAGGTGGACGTTTACGGAACGGACTACCCGACCGCCGATGGCACCGGTGTCCGCGACTATATTCACGTCAGCGACCTGATCGACGCCCATATGCTGGCCATGGCGCATCTGCGCGCCGGTGGCGGCACCCGCACGCTTAATTGCGGTTATGGCGTCGGTTATTCGGTTCTGGATGTCCTGCAGGCGGTGCAGCGGGAATCGGAACGCGATTTTCCGATCATCCATTGTCCGCGTCGCCCGGGCGATATTGCGACCATGGTGGCGGATTCGTCGCGTATCCAGTCGGAACTGGGCTGGCGTCCCCGCTTCAACGATCTGGCGACAATTGTTCGCACAGCACTTCAGTGGGAGGCCAAACGTCAGGCCCAGCAAAGCGACAGGATTCCGCCGGTGCGGCGCAAGCTGGCTGCAATAGGCTGAGCGGCCTTCGCCTCACCGGACACGGTCTTTTTTGACGGAGGGATAGAGCGCCGGCCGATCCTGTGGAGCGGCTGGGCTAAGCCAGCGATCCCTGTCAAAGAAGCTGCGTGTCAGCTTCAATCCCGGCGATTGTTCGCTTGCGAGCAAAATCACGTTCAGGCGATGCGGCGCCGTCGGTTCCGGTTTCATGGAAACCGAAATACCGAAATGTTGTGCCTGATAGAGCTGCATCCGGCGCGCCGGCTCAAGCATGTCCGCCAGATCGGCCCAGCGTGTCTGTCCGATAATCATGGCGAGCGCTTCATCGAGCTTCGCCAGAACGGCCGTCCCGTCCGGCGTTATGGGCGCAACGGCCTTCATCCTGATGGAGCGAATTTCTCCGGACGCTTCGCCCCTTATTTCAAGAAAGAGCGATGCCCGCTCGGCCGGGTCCGATGCGTTTCCTGCCGCAAAATCGGCCATACATTCGGAGCTGCGGATGTTGACCGGGCTGGCGTGCCAGCCCTGCGGGTTGGAGAAACCTGCGGCTGTAAAGCGCTCGCAAAGCTCCTTGCCGGAAACAACGAAATCGCGGGCGAAAGATGCTCTGTCGCCCACTTGCTCGAACTTCAGCAGATGCGGCGGCAGAGAGACTTTTTGGGTGGCGAGTTTCTGCCGTTTGACGGGCTTCATCTTCGGTGGCGTGGCGGATTGTATGGCGGGCGTCAGATTGAGATAGGCCAGCAGGCTTTTGAGGTGCTTCTTGTCATTGGCCAGCAGCACCGTTGCGCCTATGGCAAGGCAAACGGCCAGCACCGCAAACAGCAGCGCGCCATGGCTCACTCTCTTCTGCAAGCCTGCGTCCATCGCAAGACCTTAAGGGCTGGCGGAAAAAGGCGTCAGCCGGTTCTGATATGGTTTTTCGGGCTGTCGGCAACCCGGTGAATATGTGGTGCGAGCGGTTGCTCTGAAAATCTTATGTAATCACCGCCGAAGTTTCCGGCGGTGCAGGTTCTCATTCGGCGTTATTCTTGCCGCCGTCCTGTCCGCCGGCGCTGCTTTCATCGTCCGCAACCGGAATGGCGTAAGAGCCGTTCAGCCAGCGGGCGAGATCGAGCGAGCGGCAGCGATCCGAGCAGAAAGGATAGTCTTCGCGCGTCGAGGGCCGCCCGCATTCAGGGCATGGCTGGGATTTGCGAAGCGGGGTGACGTTTCCAGCGCCTTCGGTGGGGGACTTTGCCATGGCCTATCCTTCGAGCCAGCCCGAAGTCACCTCAAATCCTTCTCCGGAAAGAAGCGACATGGTTTCATAAAGCGGCAGGCCGACGACATTGGTATAGGAGCCGGTCAGTTTCTGCACGAATGCGCCGGCAATGCCCTGGATGCCATAGGCTCCCGCTTTGCCGCGCCACTGGCCCGACGCGATGTAAGCCTCGATCTCCCTCGTGGAGAGGCGCTTGAAGCGCACCTTGGTCTCCGCCACCTTCTGGCGGATCTTGCCGCCGGGGGTCACAAGGCAGATGCCGGTATAGACCCAATGGCTGCGTCCCGAAAGAAGATGCAGCGCCGCCGAGGCCTCTTCCGTATATTCGGCCTTGCCGACGATGCGGCGACCAACGGCGACCACCGTATCGGATCCCAGAACATAGGCGTCTTTCCACGCCTGTTCGTTCTTCAGCGCGGCCTGCGCGGCTTCCGCCTTCTGCAATGACAGACGGCGGCAGAGCGTGCGCGGATGCTCGAGCTTGGCCGGCGTCTCGTCGATATCCATCGGCATCAGACGTGCCGGTTCGATACCGATCTGATGCAGCAGCTCCAGACGCCGCGGCGAGCCGGATGCCAGAACGAGCTTTTGTTTTGAATTGGTCATTGCGCTGCCCGGGCGTCCGATGCGGAAGGTGGATTACTTGAAGCGATAGGTGATGCGGCCCTTGGTGAGGTCGTAAGGCGTCATTTCGACCAGCACCTTGTCGCCGGCCAGAACGCGGATACGGTTCTTGCGCATGCGGCCCGCCGTGTGGGCGATGATTTCGTGGTCGTTCTCAAGCTTCACGCGGAATGTTGCGTTCGGCAGCAATTCGGTTACGATGCCCGGGAATTCAAGGACTTCTTCTTTTGTCATGTAAGGGTTTTCTTCCTGTTGATAGTGCCGGACATATCGAGTCCGGGAAAATTGCGCGGAAACTACACAATCCCGGCACATTTGTGAACCTCTAAAGCATCGGCTTGAAAATCGCGATTGATTTTAACAGGCCGAGGCAGTTTTCAGTCTTTTGAAAGCGTATCCGCCACCGGCTGCTGCCGCCTCGGCAGTCGTTCCGAGATCAGCTTTGCCAGGTGGTCCCGCACCTCGCGATAGGCGTCGAGAATCTGCTCGCGCGTGCCTGTGATCACTGTTGGGTCCATGGTCGGCCAATAGACCACGTCCAGCGAATTTGAGCGCGTCAGTTCCAGTGCGGCGTGATGGGCTTCTGGCGTCAATGTAATGATCAGATCGAAAAAATCATCCTCGATCTCGTCCAGAGTGCGTGGTTTGTGCTTGCCCAGCGAAAAACCCTGTTCTTCCAGCACCGCATCCACGAATGGATCGCGCTCGCCGGCTCGCACGCCGGCGGACTGGATGTAGATGCCGGGCGCTACCAGCCGTTTGGCGATGACCTCCGCCATGGGGGAACGGATGGAGTTCATGCCGCACATGAAGAGGACCGATTTGGGCGCTCGTCCCTCGTTTGGCGCTGCGGCAGGATCGATCATCTCTAACCCCGCCAATAAAGCACGCAGACAAGGGTGAAGAGGCGGCGCGCCGTGTCGAAATCGATCCTGATCTTGCCCGAAAGCCGGTCCATCAGCGTCTGCGAGCCATCATTGTGAATGCCGCGCCGGCCCATGTCGATCGCCTCGATCTGGCTCGGCGTAGAGGAGCGGATCGCTTCGTAATAGCTTTCGCAGATCAGGAAATAATCCTTGATGATGCGGCGGAACGGCGTCAGCGACAGAATATGGGTCGCGACATCCTTCTCGTCTTCGGTGCGGATTGAAAAAACCAGCTTGGCATCGACCAGCGATATATGCAGCCGATAGGGGCCGCCATCATGGCCGAAAGGTTCGAAGCTATTTTCTTCGATCAGGTCGAAAATGGCGACGGCGCGTTCATGCTCCACGTCGGGCGTGGACCGGCCGATGCTGTCGTCCAGTACCACGTCGCAAAGCCGGAAATCGCCTGAAGCCATCGCTTAACTTTCCGGATTGAGGCGAATGGAGACGGAACGCGCATGCGCGTCCAGTCCCTCAGACCGGGCAAGGGTGATGGCCGCGGGCGCGAGCTGTCGCAGCTGCTCCGGTCCAAGCCGCAGGATCGAGGTGCGCTTGACGAAATCCAGCACCGAAAGCCCGGAGGAGAAGCGCGCCGACCGCGCCGTCGGAAGCACGTGGTTGGAGCCGCCGACATAATCGCCGATCACTTCCGGCGTATGGCGTCCGACGAAGATCGCGCCCGCATTGCGGATATGCGCCATCAGGGCATCCGGGTCATCGACGGCAAGTTCCAGATGCTCGGCAGCGATGCGGTTGGCGAGCGGGATGGCGTCGGTGAGCTTTTCGACCAGAATGACCGCGCCAAAATCGGCCCAGCTCGCCGCCGCCGTCTCGGAGCGCGACAGGCGCTTCAGCTGCCGCTCGACAGCGGCTTCAACGGCCTTGCCGAGTTCGGCATTGTCGGTGATGAGGATGGATTGCGCGCCGCGATCATGCTCCGCCTGCGCCAGAAGATCGGCCGCGAGCCAGTCGGGATCATTGTCCCTGTCGGCAATAACCAGCACTTCGGAGGGACCGGCGATCATGTCGATGCCGACGGTGCCGAAGACCTGGCGTTTTGCAGCCGCCACATAGGCATTGCCGGGGCCGACGATCTTGGCGACCGGCGCGATGGTTTCCGTGCCATAGGCAAGTGCGGCGACGGCCTGTGCGCCGCCGATGCGATAGATTTCCTCGACGCCCGCAATACGCGCCGCAGCCAGCACCGCCGGATTGACCGCGCCGCCATTGGCCGGAACGACCATGACGATGCGCTCCACGCCGGCAACCTTCGCCGGCACGGCATTCATCAGCACCGAGCTTGGATAGCTCGCCGTGCCGCCGGGCACATAAAGGCCAACGGCTTCGATGGCGGTCCAGCGCGAGCCGAGACCCACGCCGATATCGTCCTCGTAAATATCATCCTTCGGCATCTGCCGTGCATGGTGTTTTTCGATACGCCGGGCAGCGAGTTCAAGCGCCTCGATGACGCTCTTGTCGACGGCGGCGAAGGCCGCATCGATCTCGTCCGTCGTGACACGCATCGAGACCTTGGTGAAATCGATGCCGTCGAATTTCTGGGAATAATGGGCAAGGGCCGCATCGCCGCGATGGCGGACATCGTTGATGATGTCGCGAACGGTTGCGTTGACGTCTTCGGAAACTTCTCTCTTGGTTGTCAGGAAGGCCGCGAATTTCTGTTCGAAATCCGCCGACGCCTGCTCCAGCCAGATTGCCACGCCATTACCCTTTCATTGTCCCCGCGGGCGATCCCGCGAGGTGCACGAACTTCCGCAGAAAAATTGCGGCTCTGGTATGTGGCATAAATCGAAACGGTGACGAAAGGCAACCGTTGCAATGGTGCGGTGTGCTTATTCGCTGTCTGGATGATGCGGTTTGGCAGCCGTTTCCCAGGCGCCGCTCACATCGGTCAATTGCGCCTCGATGCATTCGACATCGAGCGCGATGGCGCCGCCGCCCGAAAGCGTCAATTCCACGGCTCCATCAGGTCCTTCGCCGTTCTGCACGAAGCGGATGGCGAGAAGCGACAGCACCTGTTCCCTGTCGGCGCGGTTGATGCCGTGCGAGCGGACGGCGGAGACACGTTTCAGGAAAACGACGCTGCGGCAGCGTTCCGGCGGCAGGTTTTTTTTGTCAGTGCTTTCCCAGACGAAACGGTTGGCGGAAAGCGTGAACTGGCCGTGCTTCGGCTCGAAGGCAACATCCTTCAGCTTGAAGACACTGTCCTGCATATGCGTCGAGATGACGGAGAGATCTTCAGTATCCAGCGCGAGCAATTTCAGGCCGCTCATCTTTTTCTTCCTTCTTTTGCGGTGCGGACCGCTATTTCCATGACTTACATTGGAAATAGGCAGTCCGGGCTCACTCTGCAACGGTAGAAAACGGATGAGCGGCGAAGACAGGATCAATCGCTGACGCGTTCGACCAGCGCACCGCAGCGGGTGAGCTTTTCCTCAAGGCGTTCGAAGCCGCGATCGAGGTGGTAGACGCGCGAAACCATGGTTTCGCCTTCCGCCACGAGGCCGGCAATGACCAGCGATACGGAAGCGCGCAGATCGGTCGCCATGACAGGCGCGCCCTTCAGGCGGGAGACACCCTCGATGCGGGCCATCTGGCCGGAAAGCGAAATCTTCGCACCGAGACGGGCGAGTTCCTGCACATGCATGAAGCGGTTTTCAAAGATGGTTTCGGTGATATGCGAAACACCCTGCGAACGGGTCATCAGCGCCATGAACTGCGCCTGCAGATCGGTGGGGAAGCCGGGGAAGGGCTCGGTGACGATATCGACCGGCTGGATGCCGTTGCCGTTGCGAACGACGCGAAGGCCGGTTTCCGTCTCGCTGATCGTGGCGCCTGCGAGCCTGAGCGTGTCGAGCGCGTTGTCGAGCAGCGCTGCGCGCGTGCCTTCCAGCACCACGTCACCGCCGGTCATTGCCACTGCCATGGCATAGGTGCCGGTTTCGATGCGATCCGGCAGAACGCGGTGGCGCGCGCCGGAGAGAGAGGTCACGCCTTCGATGGTGATGGTGGAGGTGCCGGCGCCTTCGATCTTCGCGCCCATGGCGATCAGGCATTGCGCCAGGTCGACCACTTCCGGCTCGCGGGCTGCGTTGTGGATGACGGTGGTGCCGCGAGCAAGGCTTGCAGCCATCAGCATCACATGTGTCGCGCCGACGGAAACCTTCGGGAAGGTGTAAACCGCACCGATCAGGCCGCCCTTGGGCGCCGTGGCGTTGATGTAGCCGCCATCGATCTCCATCGTTGCGCCGAGCGCTTCGAGGCCCTCGATGAACAGGTCGACCGGGCGCGTGCCGATGGCGCAGCCGCCGGGCAGGGAAACGCGGGCGCGGCCCTCACGCGCCAGAAGCGGGCCGATGACCCAGAAGCTCGCGCGCATCTTGGACACCAGCTCGTAAGGTGCGGTGGTATCGACAATGGTGCGGCAGGTGAAGTGCACGGTGCGGGAATAGGCCTCGCCCTGGCTTTCGCGGCGGCCATTGACGGAAATATCGACGCCGTGATTGCCGAGAATGCGGATGAGCTGCTCCACGTCCGCCAGATGCGGCACGTTTTCGAGCGTCAGCGTGTCGCTGGTCAGAAGCGATGCGATCATCAACGGCAAGGCGGCGTTTTTGGCGCCGGAGATGGGAATGACGCCGTTTAGCTTGTTGCCACCCGTAATTCTGATGCGATCCATGCGTCCCTACGGGCCTGTGCCCGCCTTTCTTTATCGTGCCTTGCGGAAAGGCGCGTCCTTAGACGAATTTCCGCGGCGTTTCAATTTATGCTTGGTGAATTCTCTATGAGGATGATTCGTCCGTTTTTGCGGCAGGCAGGCCAATCGTCTCGTCCTCTTCGCCTGCACGGCGCGCACGAACCTGCTGTTTGCGCTTCAAAAGATTTTCACGAAGCTTCTTGGCCGCCCGCGCCTTACGCTCCGCCTCACGCTGCCGCGCCTTTTCGCCAGGCCCCGCCTGCGGCTTGCCATCGGCCACCGGGGCGGATGCTTCCGCGGAAGAGCCGGCGGAAACCGCTGCCTTTGCCTGTTTGTCATGATGTTCGTTCATAGATTCAGCAATATCTGAAAAATGTATTTTTCAACAGGGGGCACGCTTTTTTGCCCCGCTTGATGAAGAATATCGTTTTGCGACTTGCGCTCGTCAAAAACCTATGGCAATAGGCCGCCACGCTTGATGCTGAAGCAAACGCTTCGGCACCGGATGCTGCTATAGCTCAGGGGTAGAGCACTCCCTTGGTAAGGGAGAGGCCGAGAGTTCAAATCTCTCTAGCAGCACCATTTCTCTCCAAAGTTTCAAATGTTTACGCGGTTGTTGAACCGGTCGCCTGCGGCGGTTGATGCATGCGCGCGCCACGCATTTCGCGGCAAATGGAAAACCGCGCCCCTTGCGAAGCGCGGTTTCCATATCCGAATATTCTGTTGCTGCCAGAGCGGGACGAAACCGCCCGTAGCCATCGGGCGCCGCTTACTGACGGAATAGCGACAGGATATTTTCGGAACTGGTATTGGCGATGGAAAGCGACTGGATGCCCAGCTGCTGCTGTGTCTGCAATGCCTTGAGGCGTGTTGATTCTTCGTTCATGTCCGCATCCACCAGGCGGCCGATGCCGCTGTCGATGGAGTCGGTAAGCTTGGAGATGAAATCTTCCTGCAGGCCGATGCGCATCTTGATGGAGCCGAGGGCGGAAGATGCGCTGCTGAGCGACTGAAACGCGGTTTCGACATCGGTGAGAAGATTGCCGATGGTGTAGGTCGGCGGCGTTGCGCTATCGAAAAGCTTGAGATCGATATCCCATACGGAAATGCCCGAGGCTACGCCGGCCTCTCCGATGATGCCTTTTGTGGTGTCGAGCGTTGCGGGCGTGCCGGTCAGGCCAAAAATCACATTGGGTGTTTCCGTCGCGGTCGTCGTGTCAACAAGGGTATAATCGGTTTTCGTAACGTTGACGGAACCGCTGCCGTCACGGACAAAGCCGGAAACGACGGTCTTTGCGCCGGTGCCCAGCAACCAGTTTTCGCCGCTGAAAGATGCGCCCTGCGCAATCGATTCCAGCTGCTTTTTCAGCTGGTCGATTTCTTCCTGGATCTTCGTCTTGTCGACGCCCTCTTCAGTTGCCGCGACGATTTTCGATTTGATTTCTTTCACGACTTCGACGGCGCTTTCCATTGCGGAATAAGCGACATCGATCTTCGCCGCACCCAGTCCCAGTGCATCCTGAACCGCGGAAAGGGCCATGTTGTCCGAACGCATGGTGGTCGCGATCGACCAGTAAGCGGCGTTGTCGGAAGCCGTTTTAACGCGCAGCCCGGAAGAAACTCTGGATTGTGTCTCTTCGAGCTGGCCGCTGATCGCACGCAGTGTCTGAAGCGCCGACATGGCGGCGGTGTTTGTCAGAATACTTGTCATAATTGCCCCTCTGAGCTGGCTAAATGGGAAGGGACATTCCGGGATCGCCGGAAACGACAACGCGGCGTGATGCCTGTTAACCTCTTTTTCGTCTTGGTTAACGAGTCGTTTCGATGGCCTGATTTAGCGGTGATTTGGTTAATGAAGTCTTAATCAAGAAATTTCTAAATTTTGCAGTCAATTGCACAAACAAAAACCGCGCCTTTCGGCGCGGTTGATTTTTTCGCTTTCGGTCTTCGATTAACGGAAGAGCGACAGAATGCTTTCGGAGTTGCTGTTGGCGATCGAGAGAGCCTGAACGCCGAGCTGCTGCTGGGTCTGCAGGGCCTTGAGGCGGGTGGACTCTTCGTTCATGTCAGCGTCCACGAGGCGGCCGATGCCCTTGTCGATGGAGTCGGACAGCTTGGAAGCGAAGTCTTCCTGCAGGCCGATACGCATGGAGAGCGAGCCGAGCTTGGCTGCGGCGCTCGTCATTGCCTTCAGGGAGTTTTCAACCAGCGTCAGTGCTTCGGCCATGTTGGTGGCGCGGTCTGCGGCTGCATACTGGGTGATGTCCAGTGTGTAGACGGACTGGGCGGCGACGGTCGTGAACGTTCCGGTCGTGCCGAGAATACCGCTCGTGTCAGGGGCGCCCGTGGCGTCAACCGAACCGAAAAGAGTGTTGCCGGTTGCGGTGTTGTCGAGGGCGTACTTCGTGGTCGTGACGTTAACGGCACCGCCGGTGGAGCGAACAAAGCCAGCAACGACCGACTTGTCCGGGTCCGTGCCGGGCGTGGCAGCGCCGAGGGTCGAAGTGCCTACGAGCCAGTTTTCGCCGTAGAAGGATGCGCCCTGTGCGATCGATACGAGCTGGTTCTGCAGCTGATCGATTTCTTCCTGAACCTTGGTGCGGTCGACGCCTTCTTCAGTTGCCGTGACCAGCTTTGCCTTGATTTCCTTAACGACTTCGATTGCCGATTCCATACCGGCAGAAGCGGTGTCTACCTTGGCGGCGCCGAGGCCGAGAGCGTCGGAAACCGAGGAAAGCGCCATGTTGTCGGAGCGCATGGTGGTCGCGATCGACCAGTAGGCAGCATTGTCAGCAGCTTCGCCAACGCGAAGGCCGGAGGAAACGCGTGCCTGGGTGGATTCCATGTTCTGGCCGATGGTGCGCAGAGTCTGGAGCGCAGACATTGCTGCGACATTGGTAATAATGCTCGTCATAGTAGTGTGCCCCTTGAATGGCTGATTAAAGAAGGGACATTCCGGTTTCACCGGGAACGGCGCACAGCATCATGCCTGCTAACTGGCTGATTTTTAACGTTAGCTCGCCGTTTCGATGAGCTTAGGTAACGCCAGTTTGGTTAATGAATTGATAAGCGGGAAAAGAAAATCAGCATTATGAAAATTCAAAATTACAACTCTCGCGCGTGCGCGCGCGTATCCCGAAATATTTAAAAAAAAGATAAGGCCGCATCCTTATTCGGGATGCGGCCTGTCTGGTGCATTCGGTTCGATTCAGCCTATCGAACCTTTATGCTTTCTGCCCGGATATGCATTTGGTCAGCCCCCGAATGCATGTGGGAAGAAAATGGGTCCCCCAGCCCCGAAGGGCTATGAGAAGCTCAGCTCTTAGCGGAAGAGCGACAGGATGTTCTGCGAGTCGCTGTTGGCGATCGACAGAGCCTGAATTGCCAGCTGCTGCTGCGTCTGCAGAGCCTTCAGCTTGGTGGACTCTTCGTTCATGTCGGCGTCGACGAGGCGGCCAACACCCTTTTCGATGGTGTCGGACAGCTTGTCGGCGAAGTCGGTCTGCAGGTCGATACGTGCAGACAGCGAACCGAGCTTGGCGCCGGCGCTGGTCATCTTCGTCAGAGCGGTTTCAACGGAGTAGAGGGCGTTGTCGAGATCGTCGGTGGTGACGTTCATGTCGAGAACGGAGATCTGGGTGTAGGTCTTGGCGCCGACAGTCGTCGTCGCACCGGTGGCGTTCAGGATGCCGGAGTTGGCGTCGATCGTGCCGGGCGTAGCTTCCGTGTAAAGCATGGAGTTGGCGTCGAGAGCGTAGTCCGTCGTCTTGACACTGACGTTGCCGCTGGCGTCACGAACGAAGCCGGAAACAACCGTCTTGGTGGCGTTGGCGCTGGAAACGAGCCAGTTTTCACCGTTGAAAGACGCGCTCGTGCCGATCGACTTCAGCTGGTCGAGCAGCTGCGTGACTTCTTCCTGAACCTTGGCCTTGTCAACGCCCTGTTCCTTGGCGGCAACGACCTTTGCCTTGATGTCGGTGACAACCTTGATGGCGGCGTCCATACCGGCAGATGCGGTGTCAACCTTGGCAGCGCCCATGCCCAGTGCGTCAGATACTGCACCGAGAGCCTTGTTGTCCGAACGCATGGTGGTCGCGATCGACCAGTAAGCAGCGTTGTCCGAAGCCGAACCAACCTTCAGGCCGGAAGAAATGCGGTCCTGCGTGGTCGACAGGTCGGAAGCGATGGAACGCAGGGTCGAGAGAGCGGCCATTGCGTTGGTGTTGGTGAGAATGCTTGCCATAATAAATGTGTCCCTTGTTTTTACGAGATACTGGAGTGGGGACATACCGGGTTTGGTATTACCGGTCGCAACGTTTCGGCTTCATGCCACTCGGTTCGGAAATGCTTAGTTTCAGAAACCAAACCCGCTGCGTGTAGAAAGAAACTCGCAGCGAAAAATTGCCCAATTATTAATTTGAGCGCCAAGAAATATTGGAAAATACTTATGGTTACTTTTTGATTTAGTTAAATGGTAATTTTTTTATTGAAAAAGATAGTTACCAAGTCGCCAGAAAAACTGGTAACCAAAGCGTAAAAACGCGCAAAACCCGCGTAGCTGGGCGCGCGGGGTTAAAAAACAGGGTTAACGGGTGTCAATCAGGCACAGAGGCCGTCAGTTGAACGATCTGACGAGACTGCCGACCAGCAGGTTCCAGCCGTCGATCAGCACGAAGAACAGGATCTTGAACGGCAGCGAAATCGAGGTCGGCGGTAGCATCATCATGCCCATCGCCATGGTGATGGTTGCGACGATCAGATCGATGACCAGAAACGGCAGGATGATGAGAAAACCGATCTCGAAACCGCGCCGGATTTCCGACAGCATGAAGGCGGGAACCAGCACACGGTAATCGACGACATTGTCGGTCATCACTTCCTGGCCGCGCTCGCGGGCGATGTCCACGAAAAGCTTCAGATCCTTGTCACGCGTATTGGCGTTCATGAAGGTGCGGAAGGGCTCGGCGATGCGCTGCACGGCTTGCTGTTCGTTGATCTGGTTCTGCAGAAGCGGCTGCACGCCGTCGGTCCAGGCTTTGTCGAAGGTGGGCGACATGACGTAGAAGGTCATGAACATCGCCATCGACAGCAGGATCATGTTGGACGGGGTCGAAGCCAGTCCCATGCCGGATCTGAGGATCGAAAAGGCGATCACGAAGCGCGGAAAGCTCGTGACCATGATCAGGATGCCCGGCGCGACCGAGAGAACCGTCAGCAGGCCGAAGGTGCGGATGATCCATGCCGCAACGGAGCCGTCTATCTGCGTGTTGAACAGATCGGACGGAAATTGCTGGGCACTGGCAAGACCCGGCAAGGCAAGGAGGACGGCGATGGTTACAAGAAATCGAATCATTCGATGACAAAGGTCCGGAACATGACCTTGGATACGCGCCCTTGAGAGCGCAGGTCAACTCGTTCCTGAATGTCATCCTTAAGATATTGAAAGCCGCGCGGCCCTTCCAGCTGCTGAAGGGAAACGGTACGGACATAGGCCATGATGTCCTGGTGGATTTCTTCCGCGAGACCCACCTCGACCGGCCCCTTGAACATCAGCGCCACTTCCAGCCGCACCCAGTTCGTCGAGGGATAGGCGAGGTTGGTGGTAATGGGATCGAGCTGGACGATGCCGTTGGCCTCGGCCGAGATTTTCTCGATGCCCTCTTCCTTTTTCTCGCCGTGTCCGCCGGCGGCAGCCGGGGCATGCGCCTCCGCGCCGGCGATCTTCGGCGCGATCATGCCGCCCACCAGCCAGCCGCCGCCCGCGCCGAGCAGGGTGAGGATCGCAACGCCTGCGATGGTCATGACCAGAGGGGAGGATTTTTTCTTGCCCTCAGCCTGTTCGTTTTCCATGGGTCAGTCCCGTTCCCGTGTGCCGAGGTCAGAGCGGCGAGAACAGGTCGACGACCTGTTGCCCGACCGGGGGCTGCTGCACTTCCGTCAGACGTCCGCGACCGCCATAGGAGATGCGCGCTTCGGCGATGCGCTCGTAGGAGATCATGTTCTGTGCATCCACATCCTGCGGCCTGACGATACCGCCGACATTGAGGATGCGGATTTCGTGGTTGACGCGCACTTCCTGCGAACCGCTGATGATGAGGTTGCCGTTTTCCAGAATGCCGGTCACCACGGCGGCCACCAGCAGCGTCAGCTTTTCAGAACGCTTGGTCTTGCCCTTTGCCTGGGTGTCGGTGTCGGAACCGTAATTGATGCTGGAATCCGCATCCGGCGTCCATCCCAGAATCTGAGCTTTGGCCTTCCAGTTCAGCCCACTGGAATTGGTGCGGTTGCGCTCGGTCTCGTTGTCGAAGTCGGCCTTGTCGTTGATCTGGATGTTGACGGTCAGGATGTCGCCGATGTTGAGCGCGCGCAGATCCTTGAACAGGGCGCCCTGGCTGTCGCTCCACAGCGAATAGCCGCTCGCCATGTGCTTCGGCTGCTTCGGATACATGCCCATCTGCGGCGTCTGGCTGAATTGCAGGCCGCTGCCGATCGGGCTCATCGCGGGTGCGTTGCCGATTTCCTTCAGGGTCTGGTTGTTCTGGCAGCCGGCAAGCAAGGCGAGCGGCAGGAGGAGGGCCGGAAGACGACGCGTGCTCATGAAGGATCCTTCGAAGTGTTTTTATCGGTTGCCTGCGACATGATGCCGGCGACGACGGCGGCCTTCTGCGCATCCATCTCGCTGAGGATGAGGCCCGACTGGCGCGGGGGCAGCTGCATGATGATGGCGGCCGCTATTTCCACATGCATCTTTTCGAGCTGCGGCGCGGCGGCATCGGCCTTCATCGTCTTGTAGATATCGACGAGATTGCTTTTCGCCTGATTGAGGAAATGTTCGCGGCGGGCCAGCCAGTCCTCATATTCCGCCTTGCGGTCTTCCAGCACGGCAATGCGCTCATTGACGTCGGACTGCAGCTTTTCCAGCTCCTGCTTTTGCAGCAGATAGCGCTGGTCGCGGGCCGCATCGGCGATGTTGGTGCAGAATTTCTGGATTTCATCCTGCGTGCTGAGTTCCGAAACCACGTTCTGCTGGCTTTCCGCGCCAGCAGCGGGAAGCAGGAAAAGCAGCGAGGCGACGGCCGCGAAGCGGACAAGGCCGTTCGGGAAAGAGTTGTTCTTCCGAGTTTCCATCATTGCAGCACAAGCTCCGCCTGAAGGGCGCCGGCGGATTTGATGCCTTGCAGAATGGCGATGATACCGTCCGCCTTGAGCCCGATGCTGTTGAGACCGGCAACCAGCGTGCGAAGGTCAGGCCCTTCGACGATGGCAACCTTGCTGCCTTCCTGCAATGCCATGATATCCGTCTGCGGCTGAACGGCCGTCTGGCCGCGTGAGAAGGGCGCCGGCTGGATGACCTGCGGCGTTTCCGTTACCTGCACGGTCAGCGTTCCGTAGCTGACGGCGACGCGGGAGATGCGCACATCCGCGCCGATGACGATCGTGCCGGTGCGCTCGTTGATGACGACCTTGGCCGGCGTATCCGTTTCTACGGTCAGGTTTTCGATTTCCGCCATCAGCCGGGTCAGATCCGCGACACGGGGCTTCTGCACCGCGATTTCCTGCGAATCGCGCGGCTCGGCGATGGGATCGCCATAACGGGCGCGCGCAAAGGCGTTGACGACATCGGCGACGCGCACCGCTGTCGAAAAATCGGGATTGCGCAATTGAAGGACCAGATTGACCGAATCCTTGAACTTGGACGGCAGCTCCCGCTCGATGATCGCGCCGTTTGGCACGCGGGCAGAGGTCGTGACGCCCTGCGTCAGCGTCGCGGCATCGCCCTGGGCGGAAAAGCCGTTGACGATCAGCGCCCCTTGGGCGACTGCGTAAATCTGCCCGTCCGCGCCGGAAAGGGAGGTCATGATGAGCGTGCCGCCGCGCAGCGACGAGGCGTCGCCCAGCGAGCTGACCGTCACGTCGACACGGCTGCCGGGGCTGGCGAAGGGCGGCAGATTGGTCGTCACCATCACGGCGGCGATGTTCTTGGCGTTCGACTGGCCGCCCTGCGTGGTGATGCCGAGATTCTGCAGCATCGCGCGCATGGATTGCTCGGTAAACGGCGAGGAGCGCAGGCTGTCGCCCGTGCCCTGCAGGCCGACCACGAGACCGTAACCGATCAGCTGGTTGTCACGCCCCGCCTGCAGCGATGCGATATCCTTGATGCGGGATGTATCCGCGTACGCTGCCGGAACGGAAAGGAAGGGCTGGGCCGAAAACAGAACGGCCGCGGCCAGAATACGAAGCACTCTCATTTCGCCATCACCTGAATGGTTCCGTCCTTCATGACCGTGCCGTTGACGATGACGCCGGAATCGATGTTGCGCACCCGCACGATTTCGCCGAGCGAGCCGTCGGTCATCGGCGTTCCCGAAGCCATCAGCGTCATGTTGCCGATGGTGAAGACGAGTTTGACGCTGGTGCCGCGCACCACAAGCGAGGGTTCGCGCAGGGCGGCAACGGGGATCGTGCGTCCGGGAAGCAGGGTCTGCTTGGAGATCATGCCTTCCACTTCGCTGATATCGCTCGCATAACCCGAGGAAATATTGGGATTGGTCACTTCCACCGGCTTTACCTGTTCGGGCGTGATCGTCTCGCCCGGATAGATCGTGCGGGTGGGAACCAGCGCCATCGGCGCCTGGGCAAGAGCGGGCGTCAGGGCGCCCAGTGAAAAGGCAGACGCAAGGCATATACGGACGAGCGCCGTTCTGCTGCTGCTATGTTTCCGGCCAAACCTCATGTTCGCCTGCCTTTCCGTTCTTACTTCAGGTTCTTGCTGACAATCGAAGCCATTTCGTCAGCGGTGGTGATGACCTTGGAATTCATCTCGTAGGCGCGCTGCGCCGTGATGAGGTCGGTGATTTCCTTGACGGCGTCGACGTTCGAGCCTTCGAGATAGGACTGCTTGATGTAGCCGTAGCTCGGATCGTCAGGCACGCCGATCACCGCGTCGCCGGAGGCCGGCGTCTGGGCGAAGAGGTTGTCGCCGAGCGGCTTCAGGCCGGCTTCGTTGGCAAAGTTGGCGATGGTGAGCTGGCCGAGTTCGGTGAATTCCGTGGCATTGCCGATACGGGCGGTCACCTGGCCCGTGCGGGTAACGGTGATGTCCTGCGCATCGGTCGGGATATTGATGTTCGGAATGACGTTATAGCCATCGATCGTCACGAGATTGCCGTCGGCATTCTTGTTGAAGGCGCCGGCGCGGCTGTAGAGCGTCGAACCGTCAGCCGCCTCGATCTGGAACCAGCCCTGGCCGATGATCGCCACGTCCAGCTTGTTGCCGGTCTCGATCAGGTTGCCTTGGGTGTGGATGTTGCGCACGGCGGAGGTCTGCACGCCGAGGCCGATATTGGCGCCTTCCGGCACGATCGCCTGGTTGGCCCGGTTCGGCACGCCCTGCATGCGCTCGGTCTGGTAAAGAAGGTCGGTGAACTCCGCCCGCGCGCGCTTGTAACCGGTGGTGTTGATATTGGCGATGTTGTTGGCGATGACTTCCAGATTGGTCTGCTGGGCGTCCATACCGGTGGCAGCGATGGCAAGAGCTCTCATGTCAATATTCCTGCTGGGCTAGATCTGCATCTTGGTAATGTCGAGATAGGCCGACACGATCTTGTCTCGGAGCGCGATGGCGGTTTGCAGCGACTGTTCGGCCGAAAGCATGGCATCGACCACTTCACGCGTATTCGCCTTGCCCTGAATGCCTTCGAAGGAAGCGACTTCCGCCTTCTTCAGATTGTTCATCGCATCCACCGAGATATTGCCGAGAACGCTGGCGAAGCTTGCGCCCGTCTGCTGGGCGGGCGTCGTATGCTCGCTGCCGAAAACGCTTTCCGTCAGCGAGGAAATGCCGCTTGCGCCGCGGGTGAGCGAAAGGGAACTGACTTGCTTGATACCGTCGATCATTGCGATGCCTTCAGAAGGTCGATTGTGGAGGCGACGAGGTCGCGTGTCTGGCGGATGACCTGAAGATTGGCGTCGTAGCTGCGGTTTGCTTCGCGCATGTCCGCCATTTCGATCAGGATATTGACGTTCGGCATCTTCACCATGCCATTGCTGTCGGCGGCCGGGTTGCCGGGATCGTACTCGTTGACGAAATCGCCACGGTCGACGCCGAGCTTTTTCACCGTCACGCGTTCCACGCCGCTGACGCGGTCCAGCTCTGAACCGAAAGTGATGGTCTTGCGGCGATAGGGGTCGGCGCCGGGGGTGTCGCCGGTCGATCGGGCGTTGGCGATGTTTTCGGAGACGATGCGCAGTCGCGTGGACTGCACTTCCAGGCCGCTGCCGGCAATCTTGCTCGCCGCACTCAAGGGATCCATGGCTTACCTCTTAACCGTCATCAGCATCATGCGATGGAAGGATTTGACGAGATTGGCGTTCAGCTCGTACTGCCGCTTGATCTCGCCGGTCTTGGTCATTTCTTCCGCAAGCGCGACCGAATTGCCCGATTCCTGCATGCCGATCTCGTTATTGACCGGGTTGTCGCGCACCGCGATATTGTCGCTGAGTGTGCTCTCGCCGAAGTGGGCAGGGTTGGTCCTCGCCATGCCGACCTGCTGGCTGGTGGCCTGCATGACCGCTTCGAAAGGGCTGACATCCTTGGCGCGGAACTTGGGTGTGTTGGCGTTGGCGATGTTGGTCGCCACGACTTCCTGCCGCACGCTCAGCCATTCCGCTTGGCGGGATGCCAGATCGAACAGTTGAATCGGTTGCATAGACTTCTCCATCTCGTATGGCCCGAACCTACGGGGCTAATCTTGCGTCAGACTTGCGGAGAGGGGAGAAGGCGTGGAACGGCGCAAGACGCCGATATGGATGCGGCCTGCCAAAAACAAAAAGGCGCGCCGGCAGATGCGGCGCGCCTTTTGAGCCAGAGAAAAATCTTTTATTTTTCAGGACGATAGGTCTTTCCGGAAGACGTTTCTATCAGCCATTCGCCGTTGCGCTGTTCGATCTTCGTCAGCAACGCATTATCCGGCAGGGTCGAGCCGACCCTCACCATATACATGCCCGAACCGTCCTCGATCAGGGCGCGCCCGTTGGAAACATGCAGCAGACGGAAGGAGGTCTGGCCGGGGAAGGGTTGGTCCTCGATCCCGGCTGCCAGATTGTTCTGTTTTTCCTTGCCGCCTGCGTTCACGGTCGCCGTCGTCAGCATGTCGGGCAGCTCCGCCGGCGGCGGGGTGTCTTCCTTGTTGCGGTTGGTCATGGCCATCGGCGAAACGCTGAAGACTTCCCGCGGGCCAGTATGGGGCAGATCGCGGGTGCGGTCGCCGCCCGCCACTTTCATGCCGAACTTTTCTTCGTTGAAGAAAACGTACCAGGGAAAGAAGGCTGCCGCGGCAGCAAGCGTAATGCCTGTCCATGCGAGAATACGGTCGGGCGTGAAGAAAGCGGGCTTGGGCAGCACGTCTTCATCATGGCTATCGTTGGTCCGTTTTTTCTTCACGGGTCAGCCTCTCGCTCTGGGAGTTACCTGCGGCTGACCGTTCTGCGCGCCGCTCCGCAAGGCGGTCGCCAGATCAGCATAGGCATCCTGCGCCGCCGGTTCGTTCGGCAGCTGCTTTAACGTTTCGTAGATGATCGGAACCTGCTTCACCGCCATGTCGAGATCAGGATCGGTGCCGGGCCGATAACCGCCGATGAGGCGAAGATCGCGCGTTTCCTCGAAGCGATGCACCAGCGCCTTGAGGCGCGACACCAGCTTTTCCTGATCCGGTGTCCAGGCCTTCTTGGCGAGACGCGAGATCGAGGCGAGCGGATTGATTGGCGGGTAACGGCCTTCTTCGGCAAGGCTGCGGTCAAGCACGATATGGCCATCGAGAATACCGCGCGTCGAATCGGCAATCGGGTCGTTGTGATTGTCGCCATCCACCAGAATGGAGACGATGGCGGTGATGGTGCCGGTGCCTTCCGCGCCCGGTCCCGCCCGCTCCAGAAGGCGCGGCAGTTCGGTGAAGACCGAGGCCGGGTAGCCGCGCGCCACCGGCGGCTCGCCCGAAGCGACCGCCACTTCGCGGATGGCATGGGCAAAGCGCGTCACGCTGTCGATGATGAGAAGAACATTGTCGCCCTGATCGCGAAAATGTTCGGCGATGGTGACGGCGGAAAGCGGCGCCATCTTGCGCAGCATCGGGCTTTCATCGCTTGTCGCAACGACGGCGATGGACTTGCTCATGTTCTCGCCCATCGTGTCTTCGATGAATTCGCGCACTTCGCGGCCGCGTTCGCCGACAAGAGCAATCACCACCTTGTCGAAGGCGTCTGCCTTGGCGAGCATCGACAGCAGCGTGGATTTGCCCACACCGGAACCGGCGAAAATGCCGAGGCGCTGGCCGAGGCAAAGCGGCGAGAAGATATCGATTGCCCGCACACCGGTCTTGAAAGGCGTTTCCACCCTTTTGCGCGTCATCGAGGGCGGCGCATTGTTGGAAATCGAACGGCGCTCGATGCCGGAGGCCAGCGGCCCCTGGCCGTCGATGGGTTCGCCGAGCGCATTGATGGTGCGTCCGCACCAGCTGTCGTCGGGCGAGACGCGGAAGGCGCCCTTGCGGATGACGGTGTCGTGAATGCCGATCGGCTCGCCGGGCTCGATGGGGCAGACATAGCAGATGTCCGGTTCCACGCGCACCACTTCGCCGAGATGAATGCCGGTCGCGCTGCGATGGGCGACGAATTCTCCGAGCCGCACATGCCGTGACAGGCCGGAAACCGTATAGTGCCCGGCGGCGATGGTGCGGACATGCCCGCCATGCGCCACCGAGAACTCCGGATCGGCATAATGCCCTGCAAGGCTTGCTAGCTGTGCGAGCTTCGGTGAAATGGCGTCAGCCGAGAGCATGGATTCCGGCATTGTCATTACTCAGTTCCTCAACGCGCGCCGCCAAGCGTCTTGATGCCTTCGCCGAAGGTCGATTCGGTATCGCGCATCAGCGAGGAGATGCTTTCAAAGGCGCGGTTGACCTGGATGAGCTGGGTCATCTGGGAAATGCCGTTGACGTTCGACTGTTCGAGATAACCCTGAACGACGCCGACTTCATGATTGTTGACCACCGGAACCGGCTGGGCCACCGGCTTCACGCCACTATTGGGATGACGCAGGAACCCTTGCGAGAAATCCGCCTGGAAGATGCCGAGGGTGGCGACGATGTTTTCGTTCTGCCGGATGGCGCCATCGAGACCGACGGTGATCGGGCCGCCATTCGGATTGAGCTGTATCGGACCGCCGCCGGCATCGAGAACGGGATAACCGTTCGAGGAGATGAGCGCGCCGTCCGGACGCATGGTGAAGCGGCCGTCGCGGGTCAGAATCTGGCCATCGGGCGTATCCAGCGAAAACCAGGCGTCGCCCTTGATGGCGAAATCGAAGGAGTTGCCGGTCTGCTCGAAAGCGCCCTGACGGGTGGAGAGATAGTCGTTGCCCTGCGAAACGAAAGCCACCCTGGCATTCATGTCATTGTGGTTCTTGGCGACCATTTCGTCGAATTTCACTTCGGAGCCGCGGAAGCCGACCGTGTTCACATTCGCCATGTTGTCGGAAATGGTGGTGAGACGGCGCTCCAGCGCGATCTGCGAGGACAGGGCGACGTATAGTCCGGATTGCATATCATTTGCCTCCGAGTTTCAGGGAGTTGATGGAGATCAGCAGGTCCGGGGAAATGCCGTAGCCGCTGGAGGAGCCGAAAACGGCAAGAGGATCATAGGTCGTCGAGGGGTTTTGCATTTCCCACATGATGGTGAAACGCTCGAGCAGCTTGCCGACCTTTTCGGGATCCTGCAGATCCTTGATATCGATGGTTTTTTCGATGAGCGCCGCCTGTTTGTCGACATCGGCGGCGGCAAACTCGTCGGGAAGGTTGTAGGCCGTGCGAAACACCTGCGCGAGCGCATCGTCCGCCAGAAAGTCGAGGCCGGATGTAATGGTTGACGCCTTGCGTTCGAAATAAAGGGCAAGCCGGACGCCGTTATTGTCGTCGCCCGCTTCCTGTTCCAGCGTCTGGCGGGTGTATTTGCCGATGACGCCCGATTTGGCGGCCTCGGTGGAGGTCGCCGCGGCCCCCAGGCCGGCAAAATCCAGCGACTTCGCAAAATCCGCATAACGGCTGTCGGAGAGCTTGTTGGCGAAGGCGTCCTTGTCCGAGGTGCCTTCCGTCAGCACCTTGCGGATGAAGGCCTTCGCATAGGCCATATCCTCGAGCCCGTGCGCCTTCAGCGCGTAATTGTAAAGGCGCGTATCGGCCATGAAATCGTCGATGGATTTCACATCGCCGATCTTCGCGCGGTAATATTCGGTCTCGCGCGCCACGTCGGGCTGCTCCGACACACGCTCAAGCGATTTGCCGATATCCTGACTGATCAGTCTGTAGCTGGTGTAGGTGGAAGTCACTGAACCGCCGCTCTCGTTTGATCCCGATCTCAAGGCGCACGTCCGCCTTTGCCGGCATAGTGCCGTGGCTTGCTTGTGCGAAACTGGCTGGAGGCGGCAGCGCGGGAGAGGCTTTGCGGACAGGTTCACGCAAGCCACATTTTTTAGACATGGGGGCATGGAACACTGTTCGGGCGTGGTCGATCAATGAATATTGTAATTGGACTTATAATCACCTTCGGCTGCATCATCGGCGGCTATATGGCGATGGGCGGTCATCTGGACGTGCTTGTTCAGCCGTTCGAATTGATGATCATTGGCGGCGCCGGTCTCGGCGGCTTCATTATGGCGAACCCCATGAAGGTCGTGAAGGACTCGGGCAAGGCGCTCGGCGAGGCCTTCAAGCATTCGGTCCCGAAGGAGCGAAACTATCTCGACGTGCTCGGCGTGCTTTATTCGCTGATGCGCGATCTGCGCACGAAATCGCGCAACGAGATCGAGGCCCATATCGACAATCCGGAAGAATCCTCGATCTTCCAGAGCGCGCCCTCGGTTCTGAAAAACAAGGAACTGACCTCGTTCATCTGTGACTATGTCCGCCTCATCATCATCGGCAACGCCCGCAGCCACGAAATCGAGGCGCTGATGGATGAGGAAATCGAGACCATCCTGAACGACAAGCTGAAACCCTATCACGCGATCACCACCATGGGCGATTCTTTCCCCGCCATCGGTATCGTCGCGGCGGTTCTCGGCGTCATCAAGGCCATGGGCAAGATCAACGAATCGCCGGAAGTGCTGGGCGGCCTGATCGGCGCCGCACTCGTCGGCACCATGCTCGGCATCATCCTGTCCTATTCGATCTGCAACCCGCTCGCGTCCCAGGTCAAGATCGTCCGCACCAAGCAGCACCGCCTCTACATCATCGTCAAGCAGACGCTGATCGCCTACATGAACGGCTCGGTGCCGCAGGTCGCGCTCGAATACGGCCGCAAGACCATCTCCAACTACGAGCGGCCGTCGATTGACGCCGTCGAACAGGAGATGATGAACCCCGGCGGCGAAAACAAGGCGGCATGACGATGGCAAAAGCTGCAGCACAACAAGCACCCGCCATCGACACCGCCCTTCTCGCAAAATTGACGGGTGGGTTGTCCGACCGCAAGACGATCGCCAAGATCGGCTCCGATATCGGCCATCTCTACAGCGAATTCCTGCCTGATATCTTCCACAGCGAGACCGGCATCGCCATCGACGTCGAATATGTCGGCTCCGAATCGGGACTGATGACCGACCTGATCGCCAATGTCGGGCGCAACGTCGCGGTTGCCGATTGTTCCCTGCGCAACTGGTGCCCCAATTTCATGATGACGGTCGGCAACGGCTTCGTCATCGCGCTCATGGAGCGCATGCTGGGCGCGTCGCCGGACATGATCGGCGAACCGGACGAGCGCAGCCTGTCCCATATCGAGCTCGACCTCGCGGCCATGGTTCTTGGCCGCATCGCAGGCGTCCTGCGCTCCGGCGTCAACGCGCCGGGCGGTTTTGAAGCGACCATTGAGCCGCCCTTCAATTCCAACGGAAAGAGCGCCTTCGACGAGATGATCGCCGGCCTCTACGGCGTGACCATCCGCATGAAGATCGTTATCGGCAAGGTATCCTCGGAATTCTCGCTGATCGTGCCGCAGCGCCCCCTGCTCAAGACCTCCATCGTTGCCCCCAAGGCTTCAGCCCAGGCGCTGAAGAAGCAGGAGGAATGGATGGAGATGATCTCGGAGCAGGTGAAGCGGTCGCAGGTCACGCTCGAGGCGCGCATCAAGCTTGAAACACTGACGCTCAGGACGATTTCCAAGCTGGTGGCCGGTGATGTCATCCCGTTCCAGGCTCTGAAGCAGGACGATATCGGCGTCGAGGTCAGCGCCAACGGTTCCAAGCTCTACAATTGCGAATTCGGCAAGTCCGGCGACCGCTACATGGTTCGGGTGAAGAACAATGTCAGCACGGACGACGAGATCTTACGACATTTGATGGGTTAAATCCTGCCTGGCCTTTTTGGGTTCTGGGCAGGCTGACGCAAGTTTCAAAGGGAATAATCAGCGCATGGCTACGAAGAAAACACCTGTGACCGATGATGCGGCGTTGCCGTCGTTTGAAGACGGCGGCGACCTCGACCAGGCTATCGGCGATCTGCGTGGCGTCCTCAAGACGGATGCGGAAGGTTCGCTCTCCGATTTCGGCGACTTCGGCGATTTCGGCAGCACGGACGAGGTCTCGACGGATACCGACCTTTCCGCTTTCGGTGGCGGAACGGCCGATTTTGGGATGGATGATTTTGCCGCCGCCCCGCAGGTTGCGGGCGTGAAGGCGCCGCTTGGCAGCGGATTGTCCGAAAACATGGAAATGATCATGGACATCCCGATCGATGTCCAGATCGTGCTTGGCACCAGCAGAATGCTCGTTTCGGGGCTGATGAGCCTTGAAGAGGGCGCAACGATCGCGCTTGATCGCAAGATCGGCGAGCCGGTCGAGATCATGGTGAATGGCCGCCGTATTGCGCGCGGTGAAATAACGGTTCTGGAAGACGACGATACGCGCTTCGGCGTAAAATTGATTGAAGTACTGAGTACGAAGAAAGCCTGATCCCTGTGGGGACGGAGAGGAAAGACCATGATGGACTTCGAGGATTTCGGTAACCCCCTGGCAGGGAAACCGTTGTCTCAGGCCGACAAGGCGGCCGCGGTGCTTCTTGCCATGGGCAAGGGCGTCGCCGGCAAGCTGCTGAAATTTTTCACGCAGCACGAATTGCAGATGATCATTTCCTCGGCCCAGACCCTGCGTGTCATTCCTCCCGATGAGCTTGCCCAGATAGTCGCCGAATTCGAAGACCTGTTCACCGAAGGAACGGGCCTCATGGACAATGCCAAGGCAATCGAGAGCATTCTCGAAGAGGGCCTCACCCCTGAAGAGGTGGACAGCCTTCTCGGCCGTCGCGCGGCCTTCCAGGCCTATGAAGCGTCGATCTGGGACCGCCTGCAGGAAGCCGAGCCGGAATTCGTCGGCAAGTTCCTGCTGCGCGAACATCCGCAGACCATCGCCTATATCCTCTCCATGCTGCCTTCTTCCTTCGGCGCTAAGGTTCTCCTGACCATTCCGGAAGAGCAGCGCGCCGATATCATGAACCGTACCGTCAATATGAAGGAAGTCAGCCCGACGGCTGCCCAGATCATCGAGAAGCGTGTGGTCAACCTCATCAACGAAATCGAGGCCGAGCGTAATGCCGGCGGTTCCACGAAGGTTGCCGATCTGATGAACGAACTGGACAAGCCGCAGGTCGATACGCTGCTCAGCTCGCTCGAGACGCTCAGCAAGGAAGCCGCAAACAAGGTCAAGCCAAAGATCTTCCTCTTCGACGACCTCATGTTCATGCCGCAGCGCAGCCGTGTCCTGCTGCTCAACGATGTCTCGGCCGATGTTCTGACGATGGCGCTGCGCGGCGCCACGATGGAAATCAAGGAATGTGTGCTCTCCAGCATCAGCCCGCGCCAGCGCCGCATGATCGAATCGGACCTTGCGGTGCCGCAGGCCTCGATCAACACCCGCGAAGTGGCAATCGCACGCCGCGCCGTCGCGCAGGAAGCGATCCGGCTCGCCAATTCCGGCCAGATCCAGCTGAAGGAAGCTTCCGCGGAGGAACAACCGGCCGCTGCTTGAGCGGAAGCCGGTTGATAACCCGCCCTTACGGCGGAAGCGGCCATTGCGATGGCCGGTCACGGGCGCTAGTTTCGGGATTGACGGCCTGCCGGGATCGGCGGGCCTTTTTTGATCCCGGAGACGTGCCTTGGCAGACGATCAGGACAAGGACAGTAAAACAGAAGCCCCAACGGAGAAAAAACTCCGTGATGCGGCGGAAAAGGGCAATCTTCCGTTTTCTCGCGAAGTGCCGATCTTTGCGTCGTCGCTCGCCTTTTATTGTTACCTGGTCTTCTTCCTGCCCGATGGCGCCGGTCGTCTTGGCGTCACATTGAAGGACCTGTTCGGCCAGCCCGAACAGTGGGACCTCAGCACCCGGCCGGATGCCCTGTCGCTATTGTATTTTCTCGGCACCTCGATGGCCTATCTGCTCATGCCGGCGATGATCATGTTCATCGTCTTCGGGCTTGCCTCGTCGTTTTTCCAGAACCTGCCGTCGCCGGTGCTTGAGCGGGTGCGTCCGCAATGGTCGCGCGTCTCGCCGGCGAAGGGCTTCACGCGCATCTACAGCAAGCAGGGTTTCGTTGAATTCGGCAAATCCGTATTCAAGATCATGATCGTCTCGGTGATCATGTTCCTTGCCCTGCGTGGCGATTTTTACAGCCTCATCGATCTGATGTTCTCCGATCCGCAGGTGATTTTCGTCCGCGTCGTCGAGATCGTCAAAAAGATGATGGTCGTGATTCTGCTTTCGACCGCGCTGCTTGCCGCCGTCGACGTTTTGTGGACGCGCCACCACTGGTTCAGCCAGCTGAAGATGACGAAGCATGAGGTGAAGGAAGAATACAAGCAGTCGCAGGGCGACCCCGTGGTCAAATCCCGCCAGCGCTCCATCGCCCGCGACCGTGCCCGCCGCCGCATGATCAACAATGTGCCGCGCGCCACACTCGTCATCGCCAACCCGACACACTTTGCGGTGGCGCTGCGTTATGTTCGCGAAGAAGGCGACGCACCTGTCGTCGTCGCCAAGGGTCAGGACCTTATCGCATTGAAAATCCGCGAGATTGCGGAAGAAAACAATATCCCCGTTTTTGAAGACCCGCCGCTTGCACGCTCCATGTTTGCGCAAGTCTCGGTAGATAGTGTGATTCCACCAGTCTTTTACAAGGCTGTGGCTGAGCTCGTTCACCGGGTTTACGCCATGAAGTCATCGAAAATACGGGTTCAATAAAACCAATGAAAAAATCCGCCTATTCCGAACAGCGGGAAATGATCGTCGCAGAGGCGATCAACCCGATTGCCACCGAACTTCGATTGTTAGACCCGGCCGACCTGATTTCGCTGCTTCGATTCGAGTGCTACGGCAGTATCGCCGACCTCGTTTCATCGGCTGCGGAGCTTTATTATCATCCCGGTACGATCAATTTCGGCGCCGGCGGCGAATATAAGCTCGAATGGGAAGGCGCGCCGGAGATCGTCCTCGATCTCGAACTGAAGCCGAAGGGCGCCACGGTCTATGCGCGATTGACGCTCGCCAACGAGCATGCGGCGATTGAGATCAATCACGTCTCGTTTCAGAATCCTTCCGAAAATCCGGACGAGAACACCGAGTTTCTTCGTCAAAGCCTGACGGCTGCCCGATTCGTGCCCACCCGTCAGGGCGAAGCGGCTTAACCGGATCACCCGCTCCCTATTTCCGTCATCTCCGTTGCGCGCGCCGAAATCGCGGGCGCAACAGCCTCATTCCGGTGCGTTTTAATCCGAGCTTGCCTGAAGCCTGCCGGTTTATGCGAAACACGGCTGCGAAAGCGAGGAACGCCTTGCAAATCAGGCTCGTTGTTTGTTACCTATCGTATTAACGATTTGTTAACGAACGGCAGGTCGCGGTGGTCGGTTCAGACCATTGCCGATGCGCATGATGCCCCTGCTCGTTGTCGGCACAGCGCCGGATTTTTTCTTAAATTTTGAGTTGGGTGGACCCCATGACCAGCATTTTGACCAATGCGGCGGCAATGGCCGCGCTGCAAACCCTGCGGATGATCGACAAGAATCTGGAAACGACGCAGGCGCGCGTGTCTTCCGGCTATCGTGTCGAGACTGCGGCGGACAACGCGGCCTACTGGTCCATTGCAACGACAATGCGCTCCGACAACAATGCGCTTTCGGCCGTGCAGGATGCTTTGGGTCTGGGCGCCGCCAAGGTCGATACCGCCTATGACGCGCTTGAAAGCACGATCGAGGTCGTCAAGCAGATCAAGGCCAAGCTCGTCGCCGCCTATGGCGTGGGTGCCGACCGCAGCAAGATTCAGGATGAAATCAAGCAGCTTCAGGAACAGCTGAAGAGCATCTCCGAATCGGCCTCCTTCTCGGGTGAAAATTGGCTGCAGGCCAGTATCAGCAACGGTGGCACGCCGCCGGTTGAAGAATCGATCACCAAAAAGGTCGTCGCATCCTTCACCCGCACTGGCTCGGGCAATGTCGGGGTCACCACCGTTGACTACACGCTCGACAGCAGCACCGTCCTTTTCGACCTCAGTGGCGGAAAGCTCGGTATTCTCGACAAAAACGCCGTTTTCGTCAGTAAGACGGAATATGAAGTCACCCAGACCTCGACGACCGCCGGCACGGCGACGCAGGCGGGTTTTGTCGTACCGAAGCTCACCGACGCAGAAATCGGCGCGCTGAATGCCGCAACGACGGATACGAATACGGATCCGAATGTCTATAGCGACGGCACCGCTAATTATCTCCGCCTTGCCGAAAATGTATGGGTCAAGGTGACGGGGACGGATCCGTCGAGCGGCGGCACCACCGTTTCTCCTGCCTATCGCGACACCAGCAGCAACGACTGGTTTTACGATACCAGCAGCGGAGCAGCTTCGGCCGCTCGTTCCCTCGGCTTTTCCGTTTCCACCCTCGATCTCGGCAATCTCGATATCGTTGCCGCGGCCATGGGCGGTTTTGCCGGCGGCGGCACGACCTATACCGACGCAGACGCCATCGACATGATGATGTCCTTCGTCGACGGGCAGCTTGAGGCGATGACCAGCACGGCTTCCAGCCTGGGTTCGCTGCAGAGCCGCATCAGCATGCAGGACAACTTCGTTTCCAGCCTGATGGATGTGATCGACAAGGGCATCGGCCGTCTCGTCGATGCCGACATGAACGAGGAATCGACCAGGCTGAAGGCGCTGCAGACGCAGCAGCAGCTCGGCATCCAGGCGCTCTCCATCGCCAACGCCAATGCGGAAAATATTCTCCAGCTCTTCAAGTAACGGCTCTGGCCGGCGTGGGCGCGCGGGGATGAATTGGCGCAGGCTTCCTGATCGAGCCCGCCTTCATCCTCGCACAAGTTTGAACACCTAACGTCGGGTCAGTATGGGGCGGATCGCATGGCGTGATCCGGCCGGGAAACATGGAAGAGACGGGCAGGGTAGCAAGGATGACGGTGGTGCCGCCAAACGGCTTAGAGCATTTCCAGGAAAAGTGGACCCCGGTTTTCCGTCCGGAAATGCGGCGAGGCTTTTGCGATTCGCGCGGGCGACGAAACATGTCTGGCCGCTTTCTCCTGTTTTGCCGGGGGCAGGCATGAGCGCGTCCATCGCACGGTTTCTCAAGGACTTCGGTGAAGCGCAACCGCAACCGGCGGCGCAGGCCTTCGGCGACCCGTTGGCCGATACGGATTTCCTGTCCGGCTTTGCCGATGGCGCTTCAGGTTTCGACGAATTTGCTCCCGTCGATGTGGAGAGCGAGAAGCAGGCGGCCTATGACCGCGGCCGCGAAGATGCTGCCCGCGAGATCACCGAGAAGATGCAGGCGGAGCGGGAAGAGCTGATCGCTGCCCATGCGGCCGAACTGGAGGCCCTACGTTCGGGTCACCTCGAAGAAATCGCGGCTTCCCTGTCCCGTGGTCTGCGCGAGGGTATCGACGCGATTGCGGCCAATCTCAGCGAACAGACCGCCAATATCCTTGCTCCGGTCCTGACGGAAAAGCTGTCGCTGAAGGCAGTCTCGGCGCTGGCGGATGTGGTGCGTAGCGCCATGCCGGATGGCGAAGGGGTCACGCTTGTCGTGAAAGGCCCGAAAGATTTGTTCGATCGGCTGAAGACGCAGCCGGGCTTTGAAGAAGAAACGATGAAATTTACCGAGACCACCGATATCGATCTTTCCGTCGAGTTGGGTGAAAGCGTGTTCGTGACGCGCATGTCCGCCTGGGCGTCCAGTCTTCGCAAGGTGATGAAATGAGTGAAGGCGAAAATCACCACCACGGTAAAAACGAGATCATCATCGTCAAGCGCCACAAGGGCGGTCATGACGGCGCCCATGGCGGCGCGTGGAAAATCGCCTATGCCGACTTCATGACGGCGATGATGGCGTTCTTCCTCGTCATGTGGCTGGTCAATGCCGCCAATGAGGAAACCAAGGCCTCGGTCGCCAGCTATTTCAACCCGATCAAGCTGTCCGATGAGAAACCCTCATCCAAGGGGCTGGAAAAGCCGGTGGACAAGGAAGAGGGCGTCCAGAAGAAGGACCAGTCCAACATCCAGGCGGAAAAGGTCACCAAAGGCTCGGCCGCGGCGACGGGCGAAGACCTTACCTCGCAGACCGGTGAGCAGTCGAACTTCTCCGAAGCGGACTTTTTCGAAAATCCCTATTCCGTGCTGGCGGAAATCGCCCAGCAGGTGGGCCAGCAGGCCAATGTCAGCGCCAAGGGCGAGGGCGGCGCCGCCGATTCCGGCCCGGCGACCGGTGCTAGCGGCGGTGAAGCCTATCGCGACCCGTTCGATCCCGATTTCTGGACCCAGCAGGTGAAAATCACCCGCGCCGATCAGCCGCAGAAACCGGTTGAACATCAGCAAGTCGCCGAGAGCAAACAGGAGGATGCGGCCGAAAACGCTCAGGCGGTCGCGCTCAAGGCGTCCGAGACACTGGCCGACAAGGCGGAAGACGGCAAACCGATGGAAGTCGCCGCCGTTGTGCCGCAGCAGCGCCCCGGTGCGGCCGAGCAGGCAGCGCTTGCACAGCCAAAGCCGGACGAGCCGCGCCAGGCGAGCGATGCAGAGCAAAAGGCCAGCGACGCCGACTGGGAAAAGGCCGACACGCTGCGCGAAGAGATCGAGAAGCAGATATCCGGCATTACCGGCAAGCTTTCCGAAGGTCTGGTGGTGACGCCGGCCGAAGGCGGATTGCTGCTCACCATTTCCGACCAGACGGAAACGCCGATGTTCAATATCGGATCGGCCGTTCCCCGGCGTGAAATGGTTCTGGCCATGGAAAAAATCGGCAAACTGCTTCAGGAGCGCGGTGGCAGCGTGGTGATACGCGGCCATACCGACGGACGGCAGTTCAAGGGCGAGGCCAATGACAACTGGCGGCTTTCCATGGATCGCGCCCATAGCGCCTATTACATGCTGGTGCGCGGCGGCCTGTCGGAAGAGCGGGTAAAGCAGGTCTCGGGTTTTGCGGACCGCAGATTGCAGGTGCCGGCGGACCCTCTGGCGGACGCTAACCGCCGCATCGAAATTCTGCTTGAGGCCGATCGGGGGTGAGTGTGACGAAGACCTCGAAACGCTGGCTTCTTCTTGCGGCGACGCTTTGCGGTCTCGGCTCCGAGCCGGGCAGAGCGTTTTCGCAGTCGCAAGACAATCTCATGCCTTATGCAATGCTGCGCTCCCTGCAATTCGTGCAGGATTCGGTCGCCATGGGCGACCATTCCGCTTCGGAAATGCAGCGGTTTCTACTCCAGACCATCGATGAGCGGCTGAAGAGCGCGCCTTCGGCGATCTTCAAGGATCCGCGCAATGTCGATGCGGCGCTCATCTATGCGATGAGCGGCGGCAATCCGGCCACGCTGGAACTGCTGGTCGCGCGCGATGTCGATGGCAATTTCGATAGCCGCGTTGCCGATATCCTGCGCAAATACCTCTCCGGCAAGGGAACGCTTGTCGCGCAGAGCATTGCGGCCATGGTGCCGGAATATCGCGGCAAGCGGATTGGCGCCTACCTTGCGCTGATCGGCGGCAATGTGACGATCCCGCGCGATCCGCTGGCGGCGCTTGGTTTTTACGATATCGCCCGGCTCGAAGCGCCGGGTACCATCGTCGAGGAGGCCGCATTGCGCCGTTCGCTCGCCATCGCGGTCGAGGACGGCGATGCGGCACGCGGCGTCGAATATGCGCAGCGTTATGCGCGGCGATTCCTGCATTCACCATATGCCAGCCAGTTTGCGGACCTTCTGGTCTCGCTGGTGGTCAAGCGCGCCGATTCCATCGGGGAGGAGGCGATACAGGAAACCTTCGCCATGATGGATACAGAGAGGCAGAAGGAAGCCTATCTGCGGCTTTCCCGCCTCGCGGCGATCAGCGGCAAGGATTCGCTGGCGCGCATGGCGGCGTTGAAGGCGAAGGCGCTGTCTCCTGCTCTGCCGGGTGAGCCGGAAGTGCAGGCAAATCTCTATGAAAGCCTTTCCAACATCGGCACGCCCGATGTGGTGAGCGCAATCGAGACAATAGGGCAGATTCCCGAAGCGCAGCTTTCGGATCGGGACAGGGCCTTGCGGGAGGCGGCAAGAGCGATTGCCGAGCAGGTGGTTCGTCCTCCTTCCCCGCAGTCCGGCGTCGAGGCTGACACTGCGGTCACGAAGGAGACCGGGCGGAATGCGCCCGAAAACGAAGCGAACGCTGCCGATGCAAGAAGCATATGGCGGGTCGAAACCCAGAAGGCTGACGATGAGGGCGACAACGTGCGGCAACTCGTGACGAGCGGTCGCAGCAAGCTCGATGAAATCGACAGCCTGTTGAAGAAAGGCGAGGGGGCACCATGATCGACGCAGCCATCAATGCGATAATGAATGCGCCGCCATCCGATCCGCGCGCCGGCAGCGCCAGCGTCAGGGACGACGCCAAGGGCGCCAGTTTCGGCGATGCCCTTTCCACGGTTCGGGACGAGCGCCCGCCGCAGGCGCTGCATTCGCGGCATCAGCAGGACGAGAACCCGGCTGAAGAGCAGCAGGCGCAGCCCGATGGCGAGGCGGAAAAGATGGATGTCCCGGTCAAGCGGCCCGCAACATTTCTCAATGTGATCGTCAACGAGCATGTCGGCGAAGGTCGTGCCCAGGAGACGGTGGCCGAGTTTCAAAACGCCGTGAAAACGGCGCGCACAACGCCGGAAAACGGCAAGACCGGCAAGAAGCTCAAGGACGACGCCGACAAGGACGCCGAGGTGACGGACGATACGATCGATCCGAAGCTGGCGGAACTGCAGCTGGTGACGGCCAATGCCGCCGATATGGCGACGGCCAAGACACCGCTTGAGGAAATTGCACAGGCGATTGCCGGCAAGGCCGACGCGGTGAAATCAGACCGTGCTGAACCTGTCCGGGGCAAGGTCGAGCATTCGGTCAAGGACATGCCGACAGGGATCGCACCAGCCGGTAATGAGGCGGGTTCTGCTTCGGAAAACGAGGGGGATGCCTCGGCATTCCGTTTTTCGTCTCCGCGCTCAGGCGCGGCGCGGGCTCTGGATATGAGCACCGTTCAGCGTGAAGGCCGTGTCGAGTTCGATGCACGCGAAAGCACCGGCAAGGCGACCGACACCATAACGGTTCTCGATTCACGGCGGTTCATCGGCCTGGCGCCCTCGACCAACGCGTCGGCCCTGACCGGCCTGATCGTCAACGATCCGGAATGGGTGAGCGCCATGCAGCCCGGTTCGTCGCTCTCCAATGCGGCGGCCCAGAGCAGCACCGGCAAAGTCGTCCATACGCTGAAGCTGCACATGACGCCGATCGAGCTTGGATCGGTGACAATGTCGCTGCGTCTTGCCGGTGACGAGCTTGCCGTTCACATGACGGTGGAGAGTGTTGCGGCCTATAAAAAGCTCCAGGAAGACAGCAAGAGCATCCTCGATGGCCTCAAGGCGCAGGGTCTGACGGTCGATAACATCACCATCAGCATCGCTTCTTCCGACAAGAGTGACCAAACGGGCACACAAGGCAACAATCAGCAAAATCAGCAGGCGCAGCAGCAGGGTCAGCAGGCCGCCGCCGGGCGCAACCGTGACGAGTCCGGAGCACGGGGCGACCGGCAAGGCAATGGCGATAATTTGGGGGTGCATAATGAAGGCATGGATGGCGTTTCTGGCTCTGCCCGCTCTTCTGCTGACAATGGCGTCTACCTCTGAGAACGCGTCCGCTTCGGCAACGTCAGGTGTCTGTGAAAGAGAGATCCAGTCGGCGGCCCGCAAATATGGCGTGCCGGAGGGAATTCTCTATTCGGTGGGGCTGACCGAAACGGGCCGCAAGGGGCGTCTCGACCCCAATGCCATGAATATCGAGGGAAAACCGGTATTTGCCTCCTCCACAGAGGAAGCTTTGACCACTTTTGAGGCGGCGAAGCGCAACGGCGCCAAGCTGATCGACCTCGGATGCATGCAGATAAATCATTATTTCCATGGCGAAAACTTCGCATCCGCACGGGAAATGTTCGATCCTCGCCGCAATGTGGAATATGCCGCCATGTTTCTGCGCAACCTCCACAACAGGCATGAAACCTGGACCATGGCGGTCGCGCGCTATCATGCCGGCCCCAACAATGATCCGGCGCAGAAGAAATATGTCTGTCGTGTCATCGCCAATCTGGTGGCGACGGGCTACGGAAAATGGACCGCCAACGCGAAAAATTTCTGCGACGGTTAACAACCTGAAATTGCTTTAAGGCGCCGCGGGACTCGTATTTTGAAATGTGGCGATAGATTGATCGAAAAAAGGCAGTTCAAGCGGTTTTTTCGGAATTTTGAAATTTCTACACAAAAATTTTGTGCCATATATGGTTAATACCCACTATATATAGATCAAATCGGCACAAAATGGTTAATCAATTATTAATATCTATCGATGATTTCCTACAGTTGTCCCTGAATCGCCCGATTCGTACCAATGCCTCATTGGAAAACACCACACTGATTCGGAGGCGGACGAATGATCGTAGTGGTTGATGAGCGCGAGCTCGTTAAAGACGGCTATACATCTCTATTTGGGCGTGAGGGCATTCCCTCGACCGGGTTCGATCCGGTCGAATTCGGGGAGTGGGTCTCGACGGCGGCGGAAAGCGATCTTGCGGCTGTGGAAGCCTTCCTGATCGGCCAGGGCGACCGGAGCTTTTCTTTGCCGAAGGCGATCAGGGATCGCACGACGGCCCCGGTGATCGCGGTCAGCGACCAGCCCTCGCTGGAATCGACGCTGGCGCTTTTCGACAGCGGCGTCGACGACGTCGTGCGCAAGCCGGTACACCCCCGTGAAATCCTTGCACGTGCGGCGGCGATCCGTCGCCGATTGCAGGTCATCTCGAACTTCACCGATGCTGGACCGATCCGGGTTTTCTCCGACGGCCGCGACCCGGAAGTGGGTGGTGAAGTGTTCCCCTTGCCGCGCCGTGAGCGCCGCATCCTCGAATATTTGATCGCCAATCGCGGACGCCGCGTTTCCAAGGCGCAGATTTTCAATGCCATCTACGGCATCTTCGATGACGACGTCGAAGAAAACGTCGTTGAAAGCCACATCAGCAAGCTGCGCAAGAAGCTGCGTAAGAAGCTTGGCTACGATCCGGTCGATTCCAAACGTTTCCTCGGCTACAGCATTGATTGGCAATGATTTTCATTGACCCGCGTGGTCTTTTTCAAACGCGGTATTTCCGACAGCTTCACGCAAGCCAAACGCTTTACCTTCTCCCTGAAAGATGACCACGAGGGTTTTTGAATGAGTATTTTCGGCACTATGCGAACCGGTGTGTCCGGCATGAATGCGCAGGCGAACAAGCTGGGCACCGTGGGCGACAACATCGCCAACGCAAGCACCACCGGCTACAAGCGCGCATCGACGTCGTTCTCCTCGCTCGTTCTGCCCTCCTCGTCGGGCAGCTACGCGTCCGGCGGCGTGCAGTCCAACGTTCGCTACAGCATTTCGGAGCAGGGCAACCTCTCCTACACCACCTCCAGCACCGACCTTGCCGTTCAGGGCAACGGTTTCTTCGTGGTTCAGGACGGTGCAGGCACACCCTACCTCACGCGCGCTGGCTCCTTCCAGAAGAATTCGGAAGGTTATCTGGAGAATGCGGCAGGCTTCATGCTGATGGGTTACCCTTACGGCGCCAACCCGCCGGCTGCGGTCGTCAACGGCTTTACCGGCCTTGAAGCCATCAATATCAATGACTTCGGTCTGACGGCGTCTCCCTCCACACAGGGCAGCTTCCCGGCCAACCTTAATCGTGATGAGGCAATCGTTGCTGCGGGATCGCGCCCAAGTGCCAACGTCGCAACGTCGACGGTTGGCAGCAAGACGTCGCTCACGGCGTTCGACAGCGGCGGAGCCAAGGTTCTTTACGACTTCTATTACACGCGCATTGACAACGATGCCTCCGGCAATCCGCAGTGGGAAGTGTCCGTTTATCGTCAGGATCAGTCGACGGATGGCGGCTTCCCCTATACGGCAACCGCCCCGGCTACGCTCGTCAAGGAAACGGTCACCCTGACCTTCGATCCCGCCACCAACAAGCTCACCACCGGATCGGATAGCTCGATCACGATTAATGACAACAACAGCGGCGTGGCGCAGGCGATCGAGATCGACCTGTCGCAGATGACGCAGTTCTCCTCGAAGTTCACGCCTGGCACCGCTGTTCTGAACGGTAACGGCCCGAGCCAGATCAAGGACGTCGAAATCGGCAAGGATGGCCTGGTGACGGCGGTCTATCAGGATGGCGGTCGCCGCAATATCTACCAGCTGGCGCTAGCCACGGTGCCGAGCGTCGACAATCTCAGCCCGCAGAACGGTAACGTCTATCTGCCTAGCAACGAGTCGGGTGTCGTGACCATCGGCTTCGCGCAGACCGGCAGCTTCGGTTACATCCAGAAGGGCGCGCTGGAAGGCTCGAACGTCGATATCGCCAGCGAACTCACCGACATGATTGAATCCCAGCGTATCTACACAGCGAATTCGAAAGTCTTCCAGACTGGATCGGATTTGATGGACGTCCTGATCAATCTGAAGAGATAATACTTCTCACGAGGACAGATGAATGTCGCTCACGTCAGCAATGAATACTGCGCAGTCGATTTTCAATAATACAGGTAAGCAGACGGACGTTACCTCCAAGAACATTGCCAATGTCGGCAATGCTAACTACGTCAAGCGAACCGCCATTCTCGGCACGACCATGGCTGGAGCGAGTATCGTCTCCAACGGCCGTGCCCAGAATGAAAGTCTTCTCAGGCAGACGATTTCCAGCTCTTCTCTCGCTTCCGGCCAGAGCACGGTTCTGACCGGCCTTGAGGAAATGAAGAGCATTTTCGGCGGCAACGATTATGAGAGTTCGCCGGCCACCTATATGAAGGAACTGCTGAAGAGCCTGGACGCTTACGCCGCCAAGCCGAGCGATGCCGCTCTGGCCGCAACGGCCGTCACCTCGGCTACCGATGTCGCCAGTTCCCTGAACAAGGCCTCGAACGAATTGCAGGCGATGCGTCTGCGCGCCGACAAGGAAATCGCCCTTCAGGTCGACAAGCTGAACGGGCTGCTTGCGAAGTTCGAGGAAGCCAACAACGAGGTCAAGGCGCAGACGGCGATCGGCGGCGATCCAAGCGACGCTCTCGATCAGCGCGAGACGCTGCTGAAGGACATTTCCTCCATCATCGGCATCAATGTCGTCAATCGTCCCAACAACGACGTGGCGCTTTATACGACGGATGGCGCGACGCTGTTCGAAATCGTGCCGCGCAGCGTCACCTTCAAGACGCAGCCGGGCTATGATGCGACGACCACGGGCAACGCAATCTATGTCGATGGCGTAGCGCTGAAGGCAGGAAGCGGCAGTAACACGACGTCTGAGGGCTCGCTTCAGGGCCTGATGCAGGTTCGTGACGATCTGGCGCCGACGATGCAGAGCCAGCTCGACGAAATCGCCCGCGGCCTCATCACCATGTTTGCGGAAAAGCCGGCCGACGCGACCAGCGGCCTGCCGGATATGCCGGGTCTCTTCACCTACGGCTCGCCGGCGGCGACGACCATTCCGGCAGACGGGATTGTCTCTCCCGGGCTCGCAGCCAGCATTACCGTCAACCCGGCGTTAATTATTTCCAAAGGTGGCAATCCGGAATTGTTGCGCGACGGCGGTATCAACGGTACCGATTACGTGATCAATACCGCAGCGTCGGGGGGAACCGGTTTCTCCGAGCTGATCCGCAGCTATGTTACTGCTTTCGACGCGCCCATGAATTTTGCCGCGTCGACACGTATCGATACGAATACCAGCATCCTGAAATACGGCACCAACTCGATGGGGTGGCTCGAACAGGAACGTTCCGGCGCGACTTCTGCCAACGAAGCGAAAAGCGCGCTTTATGAGCGCTCCGCCACGTCCTATTCGAACAATACGGCGGTCAGTCTGGACGAGGAACTGTCGCTGCTCATGGATATCGAGCAATCCTACAAGGCCGCGACCAAACTGGTGACGACCGTTGACGAAATGCTCAAGTCCCTGATGGACATGGTGAGGTAAACGATGAAAACGTCATTCATTTCATCGCTGGCGATGCAGAACAGCATGCGCAGCACCATCCTCAAGGCTCAGCTCGAGATGACCAATCTCAATACCGAGCTGACGACGGGCAAGCATGCCGATCTCGGCGTGACGCTGGGCGCCAACACCGCCCGCAGCCTCGATCTCAATCGCGATATCGACCGCATCTCTTCGCTGGTGAGCGTCAATTCGATTGCAACGCAACGCCTCAAATCCTCGCAGACGGCGCTGGACGGCATGGCGCAGGCCGCACAGGAAATTCAGAAGGTTCTCGTCCCCAACACCAGCAGCGAAGCGCCGACGCTGACGACGGTTGCCAAAACCATCTCGAATGCCTTCAACAATTTCACCAGCTTCGCCAATACGGCGGTCAATGGCGAGTTTCTGTTCTCCGGCATCAATACGGATGTGAAGCCCGTCGATGACTATTTCGCTGAAGGGTCTACCCTGAAGGAAGCCTATGAGACCGAGCTGAACGCATTCATGGCGGCGCAGACGCCGGCGGTTGGCGACATCACCGGCCTCTCCAAGACCCAGGCCGAAGCCTTCATGACCCATATCGAAGGTGTGTTCAACGGCACCACGACGGTAACGAACCCGCCCCATAGCAGCCTGACGGCCGGCCAGAACTACGATTTCTGGACGACCTTCGGCTCCAAGGCGAGCGACACCAACATGACGAGCCGCATCAGCCAGAACGAGGTCGTGGAAACCTCCAGCAACAGCAATTCGCAGGGCATGCGTTATTTTGCACTTACGGCGATGACGGCGATGACCTTCCTCGACGAAAAGGTGGATAGCGGCGTTCGCGAAATGGTGGCGACCAAGTCGGTGACCAATATCGGCACCGCCATCAGTGGCCTGAACCAGCAGCAAAGCCAGCTCGGCCTTTCGGAAAGCCGCGTTTCGAAGGCCAATGATTCGCTCGCAGCCCAGAAGAAGATCATCGAAACGCATCTGCTGGATATTGAGGGGATCGATACCTACGAGGCGAAGACCCGCCTCGATCTGCTGCAGCAGCAGATTGAAATCGCATACAGCCTCACGTCGCGTCTGCAAAAAATGAGTCTGGTGAACTACCTCTGATGAACAGGGGTGGCGGCAGATAAAGGATACATGAATGTACCAGTTTTCCTACGCCGAAATCATGGAGGATGGTGTCGCCAACGCGAAGGATCGCGAGCGGCAGGCGTTGACAAAATCGATCGACCTTCTGGTGGAGGCAAGGGATTCCTCTTCGCAGCGCCACACGATCGAAGCGCTTTTTTACACTCGACGGGTCTGGATCCGCTTCATTGAGGATCTCAAGCAACCCGACAACCAGCTTGCCATGGAGCTCAGGGCCAATCTGATTTCCATCGCGATCTGGATATTGAAAGAGTGCGAACTGATCCGGAAACGTCAGTCGACGAATTTCCAGGGCATAATTGACGTGACAACCATCATCAGGGATGGACTTAAATGAAAAGTACACTTCGGATTTCGCTGAAATCGGGCGAAAAGATTTTTATCAACGGCGCGGTTCTGCGTGTGGATCGCAAGGTGGCGCTCGAATTCCTGAACGATGTCACGTTTCTGCTTGAAAACCACGTTCTGCAGCCCGATCAGGCGACGACGCCGCTCAGACAGCTTTATTTCATCGCGCAGATGATCCTCATCAACCCGGAAGGGCGCGACCAGTCTACCAACATGTTCCGCAAGTCGGTCAGCATGCTCCTGAACTGCTTCCAGCATGACGAGGTTCTGGCGGAACTCAAGCGGATCGACGGGCTGGTTGCCTCGGGCAAGGCTTTCGAAGCGCTGAAGGCCATTCGCGGTCTCTACCCGATCGAGGAAAAAATCCTCAACAATCAGGAAATGACCCCCGCAACGATCGAGCAGATTCGCAAGGAGATAGCACCATGGCGGTAGATGCAGTCACTTCGGCAGCGTCAAATCCCTGGGCCAATGCCGGGGCGAGCAGCTCCGACGGCAGCGCGGCGTCGCTGAACTACGACAGCTTCCTGAAGCTCCTCATCGCCCAGATGAAGAACCAAGATCCGACCAGCCCGATGGATGCCGGCGAGCAGATGTCGCAGCTCGCAAGCTTCTCGCAGGTCGAGCAGACCATCAAGACCAACACCCATCTGAAGAGCATGCTGCAGGCGGAAGCCCTGACGCGCGCCTCCGATCTGGTCGGCAAGACGGTCAAGAGCGCCGACGACACCGTCACCGGCGTGGTGAAGGAAGTCGAGGTCTATTCGGACGGCGTTGTCGCCATCACCGAAGCTGGTGACAAGGTGCTGCTGCAGGCCGGCGTGACCTTCTCCAACGGCCCGATTACGAGTACATCTGATAGCGGAACCGATTCGGATAGCGCGACCGGTTCCTGACATTGAAGAGGCGGCATGACGCCGCCTTTCCGGATTGAGGATGCGACGATGAACGAGGCCGATGCGCTTGACATCATGCAGGCGGCTGTCTGGACGGTTCTCGTTGCGGCCGGTCCCGCGGTTCTAGCCGCCATGATCGTCGGTGTCGTCATCGCCTTCATTCAGGCCCTGACCCAGGTTCAGGAAATGACGCTGACCTTCGTTCCCAAGATCGTCACGATCATGCTCGTGCTCGGCGTCGCCGCGCCCTTTGTGGGCGCGCAGATATCGCTCTTTTCCAATCTCGTCTTTTCCCGCATCCAGTCCGGCTTCTGACGCCGTCCGCTGCGGATGCCACCTTCGCGCAAGCTTCAGCCGCTAGGGATAGGCGCAAAGCATCGGGCCGAATTGCGTGCGCTTTTCGAAAACCGGTGCCGTGGAACCGTGCGGCGGCTTTTCCGTCGCCCTTCTCATGAAGAGACAGGACGAATTTATGGCGCAACCACCAGTCATCTCCTTGCCCAAGGTCAGTCCGAGCACGCGTGACATCGGTTTCGCACTGGGCATCGTGGCGATCCTCTGCGTTCTCTTCCTGCCCATTCCGGTCATGCTGGTGGATATCGGTCTGGCCTTTTCGATTGCGCTTTCGGTCCTCATCCTCATGGTGGCGCTCTGGATTCAGCGGCCGCTGGATTTCTCGTCCTTCCCAACCGTGCTGCTGATCGCGACGATGATCCGCCTGTCGCTGAACATCGCGACGACGCGCGTTATCCTCTCCCACGGCAATGAAGGGCCGACGGCGGCGGGCGGGGTGATTGCGGGCTTCTCCAGCCTCGTCATGTCCGGCGATTTCGTGATCGGTCTGATCGTCTTCCTGATCCTGATCACCGTCAACTTCATCGTCATCACCAAGGGTGCGACGCGTATCGCCGAAGTCGGCGCACGTTTCACCCTGGACGCCATTCCCGGCAAGCAGATGTCTATCGATGCGGATTTGTCCGCCGGCATCATCGACGAAAAGGAAGCGCAGCGCCGCCGTCGCGAGCTGGAAGAGGAAAGCTCCTTCTTCGGCTCGATGGACGGCGCCTCGAAATTCGTGCGCGGTGACGCCATTGCCGGCCTCATCATCACCGCGATCAATATTTTCGGCGGCATCATCATCGGTTATTTCCGCCACGGCATGCCCATTGGCGAAGCGGCCGACGTTTTCGTCAAGCTTTCGGTCGGTGACGGTATCGTCTCGCAGATCCCGGCCCTGATCGTATCGCTGGCAGCCGGCCTTCTGGTCTCGCGCGGCGGCACCGCCGGCTCGACGGACCAGGCGGTCGTCAACCAGCTGAGCGGTTATCCGCGCGCGCTGATGGTCTCGGCCATGCTGATGGGACTGCTCGCCATCATTCCGGGCCTTCCCTTCCTGCCCTTCATCTTCCTCGGCGGCATCATGGCCTTCGGCAGCTGGTATATTCCGCGCCAGGCGGAGGCCGAAAGCGCGCTGCGGCGTCAGGAAGAGGAGAACAAGGTTCTCCAGACCACCGAGGCGGAAAAGGATTCGGTAAAGCAGGTGCTGAAGACGGCCGAGATCGAACTGGCGCTCGGCAAGCAGGTTTCCACCCGCCTTCTCGGGGCGCATCAGGAACTGGCCTTCCGTGTCGGCAAGATGCGCAAGAAATTCGCGACCCAATACGGTTTCGTCGTGCCGGAGATCAAGGTTTCCGACGACATCATGATCCCGGAAAAGGCCTATCAGATCCGCGTTCACGGCACGACCATCGCGTCCAGCAACCTGCGCGTCGGCGACGTTCTTGTCGTGACCGGGGCAGGGCGCAAGCCGAGCATTCCCGGTGACGAAATCCGCGAACCGGCTTTCGGCATGCCCGCCGTCTCGATTCTCGAAACCTTCACCGAGGATCTGAAACGCGAAGGCTTCCATCCGATCGACAACGTCTCCGTGGTGCTGACGCATCTCAGCGAAGTCATCCGCAACAACCTGCCGCAGCTCCTGTCCTACAAGGACGTCAAAATCCTCATCGACAGACTCGATCCGGAATACAAGAAGCTGGCCGACGAGATTTGCTCGTCGCACATGTCCTATTCCGGCCTGCAGGCGGTGCTGAAACTGCTGCTCGCCGAGCGCGTATCGATCCGCAACCTGCATCTCATTCTCGAAGCGGTCGCCGAACTTGCGCCGCATGTGCGCAAGACGGAACAGATCGTCGAACATGTGCGGGTGCGCATGTCGCAGCAGCTCTGCGGCGATCTTGCCGACAATGGCGTGTTGCGCGTCCTGCGCCTCGGCAACAAATGGGACATGGTCTTCCATCAGGCGCTGAAGCGCGACCAGAAGGGCGAAATCGTCGAATTCGACATCGATCCGCGCCATCTTGAGGAGTTTTCCGAGCAGGCATCCAAAGTTATCCGTGAATTCATGGATCGCGGCCTGCCCTTTGTCCTTGTAACCTCGCCGGAAACGCGGTCCTATGTGCGCATGATTATCGAGCGACTCTTTGCGACCCTGCCGGTTCTTTCGCATGTGGAACTGGCCAAGGGTCTCGAGATCAAGATTCTGGGCGCCATTTCATGATAACCGACCCGCAGGGGACAATCATTGCATTGTTCCTTGCCATCTGCCGTATCGGCGCATGCTTCATGACCATGCCGGGCTTTTCAAGCTCGCGCATTTCGCCGCAGATTCGCATGCTTCTGTGCGTCGCGGTGTCCATGGCGCTTCTGCCCGTGCTGTGGGACACGATTTATCCGAAAGTTTCCGGCGCAAGCCAGGGCACGGTCGTCGGCCTCATCTTCACAGAGGTCGTCATCGGTTCGATGTATGGCCTGATCGCGCGGTTCTACACCCTCGGTTTCCAGTTCACCGGTGCGCTCATCGGCGCTTCCATCGGTCTCAGTGCGCCGGGCGGGGCCGATGTGATCGAAGACGTGCAGGAAAACCAGATATCCAACTTCATCACCTTCGGCGGCCTGCTGGTTCTGTTCATATTCGATTTCCACCACATCGTCCTCAAAGCGCTGGTGGATTCCTACACCGCCACGCCGGTCGGTGCGCTGATCAGCGGCCAGAAGATGCTGATTACGCTGACCGACACGCTCAGGGCCTCTTTTTCGATCATGCTGCGTCTTGCCAGCCCCTTCGTGATTTACGGCTTGATGTTCAACGTCGCGGTCGGCCTCATCAACAAGCTCGCGCCGCAGATTCCGGTCTTCTTTATCTCGACACCCTTCGTTCTCGCGGGTGGTCTTTTCATGCTTTACCTGTCGGTCGCGGCCCTCATCCGCCAATTCGTGGATGGTTTCGGGCCCGTCTTCATCGGCTTTTGATCGGGGGAAATGCGATGGCTTCGGACAAGCGCTCGGCCAAACTCAAGCGTCTGGTAACCGTCCAGCGGCATATGGAAAAAATGGCCGAAGTGGAACTGGCCGATACCACCCGCACACGGGCGGAAGTTGCGCAATCCATGGAGAACGTGCTGGAAGCCATGAGTTCCATGGAACCGGTGCATCAGACATTTTCCCGGCACTATTCGGACCGCTACGGCCGTCTCGTCGTCCAGGACCGCCAGCTTGAAGGCGTTCAGCAGTTTCAGGAAAACAAGGTCCTGAAAGAAAAGACCAAGGCTGACCGGCTGGAGGACAGGATGCACCTTGCGCGCGATCTTGAGGACCGCGAGGCCGACGATAATGCAATCTATGATTTGTTAGAAATTACGAATGTTTCCCAGACACCAGCCTCCAGCAAGGTTGGCGATCCATAGTCTGTCCCATTGTTGCATCGCGGGCGTTTTTGACGACGTCTCCGGCGATGTTTCTTGATGGAGCGGATGCGCCGGCTTTCTGTGCCGCCCATTCGTCAGCTCGGGAGATCTGGACGTGGCGATATCGGTGATAAGTGATCTGGTGATGGATGTGGTTCGCGCTGCGGACCCCCAGGAAGTTCAGGTCGCCCAGGAAAAACTCAAGGCGAACAAGGCGGCTTTTGCCGCAACCAGCCTTGCCGATGCCGGCAAGGGCTTTGGCGCCGCGGTCGACATGCTGGATGGCGCCTCCTCGAAGGCTGGTCTCGGCGACACCAATATTCGCGCGGCCCGCACCGAAATCCCGGAAACATACCGCAAATATGAAGCCTCGGTGCTCCAGACCTTCGTGGCCAACATGCTGCCGAAAGACAGCGAGGAAGTTTACGGCAAGGGCAATGCCGGCGAGATCTGGAAGAGCATGATGGCCGAACAGTTTGCCGACACGATTTCCAGAAATGGCGGCGTCGGCATCGCGGAACAGGCTTACAAGGATGCGCTTCGGAAGGCTGAAAGCAAAGGCATTACCGACGTATCGATGAATGAAAAAGACAATAATGCTGCAATTCGGATGGTGGCGGAGTTCGAGCGGCAGGTCCTCGGCGTTTCCAATGAGAAAACGGACGAGGCTTGAGAATGAAAAACCTTAACGAGGAGACAAGCATGGACCTTATGTCGAACGACCACCGTATCCAATCCGTTCTCGGCCGCCTTGAGATGATCATCGACAACGAGAACGACAATATCGGTAAGGACCCCCAGTTCGATTTCAAGGTCTCCAACGCCCACAAGAGCCGTTGCCTCTATGAGCTGACGATGCTGTTCCGCGATACGCCGCGCGAGGAAATCGCCGCCGGTTACATGGAGCAGGTCAAGGGCATCAAGTCCAAGCTCGCCACCAATGCCAGCCGCGTCGAGGCGCATCTGAATGCGGTTCGCGCGGTTGCGGACCTCTTGAAGAACGCGATCCAGGAAGCCGATACGGACGGCACCTATTCGCAGGAACAGTTCATGTACGGCGCAGCCTCCTGATGTTGAAGCTTCTTCTCACTGGCGTCTGGGTTTGCGCCGTCACGCTCGGCGCGGTGTATTTCTCCGTCCAGTTGGCGACGGCGCCCGCGCCGGATGAGGCGGGGGCGAAAAAGGCCAATCTGCAACTGGTCAAGGGCGAAAGCATCACGATCCCCGTCATCAATGATGGCGGGGTAAACGGCTATTTCCTCAGCCGCATTTCGCTGCGCGTCGACAAGACCAAGATGGCGAAGATCGAGCTGCCGGCAACGCAGTTGATGACCGATGAACTGTTCACGCTGCTTGCGGGTTCTTCCATGGTCAATATCGCCAATATTTCCACCTTCGATCCAGAAGCCTTCAAGCAGCGCATCCGCGAGGGGCTGAACAAAAGGCTCGATGACGAGGTGGTCGAGGACGTGCTGATCGAACAGCTCGATTATCTGTCGAAAGCCGACATCCGCGAGCAGAACGGCAATGGCACGCCCCGTTCGGTCAAGCTCGTCGAGGGCGAGAAGGCTGAAGCCGGGAAAGAAGCGGCGCCAAGCCACTGACGACCAGCAGGCGAGGGGCGTCGGCCGGATAAGGGATGCGGAGCATCGTTCTGGTTAATTGTCTCTTGCCGCATCCCCAGGCATTCTAGAGATTGCTTTCAAGCTAAATTCAACCTGCACCTGTATAACAAGTCCATGAACCACTATCCCGCAGACCATGCATTGGATCGGTGGCGATGGGTTTGGCATTTGGGGGTTGGCAATGAGTTTCGCGTGGCCGGAATCGCAACGGAATATCCACGGACTGCGCGTCTGTGATCTCGACTGGAATGGGGCGCTGGAATTGGTCAGCGGCAGGGCGTCTGCCTGTGAAGGACACACGATGCTGTCCTTTCTCACCATCGAGAAGGCGAAGCTTTCGCTCAAGGACAACGCCTACCGGCAGATTCTGGAAAGCTGCCTGCTTCTGCCGCAGGGCAAGGCAATGAGGGCCGCCGCGCGCAGCGAGAATGGGGAGCCTTTGCCTGCGCCCATCGATGGCGTCGCCTTTGTGATGGCGCTTCTGACCTATATGGCTGTGCCCAAGCGTATCGGTGTGGCGGGAGATGATGCGGCGCAGATCGGCGAGGTTCTCGCCAGATTGCGGGCGCACGCGCCCTGGCACGATTTCGTCATGCTGAACCGCGATGCATCGGGCGTTAAGGTGGATGTTCTGCTGGCGGGAATGTCGAAGGAAAACCAGGAGACATGGCTGCACCGCACCGTCAGCCGTGAGAATGCACGGGTCACCATCGCGGTTGGCCCGCTGTTCAAGGTCCTGTCTTCGGAAGTGGCCGGCATGCCGGAAATTTTCCGCAAGCTTCACATGAGCTGGCTCTACAGCCTCTGCGCCGAACCCTGGCACATCGCGCTCGGCAAGAGCTGATGCCGTTCTCGCAGGCATTGCGTTAACCATTTGTTTGCCACGATCCTTTAACCTCTCGTAAGGTTTTGACAGTCGCCCGTTACGGGCGGCACCGAGGGCGGCAGACGGCTTCAGATGGTTGATGACAATCCGGACATGATGGCGATCCGCCCTGACGAGAATGATGTCGCTGTGCCCGTATCGCAATGGCGCAGACATTGTCGGCGGCTCCTGACGTCCGGCTGCATCGCCGCTGCCACCGTTGCCGGGGCTGCCCTTCCGCTTCTGCTGGTCGATTCGGGCTTTCGCGGTTATGTTTCGCAGGCCCGGATCGAGGTCTCACAGACCGCTTACGATGCCCCCGATGCTGCCCGCTTTCTGGCGATGGCGCGTCGTACCCTGCTTTCACCCTCCGGGCTCGACCGTATAACCGCCGATCTCAAGCTGAAGTCCGCCGATATGGTCGGCGTTCGCAATCAGGGCGAGCTTGGCCTGCTTTTCGACCTTCTGACCGGCGCGGATGCGCGTCCGCTATCCGAGCGTGAGGCGGTGAACGGTGCGGTGGGCGAAGCGATCCGGCTGGAACTCACTCCGGATGAAAATACGCTCATCGTGACCGGCAAGGCCGCAACGCCGGAAACCGCCATGCGGCTGACCGATTACCTCTCGATGCGTGTGATCGCCGATGGCAAGGCCGGCACCATGACTCCTGCCATGCGCGAGACGGAGAGGGCGCGGACAAGGCTCGATGAGGCGGAAGCGGCGCTAAACGGTTTCCAGATGCGCCACGGTGACGCCGTGATGGCCGAGGCGCAGCAACTCGAACAGCAGCTGCGCGACGTAAACGACAGTCTGGCGCGAACCACCCGGCAGCAATTGGCCATTCAGGCCGATCTGACGGCGGCTTCGGCGCTGAAGCCGAATGATGTCTTTGCGAAGCCTCTGCCGGCCGGCGTGGGTTTTTCAGCGCTTGAGGATATCAGGCAGAAACACTCGACCGCCAGCATGGCGCTTGCTGCGGTTTCGGTCGATTACGGCCCGAAACACCCCCGCCGCATCGCCGCCCAGAATGCGGTGGATGCCGCACAGGCGCTTGCCGCCCCCGCATTGCGGCAATTGCTGGAAGGCCTGCGGGCGGATGAAAAGCGCATCTCTCAGGAGATCGCGACCGCCAATGGCGAGCAAAAGAAATACCTCGACCGCCTGAACGAACTCGGTGTCGCCCCCGGCGAGTTCTCCAGATTGCAGGGCGAACTGGAAACGGCGCGAAATGTCTATCTCGAGGCAAGCGAACGCCGCGACCTCTCCGCCTCCGCCACGCCCGCGGTCGAGACCCGTTTGGTGAAAAAGGCCGCCCCCGGCGAGTTGACCCGCGATCTGACGCAAGCTGCCATGCTGGCGGGCGGCGGCGCCTTGATCGGCCTGATGGGCAGTCTTTATCTCCTGAGCTACCGTCGCCATGATGAGGAAGAGGAGGGCGCATTGCTCAGCGAAGAGGGCGCGCAACTTCCATCCTCCGTCGAGCCGCCGGTCGAGTCTCTGCAGATTTCCGAATTCGAACCGATCGAGCCCGCTGTGTTCGACGATCTGCCGGACGTCGCCGCAGAGGACATCAAGCCGGAGGAAGACGGCTTTGCCGATTATTACGGCGAGGCCGTCAATGACGACGACGACATGCCGCTGGACGAGCGCGTGCGGCAGGTCCTGATGGGCAACCGCACGGTCAGGAGTGCTGATCCGGCCTCTTCCGGACTTCCACCGCTTCTGGCCGAAGCCTTGGCCGGGGACTTCGACCATGCCCAGGCCGAAGCCGAGGAACTGATGGAATTGCGACGCGAACTGGCGTTCCTGAGAGAGCGTCTTGCCGATTACGCCGATCGCCGCGAAGACTACCGCAAAACAGCCTGAAAACGCCGCATTTTCGCTTGCATTCCTGCGAAGGGGGCACCATACGGAGCCTACGTAACCCAGCAGGAGCAGGACGCATGGCAGTTGTGATTGACGGGAAGGCGAAGGCGGCTTCGGTAACGGAGGCGGTCCGCAAATCGGCAGAAGCGCTTGAGGCGGAAAAGGGCGTAAAGCCCGGTCTCGCGGTTGTCATCGTCGGAAACGATCCGGCCAGCCATGCCTACGTGAACTCCAAGAGCAAGATGGCCAAGCAATGCGGTTTCAACTCCATCCAGCACACGCTGCCGGAGGAAACCACGCAGGCCGCACTCCTCAAGCTGGTCGGCGAATTGAATGCCGATGCCTCCATCCATGGCATTCTGGTGCAGCTTCCCCTGCCGAAACACTTCAATTCCGATGAGATCATCCAGTCGATCCTGCCGGAGAAGGATGTGGATGGCTTGAGCGTGCTGAATGCCGGTAAGCTCGCGACCGGCGATCTCGCAACCGGTCTCATTTCCTGCACGCCTGCCGGCGCCATGCTTCTGGTACGTGGTATTCACGGCGAAGACCTTTCCGGCCTCAACGCCGTGGTCATCGGCCGCTCCAACCTGTTCGGCAAGCCCATGGGCCAGCTTCTCCTGAATGCCAATGCCACGGTGACGATGGCGCATTCCCGCACCAAGGATCTGGCCGGCATCTGCAAAACGGCGGATATTCTGGTCGCGGCGGTCGGTCGCGCGGCGATGGTCAAGGGCGACTGGGTAAAACCCGGCGCGACGGTCATCGATGTCGGCATCAACCGCATTCCGGCGCCGGAAAAAGGCGAAGGCAAGTCGAAGCTGGTGGGCGATGTCGCCTATGACGAGGCGAGCGCCGTCGCCGCCGCTATCACGCCGGTTCCCGGCGGCGTCGGCCCGATGACGATCGCCATGCTGATGGCCAACACCGTCATCGCCGCACATCGCGCGCTGGGTCTGACCGCGCCAAAGTTTTAATCCTGTTGCGTTCAATCAAACTACACGGCACAGCGATTTTTGTGCGCTGCGCCCTCACTTCCGTCATTCCGGCCTGGAGCCGGAATCCAGCCGACGCGCGTCTGCGCGGCGAGACGACTCTTTTCAGCCCAAGGACTTGGGCTGGCTGGATACCGGCTCAAGGCCGGTATGACGGCCGGGGGATTGAGGCCAGACTTTACGCTTTCGGAGCCGGCCCCGTCGAGGCGCGCACCACGAGTTCCGCCTTCCAGAGTTCCTGATGCGGTTCCGTGTGGTTCAGCTTGATGCGATTGATCAGGCGTTGGCCCACGCGCACCCCGGCCGCCCGGAGTGATGAGCGGGTGGTGGTCAGCGGCACGGAGAAATTATCGGGCTTCAAAAGTGGCAGCACGTCGTCATGGGCGATCAGCGAAATATCCTTGCCGGGTTTCAAGCCCCGCTGGTTGAGCGAACGGATCGCGCCGAGCGCAAGCGCGGTACTGGCGCAAAGGATGGCGGTCGGTTTTTCCGGGCGTGACAGCAACGCTTCCATGCCGAGATAACCTTCCTCGTCGGTCATGCTGCTGTGTCTCTTGTTGTTCGCATGCAATGTCAGGCCATTTGCCGAAAGCGCGTTTTCGACCCCGAGACAGCGCCGGTAGGTGAAATCATAACCCTCCGGGCCGTTCAGAAGCCCGATCCGCGTATGGCCAAGCTGGAGGAGAAGCTGGGTCGCATCGCGGAATGCACCCTCATTGTCCACGTCGAGATAGGGATAATCCTCCTCCACGCCAACGGAGCGGCCATGCACGAGGAAGGGCAGGGAGAGCGATTGCATCATGGCGATGCGCGGGTCGTTCTTCTTCATATAGGCGAGATAGATGCCATCGACGCTGCCGCTTGCGGCGAGCCCCCGCAGGGCTTCGCGCTCTTTTTCCGGCTCGGTCGGCATGATCACGAGATGAAAGCCGCTGCGCGATGCCTCCTCACCGAGACCGCTCAGGAATTCGCCGAAATGCACGTCGGAACGGTGATGCTCGCCAATCGGCATGACAAGCCCGATGGAGCCGACCTTGCCTGTCGCCAGCCGCTGTGCCGCGGCATTCGGGCGGTATCCCGTCTTTTCGGCAGCCTCCATGACGCGGCGGCGCGTTTCGGCGCTAACCTCCGGATAGCCGTTGAGCGCCCTGCTGATGGTCGTCTGCGAAATGCCCAGCAGTTGCGACAGCTGTTTCAGGTTCATGTCTGTCATTCCTCCATGCGCGCGCCCCGGGAATACGGCAAAGCCTCTCCTCAATTCCCAAAGCGCTTTAGATTTTTACCAGTCTCCACCGCATTTCTCAATCGAAAAGGATAGCCGCCTTCCGAATTAAATATGACTATTCATAGGGCGCTGCAACGTTTCCGCAGAAAGAGCCTCTTGACTCCGTCTTAATGACAATGAGATGAATAGGCAGCCAAAGCGCTTTGATTGGAGAGGACGCTTTGAGCCTTTTATGTGATGGGAGGTAAATCACATGCAGAAGACTCTTTTGGCGACGGCCGCCGTCATGGCTTTGCTGTCCGGTGCGGCCTTTGCCGCCGACCTGAAGTTTGCACCCGGCGGCGACGCCAAGTTCAACTGGAAAAGCTACGAGGACTTCAAAGCGGCCCATGCCGACCTGAAAGGCCAGACGCTGACGATTTTCGGCCCGTGGCGCGGTGAAGACGAGGCCCTGTTCCAGTCGGTGCTTGCCTATTTCGCCGATGCGACCGGCGTGAACGTCCGTTATTCCTCGTCGGAAAATTACGAGCAGCAGATCGTCATCGATACGCAGGCCGGCTCGCCCCCCAATATCGCCATTCTGCCGCAGCCCGGCCTTCTGGCCGATCTGGCCGCCAAGGGCTTCCTCGTGCCGCTCGGCGACAAGACCGCCGACTGGGTCAAGGAAAATTACGGCGCGGGCCAGTCCTGGGTCGATCTCGGCAGCTACAAGGGCAAGGACGGCAACAAGGCCTATTTCGCCTTCCCTTTCAAGGCGGATGTGAAGTCGCTCGTCTGGTACGTGCCTGAGAACTTCGAGGAAGCGGGCTACAAGGTGCCCGAGAGCATGGAAGACCTGTTCAAGCTGACGGACCAGATCGTTGCCGATGGCGGCACGCCCTGGTGCATCGGTCTCGGCTCCGGCGGGGCAACCGGCTGGCCGGCAACGGACTGGGTGGAAGACCTGATGCTGCGCACCCAGCCGCTCGACGTCTACCAGAAATGGACGACCAACGAGGTCAAATTCACCGATCCGGCCGTGGTCGAAGCGATCAACGAATTCGGCAAATTCGCCAAGAACGAAAAATATGTCAGCGGCGGCGTCGCGGCCGTGGCCTCCACCGATTTCCGCGACAGCCCCAAGGGCCTCTTCGACATTCCGCCGAAGTGCTACCTGCACCATCAGGCATCGTTCATTCCGTCCTTCTTCCCGGAAGGCACCAAAGTGGGGACGGATGCGGATTTCTTCTACATGCCGACTTACGCGTCCAAGCCTGACCTCGGCAAGCCGGTTCTCGGCGCTGGCACGCTGGTCACCATCACCAAGGAAGCGCCTGCCGCCAAGGCTTTCGTCGAATTTTTGCAGACCCCGATCGCCCATGAGGTCTGGATGGCGCAGTCCAGCTTCCTTACACCCTATAAGGGTGTGAATGTCGATGCCTATGCCAATGAGCAGATGAAGCGACAGGGTGAAATCCTGACGACCGCGACAAGCTTCGGCTTCGACGGTTCCGACCTCATGCCCGGTAAGATCGGTGCCGGCGCATTCTGGACCGGCATGATCGATTTCGTCGGCGGCAAGTCCGCCGATCAGGTCGCGAGCGATATCCAGAAGGCCTGGGACGGCCTGAAATAAAGATATCGGATCAGGCCCGGCGGTTTGCTGCCGGGCCCTTACAACGGCGCTGCCCGACGACCGCATAAATCAGCGCGGCGCGGAGAGGATCAAGGGAGGGAACATGGCTCAACAACTCGTTTCGGCCATCGGCGTGATGGTGGCGGGGGTCTTTGCCTGCGCTGCCTATTACTGGCTATCCGATAAAGTGCTTCAGGCGATCTTTCCGGTCCGCTCGGGAGACGTGCTGCAGGCATCCCGCAACCTCAATCGCCGCGCGGCGGTCCGGCCCTGGCTGTTCATCGGTCCGGCTTTGATCCTCCTGCTGGTCTATCTGGTCTACCCCGTCATCGCCACGCTGATCCTGTCCTTCTATGACCGGACCGGCAGCGAATTCGTCGGTCTCGCCAATTATCGCTGGGCGTTTTTTGATGCCGGTTTCCGGCAGTCGATCTTCAACAATATCCTTTGGCTCGCCGTCGTGCCGGCCGCCTGCACCTTCTTCGGCCTCGTTATCGCGGTCATGACCGACCGCATCTGGTGGGGCAATATCGCCAAATCCATCGTCTTCATGCCGATGGCGATTTCCTTCGTTGGCGCATCGGTCATCTGGAAGTTCATCTATGAGTATCGCGCCGAAGGTCAGGTACAGATCGGCCTCTTGAACGCCATCGTCGAGTTTTTCGACGGTAATCCGCAGGTCTGGATTTCCATGCCCTTCTGGAACAATTTCTTCCTGATGATCATCCTCATCTGGATTCAGACCGGTTTTGCCATGGTCATCCTGTCGGCGGCGCTGCGCGGTATTCCGGAAGAAACCGTCGAGGCGGCCGTCATCGACGGGGCCAATGGCTGGCAGATCTTCTGGAAGATCATGGTGCCGCAAATCTGGGGCACCATCGCCGTCGTCTGGACGACGATCACCATTCTCGTGCTCAAGGTCTTCGATATCGTACTGACCATGACCAACGGGCAATGGAACACCATGGTTCTCGCCAATCTCATGTTCGACTGGATGTTCCGCGGCGGTGGCGACAGCGGCCGAAGTGCGGTCATCGCGCTCATCATCATGGCGGCCGTCACCCCGATCATGGTCTGGAATATCCGCCAGGCAAACCGCGAGATGGAGGGCCGCTGAGATGAATATCGTCAAACGCCTGCGCCGCGTCGGCCTGCCGCGCCTCATCGTCCATGCAAGTGTTCTGGTCGTCGTGCTTCTCTGGCTCCTGCCCACGCTCGGCATTCTCGTCAGCTCGCTGCGCGACAAGGACCAGATCACCGTGTCGGGCTGGTGGACGGCCTTCTCCAGTTCAGAACAGACCTCGGCGGTTCGCCTCGCCGATGCTTCCGTGCAGAAGCAGGATGGCAGCCGTTATGTGATATCAGGCAATGTTTTCGAAAACGGACAGGGCGGCAAGGTTGCAGCCTTCGGCGTTCGCGTACAGGAGCCCACGGCGTTCAAAGCCGGCGAGGCGGCCGATATCGGTGACGGCGAAACATTACTCGTTAATACGGACGGTAGTTACGAATACAGCAAGGCCGCGAGCTTTGAAGGTTCGCGCGGCAAGCGCGTCTATATTTCCGTCGCGACGCCGCCTGTCTTCACGCTCGACAACTATCGCACGGTCCTGACCTCGGAAGGCATCGGCCAGTCCTTCGTCAACTCGCTGACTGTCGCCGTGCCGGCAACCGTCATCCCGATCCTCATTGCCGCCTTCGCCGCCTATGCGCTGTCATGGATGAGCTTTTCCGGCCGCAATCTGCTGATTGCCATGGTGGTGGGCCTGATCGTCGTGCCGCTGCAGATGTCGCTGATCCCGCTTCTCAGGCTCTATAATGAAATCGGCACCATCTTCGGCGTGCCATCCAAGACCTATGCCGGCATCTGGCTGGCGCACACCGCCTTCGGCCTGCCGCTCGCCATCTATCTGCTGCGCAACTATATTTCCGGCCTGCCGAAAGAGATCATCGAAAGCGCCCGTGTCGATGGCGCGAGCGATTTTGAAATCTTCGTCAAGATCATCCTGCCGCTCTCCTTTCCGGCGCTCGCCTCCTTCGCCATCTTCCAGTTCCTGTGGACCTGGAACGACCTGCTCGTGGCCATGGTCTTCCTCGGCACGCAGAAGGACGAGCTGGTGCTGACCGGCGCGCTCAATGCGCTGCTCGGCTCGCGCGGCGGCAACTGGGAAATCCTCACCGCCTCGGCCTTCGTCACCATCGTCGTGCCGCTCTGCGTTTTCTTCGCTCTTCAACGTTATCTCGTGCGTGGCCTGCTCGCAGGCTCCGTCAAGGGAGGCTGACATTCCATGAATGCCCATACCAGACAGGACACTTCCATGACCGCTTCGGTGACTTCCGCTTTGACACCCAATAAGGACTGGTGGCGCGGCGCTGTTATCTATCAGATTTACCCGCGCTCCTATCAGGACTCCAATGGCGATGGCATTGGCGACCTCAAGGGCATCACCGACCGATTGGCGCATATCGCCAATCTGGGTGCCGACGCGATCTGGATTTCGCCCTTCTTCACCTCGCCGATGAAGGATTTCGGTTACGACGTCTCGAATTATGTCGATGTCGATCCGATGTTCGGCACGCTTGCCGATTTCGACGGCCTGATCGCCGAGGCCCATCGCCTCGGTATCCGCGTCATGATCGACCTCGTCATGTCGCATACCTCGGACCAGCACCCGTGGTTCGTGGAAAGCCGCGCCAGCCGCAGCAATCCGAAATCGAACTGGTATGTCTGGTCGGACAGCAAGCCGGACGGCACGCCGCCCAATAACTGGCTGTCGATCTTTGGCGGTTCCGCCTGGCAGTGGGATCCGACCCGCATGCAATATTACATGCACAACTTCCTGACCTCGCAGCCTGACCTCAACCTGCATAATCCGGAAGTGCAGGAAGAGCTGCTGAACATCACCCGTTTCTGGCTGAAGCGCGGCGTCGACGGTTTCCGCCTCGACACCATCAATTTCTATTTCCACGACCTCGAGCTGCGCGACAACCCGGCGCTCGCGCCGGAGCGCCGCAACGCCTCCACGGCTCCGGCGGTCAATCCCTATAACTTCCAGGAGCATCTCTACGACAAGAACCGCCCGGAAAACATCGCCTTCCTGAAGCGCTTCCGCGCGGTGCTGGACGAGTTCCCTGACATCGCCGCCGTCGGCGAAGTCGGTGACAGCCAGCGCGGCCTCGAAATCGTCGGCGAATATACATCCGGCGATGACAAGATGCAGATGTGCTACGCCTTCGAATTCCTCGCCCCCGATGCGCTCACTCCGCAGCGCGTCGCCGATGTGCAGGCGGATTTTGCGAAAGCCGCACCGGAAGGCTGGGCCTGCTGGGCTTTCTCCAACCACGATGTCGTGCGCCATGTCAGCCGCTGGGGCGAGCATGTCGAGGACAAGGACGCCTTCGCCAAGGTGCTTTCGGCACTCTTGATGACGCAGCGCGGTTCCGTCTGCATCTATGAGGGCGAGGAGCTCGGCCTCACCGAAGCGGACATCGCTTTTGAAGATTTGCAGGATCCCTACGGCATCCAGTTCTGGCCGGAATTCAAGGGCCGCGACGGTTGCCGCACGCCGATGGTGTGGGATGCCGGTCATGCCCAGGCGGGCTTCTCGACGTCGGAAAAGACGTGGCTGCCCATTCCGGCCGAGCACAAGCAGCGCGCCGTCAGCGCCCAGCAGGGCAACGAGGCCTCGGTGCTGGAACATTATCGCCGCTTCCTGAGCTTCCGCAAAAAGCATCCCGCTTTTGCCAAGGGCGGCATCGAATTCCAGCCGGTTGAGGGCGAAGTGCTAAGCTACACCCGCACACTCGGCAATGAAACCGTGCTTTGCCTCTTCAATCTGTCCGCAACGCCGGCAAAGGCGACGCTGCCGGAAGGGAACTGGGAGGTTCTCGAAGGCCACGGCTTTGCAGGCGGTCTTGAAGGCAGAAGCGTAGAACTTCCGGCATGGGGCGCATTCTTCGCCCGTTACGCCTGACAGATGAGGGAGGAACACCCATGACAAGTCTCGTTCTCAAGGATATCCGCAAATCATACGGGCAGGTGAAGGTCCTGCACGGCATCGATCTTCAGATCGAACAGGGCGAATTCATCGTTTTCGTCGGTCCCTCGGGCTGCGGAAAATCGACGCTGCTGCGCATGATCGCCGGTCTGGAGGAAATCACCGGCGGCGAGATGTATATTGACGGCCAGCTCGTCAATGAAATCCCGCCCTCGCGGCGGGGTATTGCCATGGTGTTCCAGTCCTATGCGCTTTATCCGCATATGACCGTCTATGACAACATGGCCTTCGGCATGAAGATCGCGAAAGAGAACAAGCAGGAGATCGACCGCCGCGTTCGCGCCGCTGCCGAAATCCTGCAACTGACGCAATATCTGGAGCGTCTGCCCAAGGCACTCTCTGGCGGCCAGCGCCAGCGCGTCGCCATCGGCCGCGCCATCTGCCGCAATCCGAAAGTCTTCCTGTTCGATGAGCCCTTGTCGAACCTCGATGCGGCACTGCGTGTCGCCACCCGCATCGAGATCGCCAAGCTCAACGAGCAGATGGCCGATACGACGATGATCTACGTCACCCACGACCAGGTGGAGGCGATGACGCTGGCGGACCGTATCGTCGTTCTGAATGCCGGTCGTGTGGAGCAGGTGGGTGCGCCGCTCGAACTTTACGAAAGGCCGGCCAATCTTTTCGTGGCGCGCTTCATCGGATCGCCGGCCATGAACATCATTGCTGCAAAGATCACCGGAACCGGTGAGAGGACCTCCATCGAACTTGCCGGCGGCAAGACGCTTGCCGTTTATGTTCCCACGCCGGCAACCGAAAAGGGCAAGGCGGCGAGCTTCGGTGTCCGGCCGGAAGATCTGAGCATCGTCACCGGGGACGATTATCTTTTCGAGGGAAAAGTCGCGATCGTCGAAGCGCTCGGTGAAGTGACGCTGCTTTATCTCGAAGCGCCCAACGGGCAGGAACCGATCATCGTCAAGGTGCCGGGCATCGTTTCCGTCGGCAAGGGCGAAACCCTGCGTTTTGCCGCACCGCAGGACAAGCTGCATCTCTTCGACGCCGAGGGCAAGACCTATCGCAGCTAATTGCCGTCGATACCGAAACCGTGCCCCGGAACCTCCTCGTTCCGGGGTTTTCCTGACCTTTTTGCCGCTGTGGAAAAATGTCAGAAATGTCCCGCTTCCGGTCTGTTTAAGCCTGCGCTGATATGAATTGTTAAAGACTATGACCTAGTCTCAATCCATTGATCGAGCATGGGAGTCTGGGCGTGCAGAGCGGTACGGGTGTCATCAGGAACCATTACCTGAGCAAGGAAGAATCCTTCATGTATGACCGCGAAAGCCGGTTTCGCATGGAAGATACCATGAACGCCGCGCGCATCGAATATACCGAAAAGGCCGTGATGCACATGGCGGCGCGCCGCTGCGATGTCATCCGCATCTCCCAGACCGAAGCGGTGCTGGCGCTGCTGACGAAATATAACCTGCCGAACCAGTTCTATCTCGACATTCCCGACGCCCGCATCACCAAGATCGGCTGCGTGATGTTGCGCGTCAACGCCAACAACACCATCCACGTCCGCTTCCTGCGCATGCTGACGCAGAAGGAACTGGACCGCATTTTCGTGTTCAGCACGCATCCGGCGCATAGAGACCGGAAGCTCGATATCCGGTCGTTCTGAAGGCAATGTGATGAAGTGGGCTTAAGAGAGCCCACCCAGAACCGTCTGCTTCAACTTCAACTCTGGCACTTCCGTGAAGGCAAGATCGCTGCGGCCGAAATATTTTTGCTGATTGATGGCGGACCAGTCGTTGCAGACGAGTTTGTAGCGCTGTTTCGTTTCGGGCTTTTCCGGCATGGCGTAAAGATAATCGCCGGTGCGCGCGGCGAGCGGAATGTCGCCGTGCTGGTTGCAGCGCTTGAGGATTTGGGCAAGCGCCGCGCCATCCACTTCCGTCACCATCAGCGTGCCGTCGAAACGCACCGAGGCATTAAAATCATAGCGGCGAATATCGCCATCAGGCAGGCCCGCGCCCAGCGAGGTATGGGCAATGAAGCCGACATCCGCGCCGGTTTTTGCGGCGATGAGCTGCGCCACATGGCGGCCCGCCTCATCGACGTTCATCGCCTTCGCGCTTTTACCGACGATGGCCCGCTCTTCCGCCGTCAGGTGCTTTTCGAGCGTCTGCTCGATCAGCGTTTTGAGAGCCGGGGAGGGAGGCGCATTGAGGTCGATCGCGACCGTTTCCATGGCAGCCGCCTTGCCGGGTGTCGCAATGGTCGCAATCGTCATGGAGGTGCACCAGGAGCCGGTGTGAATATATCGGGTCGCGCCCTGTTCATGCACGAAGTTCAGGTGGTCATGGCCGCCGATCATCAACGTGCCGTCCGGCAGCAGGGGCAGGATATCGCGGTCGGCAACGACACCGGCATGGCTCATAACGATGTTGATCGCACCCGCCTTGACGATGCCGGGAAGATTGGCCTTGGCCCATTCGACCGGCTGCGGAATGTCGAGCGTCTCGCGCGTCGTCTTTGGATAGGTGTTGATCGCGTTGGTGGCGAGACCCGTAACGACGACTCTCTGTCCGCCGACATTCACTTCGGCGCTACCAGGAGCAAAAGGCTTTCCGCTGCGCTTGTCGACGATGTTGGACAGCACGGTGATGCCGAGCGCCTGGGCGCGGCTTACGAAATTGGCGAGATCGTTGTCGATATCGGGCTCATGATTGCCGATATTGACGACGGTGGGGGCGAGCTTTGCGAGCGCCGCCAGGAACGTCCATTCGATTTCCCCGGCAGACCGTGTGGCCACCGCATTGCCGATTTCGAAAAGGTCGCCGTTCAGCAAGACGATATGGGGCGCCTTGTCGGCGGCGATGCGCGTTTCGATGGCTGCGAGAAGCTGGCCGATACGCTCATAGGCCGAATGCAGGTCGGAGATGACGATTGCACGCAGCGCCACGTCCTGCGCCATCGCTGGCGTTGCCGCCGCCATCAGCGGCAGCAGGGCGGTGCCGGCCATGAGCTTCAGCACATCGCGGCGTTTGCTTGAGAATATCGTCATGTCAGGCCCCATCATCCGAAACTATACCGCCGTCCCGCGGCCGGCTGAGAAGGCCCTAACGGGCGATCATCACAGCCGCATGACAAGTCTGACGTTTAAGACATGGGAAATAAAGCGGTTTCTGCACCAGCTCTCGGCGATGAGGCGTGCATTCAGGCGATGCCGCAAAGTGGGGTTGAAAGGCGAAAGCCGCATCCGGCCTTCGCCCTTCAAAAATCAATGGAACAGAACGCTGGCGCCCTGATCAGCCGGACCGGCATTGCGGCGGAAGGGGGCGAACAATTCGCGGCCCATGCCCCATTCATTGCCGGAAAGATCGGCCCGCGCCGGTTCGCGTTTCGCCAGTTCGGCGGCGGAAACCAGCACTTCCAGCGTGCCTGAGATTGCGTCCAGACGGATGATGTCGCCGTCGCGGATAAGCGAGATCGGGCCGCAATCGGAGGCTTCCGGCGTGACATGGATGGCGGCCGGCACCTTGCCGGAAGCGCCGGACATGCGCCCGTCCGTCACCAGCGCCACCTTGAAACCGCGATCCTGCAGCACACCGAGCGGTGGTGTCAGGCGGTGCAGCTCCGGCATGCCATTGGCCTTCGGCCCCTGGAAACGGACGACGGCGATGAAGTCCCGGTTGAGCTTGCCGTCCTTGAACGCGTCCTGAAGCTCCTGCTGGTCGTGGAACACGATTGCCGGTGCTTCGATGATATGGCGTTCCGGCTTGACGGCGGAAATCTTGATGACCGATTTGCCGAGATTGCCGGTCAGCATCTTCAGGCCGCCGGTCGGCTGGAACGGGGTCTCGATGCTGGAAAGCACCTTCGGGTCGTGGCTCTGCTCGGGGGAGGGCTGGCGGACAACCGCGCCCTTCTCGTCAAGCTTGGCATCCACGGTGTAAGCCTCGAGGCCCTGTCCGAAGACGGTGCGCACATCGTCGTGCACGAAGCCCTGTTTCAAAAGCTGCTTGATGAGGAAGCCCATGCCGCCGGCGGCATGGAAGTGGTTCACATCGGCAAGACCGTTGGGATAAACGCGGGCGAGCAGCGGCACGATGTCGGAAAGATCGGAAATATCCTGCCAGGTGAGGATGATACCGGCGGCGCGCGCCATGGCGATCAGATGCATGGTATGGTTGGTGGAACCGCCCGTCGCATGCAGGCCGACGACGCCGTTGACGACGGATCTTTCATCGATCATCTCGCCCGCCGGGGTGAATTCATTGCCCTGCGCGGTAATCGCCAGCGCCCGCTTCGTTGCCTCGCGCGTCAGCGCATCGCGCAGCGGCGTGCCGGGATTGATGAAGGAGGAACCGGGCATATGGAAGCCCATGATTTCCATCAGCATCTGGTTGGAATTGGCGGTGCCGTAGAAGGTGCAGGTGCCGGGGCCGTGATAGGATTTCGATTCCGCTTCCAGAAGCTCGGCGCGGCCGACTTTGCCTTCGGCATAAAGCTGGCGCACGCGCGACTTCTCGTCGTTCGGCAGGCCGGATGTCATCGGGCCGGCGGGAACGAAGACGGCGGGCAGATGGCCGAAGGCGAGGGCTGCGATGACGAGGCCGGGCACGATCTTGTCGCAGACGCCGAGATAGACGGCGGCGTCGAACATGTTGTGCGATAGGCCGATGCCGGCCGCCATGGCGATGGCGTCGCGGGAAAACAGCGAAAGCTCCATGCCCGGCTGCCCCTGGGTCACGCCGTCGCACATGGCGGGAACCGCGCCTGCCACCTGCGCTATGCCGCCGGCTTCCTTGGCCGCATCGCGGATGATCGCCGGAAAGGTCTCATAGGGCTGGTGCGCCGAGAGCATGTCGTTATAGGCGGTGATGATGCCGAGGTTTGGAACCCGGTCGCCGGCAAGGATGTCCTTGTCGGCGGGGGAACAGACGGCAAATCCATGCGCGAGATTGCCGCAGGAAAGCACGGAACGGTGAACGCCTTTCGAGACCTGCAGCCGCAGCCGCTCGAGATAGGTCTCGCGGTAGGGCTTGGAACGTTCGACGATGCGGGCGGTGATGGCCTGAATGCGGGAATCGGCGGACATGGGCGTTCATCCTGTTCGTTGGTCGGCAACCGGCGTTCCGGGAGGTGAACGGCCGGTTGTCGTGTTTCAGTCTTCATGTCTTCGGGGCGCTTTGTCGCCGGGCCGCAATCGCGGCGGTGGCGTTTGGCTTATGGCGCCCAGTATATATCCACGGGCGTTTCTGCCCGGTTCAGCACGGCGCGGATCGGCATTTCATCCTCATCCTCGCCCGACTGTGCCTTCTCCAGCGTCGCCTTCTTGGCAGCGCCTTCGATATGCAGCACCAGAAAACCGGCATCGTGCAGGCTGGAGAAGTTGAAGGTCAACCGTTCTTCTCCGGCATTTTCCGCTGCCATGGTCAGAACGCCGCGCGGTTCATCGAGATCGAGCGCTTCGTAGAGATTGTCTCCACCGGGGAAGAACGATGCCGTATGGCCATCCGTTCCCATGCCGAGAATGACAACATCGAACGGGTCGCAGATCGCCTCGGTCTTGACGGTCGCAAGCGTCGCGGCATCCTCCGGCGAGGCCGCCGGCTGGAACAGCGGCACGAAATAAGCCGACTTCGCCTTATTCTGCAAAAGGTTCTCGGCAACGAGACGATGGTTCGAACGGTCGCTTTCCGGCGGCACGAAACGTTCGTCCACCAGCGTCACGCTGATATTGGGCCAGTCGAGATCGTGTTTGGAAAGCGCCTGAAAGAACAGCTTGGGCGTCGAACCGCCGGAGACGGCAATGCTTGCCGCACCGCGATCCTTCGTTGCCGCATCAAGGCGTTTGGCAACCTCTGCCGAAAGAGCGGTTGCCAGTTCGGCGGCGGTGTCGAAGACGTGTATCGTTTCGCTCATCGCCGGGCCCTCAATCGGCATCGTGCCAGGTGCGGCCGTCACGCTCGATCAGTGCGATCGAGCCGCTCGGACCCCAGGTTCCGGCAGTGTAACCCTGCACGCCCTGTCCCAGATCTTCCCAGCTCTTGAGAATGGGATCGACCCAATCCCACGCCGCTTCCACTTCGTCGCGGCGCATGAACAGCGTCTGGTTGGAGCGGATGGTGTCCATCAAAAGCCGCTCATATGCATCCGGGCTGCGCACGTTGAAGGCTTCGGCGAAGCTCATGTCCAGCGAGACCTGACGCAGGCGCATGCCGCCCGGGCCGGGGTCCTTGATGAGGAGCGACTGCTTGACGCCTTCGTCCGGCTGCAGGCGAATGACCAGCTTGTTGGCCTCGATCTTGCCGGCCGCATCGTCGAAGATCGAATGCGGGATCTGCTTGAAGGTGACGACGATTTCCGAAACGCGGGTCGCGAGGCGTTTTCCCGTGCGGATGTAGAAAGGAACGCCGGCCCAGCGCCAGTTGGCGATTTCAGCCTTGATGGCGACGAAGGTTTCGGTGTTGGAAACGCCACCTTCCAGCTCTTCCAGATAGCCCTTGACCGGGCCACCGGCGGAAGCGCCGGCGCGATACTGGCCGCGAACCGTCTGCTTTTCGACGTTGCTGGTGTCGATTGGCTTCAGCGAGCGCAGAACCTTGAGCTTTTCGTCACGCACGGCTTCGGCATTCATCGATGCCGGCGGTTCCATGGCGACAAGGCAAAGCAGCTGCAGGATATGGTTCTGCACCATGTCGCGCAGCGCACCGGCCTTGTCATAATAACCCGCGCGGCCTTCCAGGCCGACCGCTTCGGCAACGGTGATCTGCACATGGTCGATGTGGGCGGAATTCCACAGCGGCTCATAAAGCGCATTGGCGAAACGCAGCGCCATCAGGTTCTGCACCGTCTCCTTGCCGAGATAGTGGTCGATACGGAAGATCTGCTCTTCCTTGAAGACGTGGCCGATGGTGTCGTTCAGTTCCTGCGCGGAAGCGAGATCGCGGCCGATAGGCTTTTCAACGACGATGCGGGTCGAGCGGGTGATGAGCTTGTGCTCGCGGATCTTGTCGGCGATATCGCCGAAAATGCCGGGCGCGACGGCCAGATAGAAGGCGCGCACGCGCTCCTTGCCCTCGTCCAGCAGCTTCTTCAGCACGTCCCAGCCATTATTGCCCTTGGCATCGACTGGCACGTAGAAAAGCCTGTTCAGGAAGGTGGCGACCTGCGCATCGTCATATTCGCCGGCCTTCAGGTGCTCCTTCAGCGCGTCCTGCGCGAATTTGCGATATTCCTCGTGGGTCATGACCGAACGCGACGCGCCGATGATGCGGGTCGGCTCCGTGAACTGGCCTTCGACCTGCCGGTGATAAAGGGCCGGCAGAAGCTTGCGCTCGGCAAGATCGCCCGTGCCGCCGAAAACGACACAATCAAAAGGTTCAACAGGAATGATCTGACTGCTCATATCGATTCTCTCGATCTTCAAAGGTTGGGGCATCAATAATCTAATCGATTTAAAAATGCCAGACTCAGTTATGTGAAATTATGAATTTTGCTTCCGCCAACTCGTCCGCCGCCGGCAACAGTCTGTAAACATTGGCCTAAAACCTGTCTCGCAACGCGTACCACGAGAGCGCGAGGAAAAGCAGCGGCGCGCGCAGCGACGCCCCGCCGGGAAAAGAGGGCACCTTCAGCTGCGCGAAGGGCGCCAGCATGTCCTTTTTGCCGAGAACCAGATCGGCATAAAGCTTGCCGCAATAATTCGACAACATCACCCCGTGGCCGGAATAACCGCCGATGGAGGTGACGCCGGGCATGACGTCGCGCACGAAGACTTTGCGCGGCAGGGTAATGCCGACGGAGCCGCCCCAGGAATGGCTGATCTCTATATCTTTCAGCGCAGGATAGATTTCCGCGATCTGCCGGCGGATATGGCTGGAAATATCGCGCGGCGTATCGGCCGTATAGGCCTCACGCCCGCCGAACAGCAGCCGGTTATCGGCCGTCTTGCGAAAGTACCGTACCACGAAACGGGAATCGGCCACCGCTTCTTTGCCGGGGATGATATCCGGATAGGCATCAAGCGGTGCGGTTGCGCCGATGAAGGAACGGATCGGCATGATATGGGCTGCCGTTACCGGTTCCAGATTGCCGATATAGGCATTGGTCGCGATCAACACCCGTGGCGCGGTGATCGCGCCGAAAGGGGTCTCGATGATCGTCTTGCCGCCCACTTGCCGGATGGATTTCGCAGGCGTCATTTCGTAAATGCCGGCACCCGCATCTTTCGCCGCTTTTGCCAGCCCCACCAGCAGCTTCAGCGGGTGGATATGGCCGGTGCCTGTATCGCGTGTGCCGCCGAAATAATGGGTGGAGCCGACGCGTTTGCGTGCTTCTGCACGTTCCATGTAGGAAATATGCGGATAGCCATAGCGATTATTCATCGCATCGACACTGCGGCGATAATCGTCCTCGTAAGCGGCCTTGTGCGCCACATAGAGCTGCCCGGGAAGATATTCCATGTCGATGCCGCGGCTGACGGCGAAGCCGCGCAGGTAGTTTTTGGCGTCCTCGGCAATGTCGAACAGCAGCTTGGATTGCTCGAAGCCGATCTCTTCTTCCATCTCGTCGGGGAAGGAACGCTGGCCGGTGCCGAATTGCCCGCCATTGCGGCCGGAAGCGCCATCGCCGAAACGATGCGCCTCGATGAGGGCGACCGAGATGCCATTTTCGGCGAGGTTACACGCGGCCTGGAGGCCGGTATAACCACCGCCAATGATCGCGACATCAACCTGCTTCGACCCGTCGAGAGCCGGATAGTCCGGCCGCTCTCCGACGGTTGCCTGATACCAGGATAGTCCCGGCGCAATCGGGCTCTGCCATGTCATGCTTTAAGAACCCCTCACACGTTGAGAAGCAGGAATTCCCGCTCCCAGGGGCTGATGACCTGCATGAAGGTCTCGAATTCCCCGCGTTTCAGGCCGGCATAAAGGCCCACGAATTCATGGCCGAATACCCGGTCGAACTGCTCTTCGCCTTCCAGCAGCGCCACGGCCTCCAGGAGACCACGCGGCAGTTCGATGGAGCCTTCATTGGCCGTATCGGCGGTGGGTTCGGTCGGCTCGATATTGTTGACGATGCCGAGCCAGCCGCAGCCGAGCGAGGCGGCAAGCGCGAGATAGGGATTGGCGTCCGAACTCGGCAGGCGGTTTTCGACACGCCGCGCCTGCGGGCCGGAAATCGGCACGCGGAAGGCGGTCGTGCGGTTGTCGTAACCCCAGGCATTGTTGACCGGGCAGGCCATGTCGGGCGTCAGGCGGCGATAGGAATTCACATAGGGCGCCAGCATGACGAGCGCATTCGGAACATAACGCTGCATGCCGCCGACGAAAGAGAAGAATTCTTTCGAAGGGCTGCCATCGGCATTGGAAAAGATATTGCGGCCGCTGTCGATCTCCACCACCGACTGGTGGATGTGCATGGCCGAACCCGGCTGGCCCTGCATGGGCTTGGCCATGAAGGTGGCGTAGATGCCGTGTTTAAGCGCCGCTTCGCGGATGGTGCGCTTGAACAGGAACACCTGGTCGGCAAGCTCGATCGGGTCGCCATGGCGCAGGTTGATCTCCAGCTGCGCCGGACCTTCCTCATGGATCAGCGTATCGATCTCGAGGCCCTGTTTTTCGGAGAAATGGTAGATGTCGTCGATCAGCTCGTCGAATTCGTTGATGCCGGCGATGGAATAGCTCTGCCCGCCGACGATGGAACGGCCGGAGCGGCCCTTCGGCGGATGCAACGGATAATCCGGGTCGTCATTCATGGCGACGAGGTAGAACTCGATTTCCGGCGCCACGACCGGCTTCCAGCCCTTTTCGGTATAGAGCGAAAGCACATTCTTCAGCACGTTGCGCGGCGTGTAGGGTACGAAATTGCCTTCCGCATCCACCACGTCGCAGATCACCTGCGCGGTCGGGTCCGTTTCCCAGGGCACCACGGAGAGGGTGGAAAGATCTGGCACCAGCTTCAGGTCGCTGTCGCGCGGCTCGTAACGGAAATTCGCGGTCTCATCGGGATATTCGCCGGAAATTGTATGGCGGTAGAGCGCGGATGGCAGGGCAAGCGAGGTATCGCCCGTGAACTTCGCCGTCGGCATCATCTTGCCGCGCGGAACGCCGGCAAGGTCGGGCGTGATGCATTCTATGTCTTCTATCCCGCGCGCCCGCAGCCATTGCGCGGCTTCGCGCCAGGAGGAAACGCCACGGGGGGAGGAAAGGTCGAGGGGAGGTGTCTTTGCCATGGTTGCCTGTTTCTTCGGGCGGAGCATGGTTTTCTTGGCGGGCATGTATCACCGGGTCTGTGTTTCGACTGGCGCCATCATAACCGTAGTTTGGCAATTGGCGAGGGGGAAAGCGCCATTGACAACGGGCGGCACTTCGAAAAGAGGAAAGGAAACGGATCGGATGGAATGATGACAGAGAAATGTGACGTGCTGATTTTAGGGGCGGGCGCCGCGGGCATGATGTGCGCCATCCGCGCCGGCCAGCGAGGCCGCTCCGTCGTCATTCTCGACCATGCGAAAGCGCCGGGCGAAAAGATCCGCATCTCCGGTGGCGGTCGCTGCAACTTCACCAATATCCATGCCGGGCCGAAGAATTATCTCTCCACCAACCCGCATTTCGCCAAATCCGCGCTCGCCCGTTATACGCCGCGCGATTTCATCGCCCTTGTCGAAAAACACCGCATCGCCTGGCATGAAAAAACGCTCGGCCAGCTCTTTTGCGATGACAGCGCCAAGGACATCATTCGCATGCTGCTTGCCGAAATGCAGGCGGTGAATGCAAAGCTGCGGCTCGAAACGTCAGTCTCGGCCGTCACCCATGATGGCGCCCGTTTTCGCGTTACGACATCCGCCGGCGTCATCGAAGCGGAAAGCCTCATTGTGGCGACGGGCGGCAAGTCGATCCCGAAAATGGGCGCGACCGGTTTTGCCTATCAGATCGCCGAACAGTTCGGCCTCAAGCTCATCGAGACCCGTCCGGGCCTCGTGCCGCTGACGCTTGATCCCGGCTCGCTGGAAAAGCTGAGCCCGCTTGCCGGCGTCGCGGTCCCGGCAGAAGTTTTCCACGGCAAGACCTCTTTTGAGGAAGCGCTGCTCTTTACCCATCGCGGTTTGAGCGGCCCTTCCATCCTGCAAATCTCCTCCTACTGGCGTGAGGGCGATACGATCCGCCTCAAGCTGGAACCGGCGCGCGATATAGTCGCCTTGCTAAAGGAAGCGAAGCAGAAGAACGGCCGACAGTCGGCCCAAACGGCTCTTGCGGAAATCCTGCCGAAACGGCTGGCCCAACATGTGGTCGAAAAATCAGGCCTCACCGGCAATCTTGCCGATATGTCCGACAAGGCTCTGACGACGTTAGCGAATGAGGTGCAGGACTGGCAGATCAAGCCCGCCGGCTCCGAAGGCTATCGCACGGCGGAAGTCACGCTTGGCGGTGTTGATACGACTGGCCTCGATTCCCGCAGCATGGCGGCGAAATCCCTGGCCAACCTCTATTTCATCGGCGAATGCGTGGATGTGACTGGCTGGCTGGGCGGCTATAATTTCCAGTGGGCCTGGGCGTCTGGGCAGGCGGCAGGCGAATTCGCGTGACTGTCTCTGGCCATGGAGTAAGTTCGCAACTTTCTCCTCCGTCATACCGGCCTTGAGCCGGTATCCAGTCAGCCCAAGTCTTTGGGCTGAAAAGACTACTCTCGCCGCACAGACGTGCGTCGGCTGGACCCCGGACCTAGTCCGGGGTGACGGAGTATGATGAGCCTGCTCGCCAAACTTGCTGGCTGAGTTTATTGTCCCTCTTCGCCCTTTTTAACAACCTGTTAACGGGCCCGGAGTCATCCTGACCAAATGCCAGCAAAGCCGGATCACTGATCCCGCTGCACATGATGTCATGCTGGAGGCCCTCAACAGGGCATGGGTCGGTTGAGTTTTTCGTCAGGAACCCGCGCATGAACAGATCTGCACATCGCCGCCCTCGCGCCATTGCCATCGCCCGCACTGACAACGAGAGCCGTCAGCTGGCCTTTCGCCTGAGCCTCATCGCCGCCGGTGCTCTGGCAGCCCTGGTCGCTCTCTTTCACTGATCCGCGGCTCTTCGCCTTCACCCGGCTTATAAGCGCGCTGAAAAGCCGCCACGGCCGAGATGCCTGCGCCATATCGGCATAAAATTTCTCTTCCTGCAAAATGGCTTCGCGCCGTGTGCGCGGCTGCTGGTTTTCGATGATGGCCCGTGCTGCAAAAATCGCGTGCATGTCGCTCTCCTTCTAATGCGGAGGGCCATGATGCACGCCGTTTTTTGATTTATCTGCGCAAAAAAATGCGCTACGTTTTTCACCCATGAAAAACGTCACTTGGGATTCCTATCAGCTTTTCCTCGATGTGTCACGCAGCGGCGGCCTGACGGGTGCTGCGTCACTGACGGGCTTGAGCCCCGCGACGGTGGGACGACGCATGGTCGAGCTGGAGGGGCGTATCGGCAAGGCGCTGTTCCAGCGCAGCCAGACGGGATACGCCCTGACGGCAGACGGCCGCACGCTGTTCGACCGGCTTCAGGCGATGGAGAATGCGGCGAGGGACATCGAGGGATGGCAGAAGGCGTCGTCGGCCTCGTCTGTCGTGCGCATTGCCGTCGGCACCTGGAACGCCTGGCTGCTGACCGGAAATTTCTCCGCCATCTGCACCGACCGCGACGATTTCCGCATCGACCTTTTCATTGCCGAACAGAGGGCGTCTCTGGCCCATCGCGAAAACGATATCGGCATTCGCGCTTTCGAACCACAGGAAAAGAACCTTGCCGCCATCCGGACGGGGGAGGTGGCCTATGCGCCCTACAGGCTGCGCAACGCCGCCGTTTCCGTCGCCGACCGTTGGCTGGCGGTGGCGGAGGAAAACGCCATTTCAACCTATCTGCGCTGGCCCCATGAAAATCGTAACAACGGGATCGTGGTAACGGTGAACCGTCCGACGGCGCTTCTCGATCTGGTGCTGGCCGGGGCGGGGGTCGCGGTGCTTCCCTGTTTCGTGGGTGATGCGGATGCGCGGCTCGCTCGGGAAGGCGAAGAGCTGGAGAGGCTTCGCCACAATCAATGGATCGTCATGAACAATGACGATCGCCACCGCCGCGATATCAGGACGGTGGCGGATCGGATGACCCGTCTGATCAAGAGCCATTCCGATCTCTATGCCGGGCGCAAGAGCCGCCCGGCATAGAAAGAAGGCCGTTTCAGGCGGCGGCACTTCCCTGTGCGACGATGACGGGGATAAGCAGATCGCCCCAGTTGCCGCCGCCGCCATGGTGGCGGGCCGAGCGGACCAGCTCGACGGAAACGCCGGCCTCGACGGCTTTCATGACGGCCTGGTTGAGGCGGTGCAGATCGTTGGCCAGCATGCGGATGGCGGCCTGCTGATCCTGCGTCATGGCGGAGGACTGCTCCTCGGCGCGTTCCTTGACGTGGGTCTTGATGGGGTTATGGGCATTCATGGCATTTCTCCTCTCATTATTGGTTGGGGTTCTTGATCCGGTTTGCAAGCCCTTCCCGTCACCGGGAAGGGCAGTTTCTCGATTTTATTCGGCCGCCGGGCGGAACTGGTCGTGCTCGGTGGATTCCTTCATGGCTGTCGTGGAAGACGTGCCGCCGGAAATCGCCAGAGACACGGCGTCGAAATAGCCGGTGCCGACTTCTCGCTGGTGCTTGGTGGCGGTGTAACCATTGGCCTCGGCTGCGAATTCCGCTTCCTGAAGCTCGGAATAGGCCGCCATCTGCCGATCCTTGTAGCCGCGTGCCAGTTCGAACATGCCGAAATTCAGCTGGTGGAAACCGGCAAGCGTGATGAACTGGAACTTGTAGCCCATCGCGCCCAGCTCGCGCTGGAACTTGGCAATCGTCGCGTCATCGAGGTTCTTTTTCCAGTTGAACGACGGCGAGCAATTGTAGGCGAGCTTCTTGCCCGGATGCACCTTGTGCACGCCTTCCGCAAACCTGCGCGCCTGTTCGAGATCCGGCTTGGAGGTTTCGCACCAGATCAGGTCGCAATAGGGCGCATAGGCAACGGCGCGGGCGATGCAGGGCTCAAGACCGTTCTTGACCTGATAGAAACCCTCGACGGTGCGGCCGGCATCGTAATCCACGAAGGGACGGTCGCGCTCGTCGATATCGGAGGTCAGGAGCTTCGCGGCCTCCGCATCCGTGCGGGCGATAACCAGAGTCGGCACACCCATGACATCGGCCGCAAGCCGCGCCGCCGTCAGGTTACGGATATGCGCCGCCGTCGGGATCAGAACCTTGCCGCCGAGATGGCCGCATTTCTTTTCCGATGCCAGCTGGTCTTCATAGTGAACACCCGCAGCACCTGCCTCGATAAAGGCTTTCATGATCTCGAAGGCGTTGAGCGGTCCGCCGAAACCGGCCTCCGCATCGGCAACGATCGGCGCGAACCAGGTGTCGACCGAAAGGCCCTTGCCTTCCGCCGTCTCGATCTGGTCGGCGCGCTGCAGGGTGCGGTTGATACGCTTTGCAAGCTCCGGTGCGGCATTGGCAGGGTAAAGCGACTGGTCCGGATACATGGCCGACGCCGTATTGGCATCCGCAGCAACCTGCCAGCCCGAGAGATAGATCGCCTTCAGCCCGGCGCGAACCATCTGCATGGCCTGGTTGCCGGAAAGCGCGCCAAGCGCATTGACGAAATTCTCCTCGTTGATCAACTTCCATAGCCGGTTCGCGCCCATCTCGGCCAGCGAATGGCGGATGTCGACGGAGCCGCGCAGCCGCTCCACGTCGGCGGCAGTGTAGGTGCGCTCGATGCCGTCGAAACGTCCCTGCGGTGCGCCCGGAACAAGCTTGTAAAAATCCGTCATACTTCTCTCTCCCATGATAAATGCGGTTTCCGTAACGGGCCGTCTTTCAACATCATATGGCGCCGTTTGATGTGACTACATTTACATTTTTCGAGATTTGAGTGCCAGAACAAACATAAAAACAGTGACTTGAAAGAGGTTATCCTGTAGTGTGCGTGACAGGCGGGGGCTGTAAAATTGTAAATTTGGTAAAAGTCTTTCGCCCGCAGAGTTTGTAACAGCTTTGTATGAGTTCGCAGGCACGGGGAGGTGAGGCGGTGTCGGAAAACAAGATTTTTGCAGGCCCGCGCGTGCGTCGCATTCGCAATGGTCTGGCGCTGACGCAGACGGCCATGGCCGAGGCGCTGGCGATTTCGCCGTCCTATCTCAATCTCATAGAGCGCAACCAGCGGCCGCTGACGGTGCAGCTGCTTTTGAAGCTTGCCTCCGTCTACAAGGTCGATCTGGATGACCTGCAGGGCGAAAGCGCCGGTTCCGCCGGGCAGCTGCGTGAGGTCTTCGCCGATCCGCTGCTGGCGGGTGAGGTGCCATCACCGCAGGAACTGATCGAGGTTGCCGATGCCGCGCCCAATGCGGCAAGCGGTGTCCTCAAGCTTTACCGGGCCTATAGGGAGCAGGCACAGCGCCTTTCCGACCTCTCCGATCTTCTGGCGCGGGAGGGGCACGAGACGGCGCTCTCCTCCACCCGCCTGCCGATCGACGAGGTGCGCCACGTCTTTGAAAACCGGCCGGCTTATTTCCATGCCATCGATGCGGCGGCGGAAGAACTCCACAAACACCTGTCGGCGGGCGACGATCTCGCCTCCGGCCTTCGTGCATGGCTTCAGAAAAACCACGGCATCGTGGTCCGCACCCTGCCGGTTCATGCCATGCCGAATCTCAGGCGGCGTTATGACCGCCACTCCATGCGGCTGTTTTTATCCGAACGCCTGTCGCAGCCGGACCAATTGCGGGAAATGGCCATGGAGACCTGTCTCCTGGCGCTTCGCGAAGAAATCGGCACGGAGCTCGAAGGGCTTGGCCTGAAAGGGGAGGAGGCGAGGCGCATCGCCCGCTTCGAACTGGCGCGCTACGCCGCCCATGCGTTGATGATGCCCTATGGCGCATTCCTGAGCGCCTCCCAGCGGGCGAAATACGATCTCGAGGTTTTGCGGTCGCGCTTCAACGTTTCTTTCGAACAGGCAGCCAACCGCCTTGTCAGCCTGCAGCGGCCGTCAGCCGCGGCGATCCCGTTTTTCCTGATGGAGATCGATAATGCCGGCAACCGTTTCCGCCTTGCGGGGGCCGGCGGTTTTCCAAGGGCGCGTTTTGGCGGCCTCTGTCCGCGTCTCAACATCCATGCCGCTTTCGCCCAGCCGGGACAGGTGCTGGTGGAAGCGGTGGAGATGCCGGATGGCGACGCGTTTCTCACAGTGTCGCGCACGCTGGAAGGTCCTCAGGCGGGTTTCGGCGAAAGGGTGAGGCGTACCGCCGTGCTTCTCGGCTGCGATCTCGCCCAGGCCGGAGAGACCGTCTATGGCCCGGCCGCTTCGGGTGCCGCGCCCGTCGCCGTCGGGCCTTCGTGCCGGCTGTGCGAAAGGCAGGGCTGTCTGTCGCGGGCGGAAGCGCCGCTGACGCGACCGCTGGGGCTCGATGAAATGGTCACCGGTCTCAGTGTTTTCGACTTCCAGTAGGTGTTTCCATTCGCTTTTTCCCGGCCGGAACACATTTGGTTGAAAATGCTGTGCTGCACATTTCCCGCTTGCTCCCTTTTGTTTTCCTTTCTAGTCTCTCCCAAAAAAGGGGATCACGCTCCCATCGTGAGGATGCGTTAACAGGAGACATCATGAAAAACCGTTCTCTCCGCCTGACCTTGGCTCTCACCACCGCGCTCGTTGCAGCAGGCTCGGCAATGGCCCAGGAGAAGGTCGTCCACGTCTATAACTGGTCGGATTATATCGACGAATCGATCCTTGCCGATTTCACCAAGGAAACCGGCATCAAGGTCGTCTATGACGTTTTCGACAGCAACGAGCTTGTGGAAACCAAGCTTCTGGCCGGCAGCTCCGGTTATGATGTCGTGGTGCCGACCGGGCCCTTCCTCGCCCGCCAGATCAATGCCGGCGTGTTCCAGAAACTCGACAAGTCCAAGTTGCCGAATCTGAAGAACATGTGGCCCGAGGTTTCCGAGCGTCTGGCCAAATACGATCCCGGCAACGAATATGCCGTGAACTACATGTGGGGCACCACCGGCATCGGCTATAATGTCGCCAAGGTGAAGGCGGCGCTTGGCGATGTTCCGGTCGATAGCTGGGATATTCTCTTCAAGCCGGAAAATGCCGAAAAGCTGAAATCCTGCGGCATCAATATTCTCGATGCGTCGGACGAGACCTTCGCCATCGCCATGAACTATCTCGGCAAGAATCCGGATAGCAAGGAAACCGCCGATCTCGAGGCGGGCGGCGACGTCTACATGAAGATTCGCCCCTATGTGAAGACCTTCAACTCCTCCGCCTACATCGATGAGCTGGCGAACGGCGACAGCTGCATCACCATCGGCTGGTCCGGCGATATCCTGCAGGCGAAAAGCCGCGCCGAGGAAGCCAAGAACGGCGTCGAGGTGAACTACGTCATTCCGAAGGAAGGCACCTATATGTGGTTCGACAACCTTGCCATCCCGGCGGATGCCAAGAATGTCGAGGAAGCCCACGCCTTCATCAATTATCTGATGCGGCCGGAAGTCATCGCCAAGGCTTCCAATTATGTTCAGTATGCGAATGGCAACCTCGCCTCGCAGGCGCTGATGGATGAGGCCGTCGCCAAGAACCCGGCGGTTTATCCCGATGCCGAGACGCTGAAGAAGCTCTTCACCATCTCGCCCTACGGACCGAAGGAACAGCGCGTCCTGAACCGCGTCTGGACGCAGATAAAGACCGGCAGCTGACACTTCCGCCCGCTGGTTGAGGAACGGCCGGCGGGCCTGTTTCTCTGATCCTTTGCCGGCAGGTTCCGTTACCTGCCGGCGCTGCCCGCCTCAAAGCATCGGACCGAAAGTCGGAAAATCCGATGCTCAAATCTACACGACCAACGGGATTTGAGGGTAGGGTGAATGGCGAAAACTCTGGGGCCGGTCAAACGCAAATTTAGCCCTTGGGACAATCCCGATGCGGTGCCCTTCATCCGCTTTGAAAACGTCACCAAACGTTTTGGCGATTTCGTCGCCGTCAACAATCTGACGCTCGATATCTATGAACGCGAATTCTTCTCGCTGCTCGGTCCCTCCGGCTGCGGCAAGACCACGCTGATGCGCATGCTGGCCGGTTTCGAGGAACCGACCGAAGGCCGCATCCTGCTGCAGGGCAAGGATATTTCCGGCGTGCCGCCCTATAAGCGCCCCACCAACATGATGTTCCAGTCCTACGCGCTTTTCCCGCATATGTCGGTGGAAAAAAACATCGCCTTCGGTCTCGAACAGGACGGCCTGCCAAAAGCGGAAATCGCCTCGCGCGTCGAGGAAATGCTGCGGCTGGTCAAACTCAGTGAGTTCGCCAAACGCAAGCCCAGCCAGCTTTCCGGCGGCCAGCGGCAGCGCGTGGCGCTCGCCCGGTCGCTTGCCAAGCGGCCGAAGGTGCTTCTTCTCGATGAGCCGCTCGGCGCGCTCGACAAGAAGCTGCGTGAGGAAACGCAATTCGAACTGATGGACATCCAGACCAATCTCGGTCTCACCTTCCTCATCGTCACCCACGATCAGGAAGAGGCGATGACGGTCTCGGACCGGATTGCGGTGATGGACAAGGGCAATGTCGTGCAGGTGGCGACGCCGGCCGAGATTTACGAAGCGCCGAACAGCCGCTACGTGGCGGATTTCATCGGCGATATCAATATTTTCGACGCCAATGTCGTCGCCAATGCTTCCGATATCGGCAAACCGGGTCTGGTGACGCTGGATTGCGAAGGGCTGAAGGTGGCGGTGGAGCAGGAATGCGCCGCTGCAACCGGCAGCCAGGTGGCTTTCGCCATCCGCCCGGAAAAGGTCCGCATCTCGCTCGATCAGCCCGCCGATAGCAGCATCAATTCCGCCTATGGCGAGGTCTGGGATATCGGCTATCTCGGCGACTTCTCCGTCTTCATCGTCAAGCTTGCCGATGGCCGCGTCATTCGCGCCGCGCAGGCGAATGTCTCGCGTCTCGTCGACCGCCCGATCACCTTCGGCGATATGGTGTGGCTGAACTGGAAACCGGATTCAGGTCTTGTCCTGACACGCTGAGGGAGGCTTTCATGGCGATCACCACTCCTGAAAACCGGCAAAGCCCCTGGCGCTGGCTGGTCGTCGCGGTTCCCTATTTCTGGCTGCTGTTATTCTTTGCAGCACCGTTTTTCATCATCTTCAAAATCTCGCTGTCGGATACGGCGATCTCCATGCCGCCCTATACGCCGGTCTTCGAAGGGTTTTCGAAACTCGGCGCCTTCTTCTCCGAACTGGATTTTGAAAACTACCTCTTCCTGACGGAAGACCCGCTTTACATCGACGCCTATCTATCATCGCTGCGCATCGCCTTCATCTCCACCTTTCTGCTTTTGCTGATCGGTTATCCCATGGCGCTCGCCATGGCGCGCGCGCCCTCTTCCATTCGCCCGACACTGGTGATGCTGGTGATCCTGCCGTTCTGGACCTCGTTCCTGATCCGCGTTTACGCCTGGATCGGCATTCTGAAGCCAGAAGGCCTGCTGACGGTGCTGTTCCAATGGCTCGGTCTTCTCGGGCCGGACCAGCAGGTCAATATCTTCCGCACCGAGACGGCGATCTTCATCGGCATCGTTTATTCCTATCTGCCCTTCATGGTGCTGCCGCTCTATTCGGCGCTGGAAAAGCTCGACAATACGCTGCTGGAAGCGGCCGCCGATCTCGGCTGCCCGCCATGGAAGGCCTTCTGGAAGATCACCTTCCCGCTGTCGCTGCCGGGCGTCGTGGCCGGCTCGATGATCTGCTTTATTCCGATAACAGGGGAATTCGTCATCCCCGATCTGCTTGGCGGCGCCCAGACGCTGATGATCGGCAAGACGCTGTGGACGGAATTCTTCGGCAACCGCGACTGGCCCCTGGCATCCGCCGTCGCCGTGTTGCTGCTGTTGTTGCTGGTGGTACCCATCGCCATCTTCCAGAACCAGCAGAAGAAGGTGGGGTGAGACCATGAAGCGCGGAAAATTCGACATCACCGTCCTCACCCTCGGTTTTGCCTTTCTTTATATCCCGATCATCATCCTGATCGTTTATTCCTTCAACGCCTCGAAGCTCGTCACCGTCTGGGGCGGTTTCTCGCTGCAATGGTACCGCTCCATGTGGTCGAACGAGGGGCTGATGGATGCGGCCTGGGTAACGTTGCGTGTCGGTATCCTCAGCGCCACCATCGGCACCATCCTCGGAACGCTGGCGGCGCTGTCGCTGACGCGGTTCGCGCGATTTCCGGGCCGGGTGCTGTTTTCCGGCATGATCTATGCGCCGCTCGTCATGCCGGAAGTCATCACCGGCCTGTCGCTGCTGCTGCTCTTCGTGGCCGTCGGGGTGGATCGCGGTTTCTGGACGGTGGTCATCGCCCATACGACTTTCACCATGTGTTACGTGGCGATCGTCGTGCAGTCCCGGCTCCTGACCTTTGATCGCAGTCTCGAGGAAGCCGCGCTCGATCTCGGCTGCCCGCCGGTCAAAACCTTCTTTCGCATCACCCTGCCGCTCATCTTCCCCGCGGTCATTGCCGGCTGGATGCTGGCCTTCACCCTTTCGCTGGACGATCTGGTGATCGCCAGCTTCGCCACCGGCCCCGGTGCAACCACGCTGCCGATCAAGATCTATTCGCAGGTTCGCCTTGGTGTGACGCCGGAAATCAACGCCATCTGCACGATCCTGATCGGGCTTGTCACCATCGGCGTGATCGTCGCCTCCATCGCTTCCAAACGCACCGAATTGCAGCGGATGCGGGACGAACATGCGGCGGCACGGAACTGATCGAATATCCCGCGTTGATTTTTACGCGTTACTGTTGAAATCGCGAGAAAAGTAGAAACTGTTAATTTAGTTTCGGCGCTTTACGGTCTCAGAATAGGAATTTTCGTCGGTAATTGATCGATTTTGGTTTTAACCGCTTGTTAATAGGAGTTGGCGGAAAGTAAACCCAACGCAGGGCCGTCAAATTTTTGATAGCCGGGACTGATAATTTCCATCTGGCGAGATTGTCCCCCTTTCTCTCGTTGAAAAGCACAACTTATCCAGGCGGCCGTAAGGCCGCCTTTCTTTTTGCCGCAAAGGCCCGTGCCACTCAGCGGTTTTCTGGATGATCCATCGATTTCGAGACGAGCAGCACGGGAATAAGCCCGGCAATGATGATGATGATCGCCGGCACGGCCGCATCCTGCACCCTTGAGCGCGATGCATCCTCATAAACCAGCGTGGCCAGCGTGTTGAAACCGAAAGGCCGAAGCAGGATGGTGGCCGGCAATTCCTTCATGGATTCGATCAGGACGAGAAGAAAAGCCGTCAGCGCCGCGGGCCGCATGTTCGGCAACAGCACCTTGAACAGCGTCTGCGCCCGGTTGCGCCCAAGCGTCCGCGAGGCCATGTCGATATGCGGCGAAAGCTTCTGGAAACCAGCATCGAGCGTGCCTTCCGCCATGGTCATGAAGCGCACGGCATGGGCGTAAATGATGGCGAAGGCGGTGCCGGAGAGCAGCAGCCCGGTGGAAAAGCCGAAATGTGCGCGGATGAAGCCATCGACGCCATTGTCGAGACTGGCCAGCGGAATGAGCACCCCGATGGCGAGCACGGTTCCCGGCACGCCATATCCCATGGAGCCGAAGCGGGCGGCCACCTTCGAGGTGCGCGAGCGCTCGGTGCGGATGGCATAGGAAAACACGAAAGCGGCAATCAGCGTCACGAAGGCGGCGGAAAGCGAGACTTCGAGACTGTGTCCGAGTGCTTTCAGAAGCTTCGGCGCAAACAGCGCATCGAGCCTCCTCGCGGCGTAACCGCCCAGCACGATGACGGGAATGAAAAAGCCGCTCGCCACGGGAACGAAGCAGAAAAGGCTTGCACCCCACCGCCGCCAGCCGGTGAGCGCCTTCAGCCGGTGACGCTGCGCCATGCTTGTCGCTTTCGGCGCGCCGAAGCGCTGTTTTTCACGGGCATTGCGTTCGATGACGATCAGCGCACCGACGATGACGAGGATGACGGCGGCGATCTGCGTCGCATTGGCGAGATTGCCGCGATTGAGCCAGGTTTCGTAGATGGTGAAGGTCAGCGTCTGGACGCCGAGATATTCAACCGCGCCGATATCGTTCAGCGTTTCCATCAGGACCAGAGAAAGCCCGATGGCGATGGCCGGCCGGGCCATCGGCAATTGCACGGAGAAAAACACGTTCAGCGGTTTTGCGCCGAGCGTGCGGGCCGCTTCGGCCGCAAACCGTCCCTGCATGGAAAAGGCGGCGCGGGCCGAGAGATAAACGTAAGGATAGAGGACCGAACTGAGAACGATCACCGCACCGCCGAGCGAGCGTATGTCTGGAAACCAGTAATCGCGGATGCTGTGATAACCGAAAGCGGCGCGCAACGCGCTTTGCACCGGGCCGGTAAAGTCGAGAAACTCGCCGAACGCATAGGCGGCGAGATAGGAGGGGATGGCGAGCGGCAGCACGAGCGTCGCGGACAATAACCGCCTCAGCGGAAATTCGAATGTGGTGACAAGCCAGGCGCAGACGATGCCGAAGAAAGCCGTCGTCGCGGCCGTCATCCCCAGGAGCAGGAAGGTGCGAAACCCGGCGCGCGGCAGGACATTGGCGAGAAGATGCTGCCATCCTTCCGTGCTGCCGGTCAGCGCCAGCCAGAAAATTGCCAGAATGGGCATGGCGGCAATGGCCGCGACGATGACCGCCGTGATGGGCAACACCGAGAAGCGTCTTGTTGCCGGAAGGGAAACCGTCATGGACATGCCAGTCTACTGTCGTGCAAAGGCCTCAACCGGCGACCATCGTGCCGGCGGCCTCCGCATTGCTACGCCCGCATGGCCTCAGTTGGCAAGAACCCGCTGCGAGGGAAAGGTGATTTCCACCAGCGTGCCTTCATTCGGCGTGGAGGTGATGGAGAAATTCGCCCGGTTGGCATCTACCATCGCCTTGGTCAGCGGCAGGCCGAGCCCGGTGCCGTCGCCGCGCACGCGCTTGCCGGAGGAGGCCACCTGCCGGAACGGCTTCATGGCCTGTTCCAGTTCCGCCCGTGTCATGCCGATGCCGGTGTCGCGAATGCGCAGCGACACGCTGCCATTGGCCTCATAGGCGGTGGATACCACGATCTGGCCGCCGGACGGCGTGAAGCGGATCGCGTTCGACAGGATGTTCAGCACGATCTGCTTGATCGAGCGCAGGTCCGCGACGATCTGCGGCACGGATTGCGCAAGTGCGGTGCGGATGATGACGCGCTGGTTGTTGGCCTGCGGCTGCACCAGCGAGACCGCCTCGGCGACCGTTTCGTTGAGCGGCACGGCGACGAAATCCACATCCATCTGCCCGGCCTCGATCTTGGAAATATCGAGCAGATCATTGACGATGTCGAGCACATGCCGGCCGGAACGGCCGATATCATTGGCATATTCCACATAACGCGGATGGCCGATCGGCCCGAAACGTTCGGTCGCCATCATGTCGGCAAAGCCGATGATGGCATTGAGCGGCGTGCGGATTTCATGGCTGACGCGCGCCAGGAAGTCGGTCTTGTGGGCATTGGCGGTTTCCGCCGCCCGCTTGGCGTTGCGCAGTTCTTCTTCGGTGCGCTTCCACTGGGTGATGTCGCGGATAACCGCGCAATAGCCATGCGAAGATTTCAGCCGGCCGATGGTCATGAACAGCGGCAGGAAGCCGCCGGATGCTTCGCGGCCGATCACTTCGCGGCCGTCATTCAGCACGCTGGCGACACCGTTATTGGCGAGACCGGAGAGATAATCCAGCACGGCGCGCTGGCTCTCATGGGCAAAGAGGGTGACGAAAGGTTTGCCGGCGATTTCACCATTGTCATAGTTGAACAGTGCGCTGGCGGAACGGTTGAGCGAGCGGATTTCGCCTTCGTCTCCCAGAAGCACCACGCCGTCGGTGGCCGTTTCCAGAATGGAATGCAGTTCCTCCACTTCGCCCTGCAACAGGGAGAGGCTGCCTGCTTCCGCATTTTCGGCATCGCCGGCAGCAATATTTTCGTTGGCGGCCGCAACCGGCGCCTGCTTTTCCTCAAGCGGCACCAGCGACAGCATCAGCGCCTTGGTTTCTTCCCAGCGAATGGACTGCAACCGCGCCTTGACGGGAATGATGTCGTTGTCAGAGCTGACGACCACCATGCCGCCTTCGTTGTCCGGCATCTCCTCCAGCTCCTGCCGCTGCAGCAGCGCTTCCAGACCGCCCACCTCTTCGAGCTCGGCGAGAGAGCCATAGCCCGTCAAGCGCAGGAAATCCGGGTTGGCGTGGATCAGCCTGTCGCCGGCATGCACCAGAAGCGCCACGGGCATCTGGTCCAGCGTCTCGGCCGTCAAGGCATTTGCGGGGCGAACGGACGGGCTGACCATGGCGGCGGCAATATCGGCAGCCGGCCGCTCGTCAGCCGCAGGCTCTTCCTTTTCGTCGGAACCGCTTTCATCCGCCGGTGCGCGAATGGCCGCAGGCTGCTCGCCACGAACGTAATCGGCGAAAAGATCGTCTTCTTCCGCCGGTTCGGTTTCCCTGTCGTCATTTTCCGTTTCGGAGGCCGCGCTTTCCGAAGCATCCGCATCGATATCCCGCTGGATATCCTGCATGGTCGGCTCAGCGGAAATGGCTTCCGCATCCGTTTCCCGGTCTTCTTCGGAAGCAGCATCCGCCGACGCAAGCGCCCGGCCGATTTCGCGGAAGGCGGCCTGCTCGCCTGCGGTCAACCCCTCGCGGGAGCGCGAGCGGCGCTCCTCCAGATGGACGACCTTGTCGGAATAGGCTGGCTCCAGCGCGGGTGCTGCAACCGGCGCTTCGAATTCCGGGGGAGTATAATCATGGTGCTGTTCTTCGGCCGAAACCACGTCCGATGCATCGGCCTCCGTTGCCGGGACCTCGTCCTCAGCGATGGAACCGGCGTCTTGCGCCGCCTCGTCATCCTCATCGATAAAGGCCAGCAATTCGTGGCTTTCATCCTCAATAGCGGGCTGCGGCAGTGCTTCCGCATCGGCCTCTTCGCCGTTGAGGAAGGTCAGGCCGGTGGCATGCGGGTCTTCGGTGGCATCGGCAAGCCGCACGATGCCGAAACCACGGAAACCGTCGAATTCGCGTGAGCGCGTATAGGTGGGCAGGGCGGCAAGATCGATCGGCACCATTAGCGATGTGCCTTCCACCGGCCAGTAGATCGTCTTGCCCGACCATGTGTCGCGACGGCCGAGAAGCTCGCGGATCTTGCCGTCGGGATCGAGATTGAACAGGGCCGCGACATCGGCAAAGCCCATGCCTTCCACGGCAGCCGCCTTGGCGCCCACAGCCTCTGCAAATTCATGCGAGATCGAACTGAAGCGTCCTTCCGCATCGATTTTCCAGACGAAACGGGAAGCGCGCGCACCGGCATTGAAAACAAAAGGCTGCGCTTCTGCGCCAGCGCCGATGTCCGTATCCTCGGTCTCCGCCTCCGCCGTTATCTCCTCATCCGCCGCAGGAGCAGCGTCTGACGGCGCGGTTTCAACGATTTCATCGTCCGCGACTGCGTTTTCTTCGATCCGGGTCTCTTCGGCAGGGGCATCGGCGATTGCCCGCTCGGTTAAGGGAGCTTCTGCTTCATCCTCATCGAGTTCGAAAAGATCGGCGATGTCGTCGGTCATCGCCACATGTGCCGCGGCGTCGGCGTCCTGCGCGAAAATCGCCGCCGGGGTCTCCGCTCCGATTTCCGGCAATGACAGAAGGCTGTTCTCATCCTCTTCGAAATCGGCCGGCAGTTCCTGCACCTCTTCCACATCCTCGATGCCAGCGACGGCATCGAGCACGGAATCGAAGGAGGTTGCAGCGGCAACAGGCGCGACCTCCGCAACCGGCAGGGCGGGCTCGGCGGCGGCTGGCGTTTCCTGCGGCCTGTCTTCTGCGAAACCATTGACGGGATCGAGTGTGCCCAGCGCGGTTTCGACCACGAACATCAGGTTCAGTTCGGGCGATGCCGCAATCTGGCCGGTGGCGGCGGGCAGATAGCCCTTGCCGGTCGGCACCGGCCGCTTGACGAGATGGCCGGACTGTCCGGCTGCCATTTTCACCAGTGTCCGCGCCGTGTGCGGCGTGATGCCCAGCGACGAAAAGCCGGGCGAGGCGGCGACAATCTCGTTCTCGCCGTTCAGAACCGCCATATGGATATCGGGGTCGTCGAAACCTTCGATCATGCGCCGAGCGCATTCCGCCGTGTCGGGTGCGACTTGGTCGGTGAGGGCGGAAAACAGGATGGCGGGCTGTCCGGGCTCGGCCTCGATGATTTCCGCGCGCGCCGTAACGGCAAGGCTGCGGAAACCCGATGTGATGCGAATGGTAAACGGCAGGCTATCGCCTGCTTTGGAAAGCCGCGCCGCCGTGGCTGCCAGTTGCCGGAAGGTCACGTCCTGCGGTTTCGGGCCCTGTTCCAGAAAATCATAAACCATCGGCGTGCCGAACAGCGCCGCACCCCGGCCATTGGCCCAAAGGGCGTTTTTAAGGTCGAGCGAGAACAACGCCATGGCCTCGCCACGCCCGAAACCTTCACGCACCCGTTCATGCACTGCGATATCGATAAAGGGATACTGGACGGCGGGCATGTCGAAACCTATTCTGGCACTACCGGACCTTGCGGGCTTTTCGGCTTCCTCATGAAGCTCTAAACGTAAACCCGCCGAGGCATCACGTTAACAGAATTTTAAATAACTTCACAGCGCGGTCCGGTCCACCATCCGCCGGATGAATCGCCAAATAGAGTTAACATCAACAGGCCGCTGCGGCCTCTTTATGTCAGCCCGGCCCCTTGAAAAGCACTTGCCTTTCTCAGCCTTTTTTCGCAAAATTCGAAGAGGCACTTGCAAATGGGGAAAACACCTTTTATGTCACCCCCCGTGACGCCGCTTCGGCGTTTCATGTGCGGTTGTAGCTCAGTTGGTTAGAGCGCAGGTTTGTGGCACCTGAGGTCGGTGGTTCGACCCCACTCAACCGTACCATTCCCCTCTCCCAGTAAGTTATGCGTCACAAGGACTTTCCGGGAGAGGGGAATACTTTATCCAGACCGGTCCGCGCAGGCACCTCCCGATTTCCGAAAATCCTCAAAATTATTGCCATGTCCGTGGTGGTTCCCACGCAACCTTGGTGACGTGTGAGCTTTGCGACACGCCGCCCGGCAAAAACCATTTGGCTAAAATCGCTTGCGCTGGTATTGTCCGCCCAACGAAACCTTATGAAAGCCAGCAGCATAGCGTCTACGCTTGTGCGCGGCGAAATGGACAAGACAGTGATCGACCCCGGAAACGGCTCAAAGCCGTCGGAACAAGGGGCGTCGGTGGCGAACAAAGGGAAAGCGAAGCGATCCCGTCGTGGCAAGAAACACAAGCGTGACGGTCAGCCCCGTGACGCTGCTGTGCTGTCGCATGATGTTGCCGCGGATGTTCCGGCCGGTTCCTCCTATGCATCGGCTCTTGAGCCGGATGCCGAGCCGCGCAAGAGAAAGCGCCGCAGGCGCTCTCGCGGCAAGGGTGCTTCTCAGCAGGCTGCCTCAGCTTCCACCGTGCCGGCGCAGGCTCCAGCCGCAACAGATGCTGCCAATCCATCCGCCGTGCCGCCAGGCGCAGGGCGAAAGTCGCGCCACCGCAAGCGTGGTCACCGCGATCCGCGCAGCCGCGACCCACAGGGCCGTCCGCTGGTTCCAACCCATGCGCCGAAACATGTCGGCAAGCAGAATGGTCGCGCTAATGGGGCCGGGCAGGAACCGCACCGGCAATCCGAAATATCCGCTCGCCACGCAGGCCGCCAGCATGAACATGGCCAGGAGCCGCCGGTGGATATGTATGCCGCGCTCGATCTCGGCACCAATAATTGCCGGCTTCTGATCGCGCAGCCGACGCGGCCCGGTCAGTTTCGGGTCGTCGATGCCTTTTCGCGCATCGTCCGGCTGGGCGAGGGGCTGGTGTCGAGCGGCCGGCTGTCCGACGACGCCATGGATCGAGCTGTCGAGGCTCTGAAAGTCTGCTCCGCGAAACTCTCCGGTCGCCCGATCAGGCGCATGCGGCTCATCGCCACCGAGGCCTGCCGCGCTGCGTCGAATGGCGAGGAATTTCTGGCGCGTGTCACGCGGGAAACGGGCCTGAAGCTCGAAATCATCAGCCGCGAGACGGAAGCCCGCCTTGCGGTGTCTGGCTGCGCCTCTCTCGTTGGGCGCGAGGCGCGTTCGGTCGTGCTGTTCGATATCGGTGGCGGATCGTCGGAAATCGCCGTCATCAAGGTCGGGGAAAATCGCTCGAACCGGCTCGCCAATCACATCACCCACTGGACCTCGTTGCCGGTCGGTGTCGTCACGCTCTCGGAACGCCATGGCGGGCGCGATGTGACGCCGGACGTCTTCGCCGCGATGGTGCGGGAAGTCGAAGGGTTGCTCGATGCCTTCCATTGCCCGCCTCTCGCGCCGCAAACCCATCACGAGGATTTTCATCTTATCGGAACTTCGGGCACGGTCACGACGCTTGCCGGCGTCCATCTCGATCTGCCACGATACGATCGCCGCAAGGTGGATGGCCTCTGGCTTTCCGATGCCGAGGTTACGGCGATGCAGGACAAGTTGCTGGCATGGGATTTCGCCGGCCGCGCCGCCAATGCCTGCATCGGGCCTGACAGGGCCGATCTGGTTCTGGCCGGCTGCGCCATTCTCGAGGCCATTCGCCGCCGCTGGCCGGCACGCCGTATGCGCGTGGCGGATCGCGGTCTGCGCGAAGGCCTTTTGACGGATATGATGGCGGATGACGGCGCATGGCGGCGCAACCGCATCAGGCGCATGCAGATGACACGGCAGGACAGGACGGAAGGTTTGACATGAGCAAGGCGCCGACAAGCAACAACCGCACCGGCCGCAAGATCGGCCAGAAGGTCAAGAAGACCAAGCTCAAGGCCTCGTCGCGCCGCTGGCTGGAACGTCATATCAACGACCCCTATGTGCAGCGCGCCAGGCTTGAGGGCTATCGCGCCCGGGCGGCCTTCAAGCTCCTGGAAATCAACGACAAGCACCAGATCCTCAAAGGCGCGCGCCGCATCATCGACCTTGGCGCCGCCCCCGGTAGCTGGTCGCAGATCGCGTCGAAGGTGACGGATTCCACCGAGGACGATATTCGCGTCGCCGCCATCGATTTCCTCGAGATCGATCCCATTCCCGGCGTGAAAATCCTGCAACTCGACTTCCTCGATCCCTCCGCGCCGGAAAAGCTGATGGAGGCCGTTGGCGGCACGCCCGATCTGGTGCTGTCGGACATGGCCGCTCCGACCACCGGTCACCAGAAGACCGACCATATCCGCACCATGCATCTGTGCGAAGTCGCGGCCGATTTCGCCGTTCAGGTGCTGGCGGAAGGCGGTCACTTCCTTGCGAAGACCTTTCAGGGCGGCACGGAAAAGGCATTGCTGGATATGCTGAAGAAGAACTTCAAGCAGGTTCTGCATATCAAGCCGGCGTCCTCACGCTCGGAATCGGTGGAAATGTTCCTGCTTGCCAAGCACTTCAAGGGCCGCAAGAACGAGCCGACCGACGCATCCGAAGCCGAAGAGGCTTCCGAAGACTGATCACTCCGCCGGTTGTGAGACCTTGCCGCGGTGGCCGGAGACGGCCGCCCCGGCATTGCCGTCCATGCGGATGATCGGCACGATGGCGAACAGCGATACCAGCGCCACGATGGTGAAGGCGATGTGGAAATCGGCGAGCTGCAGGTGCGTGCCGGACATCATGCTGCTGACTTCCAGAATGGAGGCGGCGAAAGCCACACCCAGCGCCAGGCTGATCTGCTGCAGCACCGACGCCATCGAAGTCGCCTGGCTGGCCTGACTGTCCTCGATGTCGGAATAGCTGAGCGCATTCGATCCGGTGAAGAAGAAGGACCGGGCAAATCCCGCTGTCACAAGGAAGATCATGATCAGCGGATAAGGCGTTTCCGGGGTGAAGAAGCTGTTGGCGAGCGTGGTGCAGGCGCCGACGATGCCGGCCCCGATCAGTGTCGAGCGGAATCCGGTTGCCGCAAACACCCGCTTGGCCATGAATTTCGTGGTGATCGCGCCGATTGCGCCGGCAAAGGTGATCATGCCCGACTGGAACGGATTGAGCCCGAAACCGATCTGCAGCATCAGCGGCATCAGGAAGGGTATGGCGCCCGTGGAAATGCGGAAAACGGTGCCGCCGACGGACGCCGCCCGGAAGGTCGCGTTCTGGAATATGCGAAAATCGAGAATGGGGGCGGGGTGGCGCGCGGCGTGGCGCAGATAAAGAAAACCGCAGATGAAACCGATGATCGTCGAGGCGATGCCGATGGCCGGCGGCAGCGCCGGCAGGCTGACGACGGAGAGGCCGAACACCACACCGGAGGCGGCGATGCCTGACAGCACGAAGCCTTTGCCATCCATCGGCGGCGGGTTGGTGGTTTCGATTTCCGGCAGGAAGATCGTCGAGAGCCAAATGCCGATGACGCCGATCGGCACATTGATCAGAAAAATCCAGTGCCATGAAAAATAGGTGGTGATGAAGCCGCCGATGGGTGGGCCGGTCAGCGGTCCCACCAGCCCCGGAATTGTCAGCAGCGCCATGGCGGAGACGAGTTCGCTGCGCTTGGTCGTGCGCAAAAGCACAAGGCGGCCGACGGGCGTCATCATCGCCCCGCCCATGCCCTGCAAGAAGCGCGAGAGCACGAATTCGAACACCGAGGACGACACCGCGCAGCAGATCGACCCCACCACGAAGACGCCGATGGCGAAACGGAAGATTTTCTTCGCGCCGTATTTGTCGGCCATCCAGCCGCTGATGGGAATGAAGATCGCCAGCGCCACCATATAGGCCGTCAATGCGAGCTTGAGCGTGATCGGGCCGACATGAAGGTCGGCGGCAATTGCCGGCAGCGAGGTGGCGATGACGGTGGAGTCCATCTGCTCCATGAAGAGAGCGACTGCCAGGATGAGGGGAATGATGCGGTTCATGAGGCTGCCTGCGGCTTTCCGCTGCGACAAAGGATATCGCCGTTCCTCCTACGCCTGATAAGCGGGCTTGCCAACACGTTAATTATCAATTTCTCAAGTTCCGATCAAACCTGCGTGAGGCCGGTTTTCTTGCAACTTTATCGCTCTATTGTCCGTTGGCATGGTTCAGTTGGCGATCACGGCCAGTTGGCGATATCGGGAGAAAGATGATGACCCAATCCTTGAACATGAGCAGACGCGGCCTCATCGGTGCGGCGGGCGCAAGCGTTCTCGGTGCGCCGCTGTTGATGGCGCGCACGGCAACGGCCCAGACCAGCCAGCCGCAAACCTCCATGGAGATAGAACACGCGATGCCGCCTGAAACCAACCGCTTCAAGCTCGGCAATTTCGAAGTGCTGGTGGTGAAGGATGGCGCACGCGCGGCTCCCAATCCCGGCGAGACCTTCGGGACCGATCAGTCGGCGGAGACGGTCGGAAAATTGCTGGAAGACAATTTTCTGCCGAAGGAGCAATTCGTCAATTCCTTCTCGCCGGTCCTCGTCAATACCGGCACGGATCTCGTGCTGTTCGATACCGGTTTCGGTGAGGCCGGGCGCGGTGCGGGCAATGGCCGGTTGATCGAGGGCATGGCGGCCGCCGGTTATACGCCGGAAGATGTGACCGTGGTGGTGCTGACCCACATGCATGGCGACCATATCGGTGGGCTGATGGAAAAGGGTGCTCCGGCTTTTTCCAAGGCGCGCTACGTGTTCGGTCAGGCGGAATATGATTTCTGGACGGATGAGAAACGTGTCGGCACGCCTGCGGAAGGCGGTCACAAGGGCGTTCTCACGAACGTCAAGCCGCTGGCGGAAAAGGCGACCTTCATTGGCGACGGCGCCAGTGTCGTATCCGGGATCACCGGTGTGGCGGCCTTCGGTCATTCGCCTGGTCACATGATTTTCCGTGTCGAATCGGAAGGCAAACAACTCATCCTGACAGCGGATACGGCCAACCATTTCGTCCTTTCCCTGCAGAAGCCAGACTGGGAGGTGAAGTTCGACATGGACAAGGCGGCCGCCGCCGCGACCCGCAAGAAGGTCTACGACATGATCGCCACCGACCGTTTGCCTTTCCTTGGGTATCACATGCCTTTCCCGGCGGTCGGTTACGCGGAGAAGCTGGATACCGGCTATCGTTTCGTGCCGAAATCCTATCAGTTCGACATCTGATATCTGCTGCAATGCAGCAACAAAGAAAGCCCGGAAGCCGATTCCGGGTTTTTTCTATTCCCTTCCTGTCATGAACGTGTTACCAGCCCTCGCCAACTTCCAAGCAATCCTTGCAGGGCGCCGGGGTGAACTTTTCGTTCCGGAACGGCCACGCATTTTCAGTATGAAGGAATTTGGTCATGGCACGCATCATTCAAACACCCACTGGTTTGGACGCTCTCACATTTGACGATGTGTTGCTGCAACCCGGACATTCCGAAGTCATGCCGGGACAGACGAATATCGCCACGCGCATTGCCCGCGATATCGATCTCAACCTGCCGATCCTCTCTTCCGCCATGGATACGGTTACCGAAGGCCGCCTCGCCATCGCCATGGCCCAGGCCGGCGGCATCGGTGTCATCCACCGCAACCTGACCCCCATCGAGCAGGCCGAAGAAGTACGGCAGGTGAAGAAGTTCGAAAGCGGCATGGTCGTCAACCCGGTCACCATCGGCCCGGATGCGACGCTTGCTGAAGCACAGGCCTTGATGAAGGCGCATGGCATTTCCGGTATTCCGGTCGTTGAAAACGGCGGTTCCGGCGGCCACAAGAACGGCCGTCTGGTCGGCATTCTGACCAACCGCGACGTGCGCTTCGCCTCCGATCCGCAGCAGAAGATTTACGAACTGATGACCCGCGAAAACCTGGTCACGGTCAAGGAAAGCAGCGTCGATCAGCAGGAAGCGCGCCGTCTGCTGCACAAGCACCGTATCGAAAAGCTGCTGGTTGTGGATGCCAAGGGCAACTGCGTCGGCCTCATCACCGTCAAGGATATCGAGAAGTCGCAGCTGAACCCCAACGCCACCAAGGATGCGCAGGGTCGCCTTCGCGCCGCTGCCGCCATCAGCGTCGGCGCTGACGCCATCGAGCGCGCCGAGCGCCTCATCGATGCCGGCGTCGACCTTCTGGTCGTCGATACCGCGCATGGCCATTCGCAGCGCGTGCTGGATGCCGTCTCGCAGGTCAAGAAGATGTCGAACTCGGTTCGCATCATCGCCGGCAATGTCGCCACCGCCGACGGCACCAAGGCGCTGATCGATGCCGGCGCCGATGGCGTCAAGGTCGGTATCGGCCCCGGCTCCATCTGCACCACCCGCATCGTCGCCGGCGTCGGCGTTCCGCAGCTTGCGGCTATCATGTCGTCGGTTGAAGTCGCCAATGCGGCTGATATTCCTGTCATCGCCGATGGCGGTATCAAGTTCTCGGGCGATCTGGCCAAGGCAATCGCCGCCGGCGCTTCCGCCGTCATGATCGGCTCGCTGCTTGCCGGCACGGATGAAAGCCCGGGCGAAGTGTTCCTCTACCAGGGCCGTTCCTTCAAGGCCTATCGCGGCATGGGCTCCGTGGGCGCCATGGCGCGCGGCTCGGCAGACCGTTATTTCCAGGCGGAAGTACGCGACACGCTGAAGCTCGTTCCGGAAGGCATCGAAGGTCAGGTTCCCTATAAGGGCCCGGTTTCCGGCGTCCTGCACCAGCTGGCAGGTGGCCTGAAAGCCGCCATGGGTTATGTCGGCGGCAGCAACATCAAGGAATTCCAGGAGCGCGCCACCTTCGTTCGCATCTCCAGCGCGGGCCTGCGCGAAAGCCACGCCCATGACGTGACGATTACCCGCGAAAGCCCGAACTACCCCGGCGCGGTTTGATCTTTCGAGGCGAATCCGTAAAAGGATACTGAGTATTTGGCGCTCCCCGATTCATGCCGGATCGGGGAGCGTTTTCATGATTGGAGAAGAAAGCATGTCACCCACGACCGCAATGTTCTGGCCGATGATCGCCCATGTCTTTCTGGTCTTTTGCCTTTATGCGCTCCTGATCATCCGGCGTAACAAATACACCTTCAAGGATCGCGAATCGGCGATCAAGCTGCGCGACCGGGACGAAGAGGCGCGTGAAAGCCATCTGGTGAACCGCAACATCGCCAATCAGTTCGAACTGCCGGTGTTGTTCCACATCGCCTCCCTGCTGCTCTACATCACGGATGCGGACAATATCGTCACCGTCGTTCTGGCATGGCTGTTCGTGCTCTCGCGTTATGCCCATTCCTATGTCCACGTCACCAGCAACCGCCTGCGTCAGCGTGGCGCATTGTTCGGCATCGGCTTTGCGCTGGTCGTCTGCCTGTGGGCGTGGCTCGCCATATGGTTGGCGCTGGAGTAAATCAGCACCGTGAGGTTGCCTCATAAGTGAGACAATCCCGCCTTGCAAAATGCTCCGATTTGCGATGGGTCAATTCCATGACGCCCCATCCCCGTTAATCTCTGCCTGCCGTCGAGGATTCCAGGCGAGCAGAGATTAGGGAGTATGTCATGGCTAAGACAATGAAGGCAGCCGTCGTCCGCGCGTTTGGAAAACCGCTGACCATCGAGGAAGTGGCGATACCGGATCCCGGCCCGGGTGAAATTCTCATCAACTACAAGGCGACGGGCATTTGCCACACCGACCTGCACGCCGCAACCGGCGACTGGCCGGTCAAACCCAACCCGCCCTTCATCCCCGGCCATGAAGGCGTCGGTTATGTCGCCAAGATCGGCGCTGGCGTCACCGGCATCAAGGAAGGCGACCGCGCCGGCACGCCCTGGCTCTACACCGCCTGCGGATGCTGCATTCCCTGCCGCACGGGCTGGGAGACGCTTTGCCCGAGCCAGAAGAATTCCGGCTATTCCGTCAATGGCAGCTTTGCGGAATACGGCCTCGCCGATCCGAAATTCGTCGGCCGCCTGCCGGATAATCTCGATTTCGGCCCGGCCGCACCGGTGCTTTGCGCCGGCGTCACCGTCTATAAGGGGCTGAAGGAAACCGAAGTCAGGCCCGGTGAGTGGGTGGTCATTTCAGGCATTGGCGGGCTTGGCCACATGGCCGTGCAATATGCCAAGGCCATGGGCATGCATGTCGTGGCCGCCGATATTTTCGACGACAAGCTGGCGCTTGCGAAGAAACTCGGAGCCGATGTCACCGTCAATGGCCGCGCGCCAGATGCGGTGGAGCAGGTGCAGAAGGCGACCGGCGGCGTCCACGGCGCGCTGGTGACGGCGGTGTCGCCCAAGGCCATGGAGCAGGCTTACGGCTTCCTGCGCTCCAAGGGCACCATGGCTCTTGTCGGCCTGCCGCCAGGCTTCATCTCCATTCCGGTGTTCGACACGGTGCTGAAGCGCATCACGGTGCGCGGCTCCATCGTCGGCACGCGGCAGGATCTGGAGGAAGCGCTGACGTTTGCCGGCGAAGGCAAGGTGGCGGCCCATTTCTCCTGGGATAAGCTCGAAAACATCAACGATATCTTCCACCGCATGGAAGAGGGCAAGATCGACGGCCGTATCGTCGTGGACCTCGCTGCCTGATGTGAAAACTGGCTGGCGGCGCTCACGTAAATGTGTGGCGTCGCTTGCCCCCGCCTCGTTCCCCACGGGGCGATCTGCGCTATCCTCCCGCATCCGTGCGTTCAAGGAGGATAGAGCGATGGACAAGCCCAAGATCACGCAGGCCATGATCGACGCTTACGATGAATATACCCATCTCAGCCTCGATCGCCGCAAATTCATGGAAAAGCTCACCGTATTGGCCGGGTCTGGTGCAGCGGCGGCGGCCATCGCTCCGCTTCTTTCGGCCAACAGCGCCCGTGCGGCGGTTATCGCGGCCGATGACGACAGGATCGTCGCCGAGGAGGTGACCTATTCCGCCCCCGGTGGCGAGATGAAGGGTTACCTCGTTACGCCGAAATCCGTTTCCGGTCCCATCGGCTCGGTCATCGTCATCCACGAGAACCGTGGTCTGAACGACCATATTCGTGACGTGGCAAGACGGGTGGCGCTCGCCGGTTTCAGGGCGCTTGCGGTCGATTTCCTCTCACCACAGGGCGGCACGCCCGCCGATGAGGAGAAGGCACGGCAGATGTTCAGCGGTCTCGACATGGACGCGACCGTCGCCAATGCCGAAGCGGGCCGGGTGTGGCTTGCGGCCCGGCAGGGGGCGAATGGCAAGGTCGGTGCTGTCGGTTTCTGCTGGGGCGGCGGGCTGGTCAACCGTTTCGCTACCAAATCGGCAGGTTTGAATGCCGGCGTCGCCTATTACGGCCAGCAGGCCCCCGCGGCCGATGTACCAGCCATCAAGGCGCCGCTGCTTTTGCACTATGCGGGTCTCGATGAGCGCATCAATGCCGGCATCGACGCCTATAAGAAGGCGCTGGAGGAAAACGGCAAGACCTTTGAAATCTTCGTCTATGACGGCGTCAACCACGCCTTCAACAATGACACGTCCTCGGCGCGCTACGATAAGACGGCTGCCGATCTCGCCTGGGGCCGGACGACGGAGTTCTTCAAGAAATATCTGGCGTGATGGGGGGGGGCGGCGGGCGTCTGTTCTGTTCCTTGGCAAGGGAAGGTGGAGAAGCTCTGGATATTGTCAATTGACAGCGGACCGAAGGCGTGTGGAGCTTCACCCCCCTCTGCCCTGCCGGGCATCTCCCCCTCAAGGGGGGAGATGCCCGGCAGGGCCGGGCTCTTATACACATCTCCCAGCCCACGAGAAGGAGCTACATCTCGTATGCCGTCTTCTGCTGGAAAAAAAAAAAACAG